>NZ_JACNDU010000030.1:0-62201 GCF_017351735.1 Pseudomonas sp. FW300-N2A2 | reverse complement strand
GCACCGAACGAAAGGGGCAAGAGCCCTTGGTTACTTGGGGCTCTTCCAAGTGACTCGCCGTAAGGGCGAAACCGCCAGCCGCCATAACCGCAAAAACGGATATGTACACAAACACCAAGCAAAAAAAAAACGTGCAACCAGCGCGCTCGTCAATGAACACCCCGGTCACACGTACAGGCCCATAACGCCCAAAGGGAAAAACCGTAGGCGACCTCACCAAAAGCCGCCTCAATCAGTCAGCAAAAAACCGCAATCAACCCAGCACTTCCAGCGCCACACTTTCAATCCCGGCCGCATCAAGCCGGTAATGCCGGTAAAGATGAGTCGGCGGCGCAATCAGGCTGTACTCGTCGTAAATGCCATGCCGCCGCACTTTGACCCCAACGCCCTCTTCCGCAATCACCTCACACACCGCCCCACCCAAGCCGCCGATGATGTTGTGCTCTTCCACCGTCAGAATCGCCCGGCTATTGCGCGCCGCAGTCAGCACCGCCTCACGGTCCAGCGGCTTGATGGTCGTCATGTCGATCACCCCCACCGAACGCCCCGCGGCATTCAACGCCCGAGCCGCTTCAAGGGCCGGGTGAACCGTGGAGCCGGTGGCAATGATCGTCAGTTCATCGCCCGTCAGGTGCACGGTGGCTTTGCCGAAGACAAAGTCCGGAACGGTTTCATACACCACCGGATCACGCCCGCGCTGAATGCGGAAGTAGATCGGTTGCGGGTAGTTGGCCGACGCCAGAATGGCCGCCTTGAGCTGATTGCCGTCCGCCGGTGCGACCACTGTGATGTCGGCAATCGAACGCATGATCGCCAGGTCTTCAGTGGCGTGGTGTGAAGTGCCATAAAAGCCCAGGGAAATCCCGGCGTGGTGGCCGATCAAACGTACCGGCAACGCGGAGTACGCCACGTCCATGCGGATCTGCTCGCAGCACAGCAACGGCAGAAACGAGGCAAACGTCGCCACAAACGGCTTCATGCCCACCGCCGCCATGCCGGCTGCCGCCGACACCATGTTTTGTTCGGAAATCCCGAATTGCACGAAACGCTCCGGGTGCAGCTGCGCAAATTTCGACAGGCCGTTGGAGTACTGCAAGTCAGCGGTGCCGGCGACAATCGGCTCGCCCTGCTCGACCAGTTCGATCAGCGCATCGGACAAGGCATTCAAGCTGGGTGTCTGGCTGTTCAGTTCCCGGTACTGCCAGGAGTTGTTCGACAGAGGTGCGGTATTCATGAGTTAAATCACCTTGCTTTTGATTTCGTCGATAGCACGTTGCGCATCTTCCGGATCGAGATAACCGAGGTGCCAGCCGGGCTCGGTTTCCATGTAGGAAACGCCCTTGCCTTTCACCGTGTTGGCGATGATGCAGACCGGCTGCGTGCGAGTGGTATCAGCCTTGAGGCGACGCAACAGACGGGTGACCGCCGCCAGGTCATGCCCGTCGACCACGTGGGTTTCCCAACCGAAGGCGATCCATTTGTCCGCCAGCGGTTCGATGCCGATGACGTCGTCGACATTGCCGTCGAGCTGGTAGCCGTTACGGTCGATGATCGCCACCAGGTTGTGGACGTTGTGGTGAGCCGCTCCCAGCGCCGCTTCCCAGACCTGCCCTTCCTGCATTTCACCGTCGCCGAGCATCACGTAGGTGGTGAACGACTTACCGAGCATGCGCCCGGCCAATGCCATGCCCAGGCCGCCGGACAAGGCGTGCCCGATGGAACCGGAGGAGAAATCCACGCCCGGCACTTTGCGCATGTCGGGGTGATCGCCCAGCGGGTTGCCGAGGCGCGTGTAGTTATCGAGGATCTCTTTCGCAAAGAAGCCCCACTCCACCAGCACCGGAAACAGGCCGACCGCCGCATGCCCCTTGCCCATCATGAAGCGGTCGCGATCAGGCCATTTCGGTTCGCCAAACCGCAGGTCCATCACGTCGTAATACAGCGCGGCGAACAACTCGGCGGCGGAAAAAACCGAGGTGTAGTGACCGACCTTGGCGATCTCGATCAGCCGGATGGTTTCCAGGCGAATGAACTGGGCTTTTTCCCGCAGGCGAGCCAGTTCAGTGGCGGTCAGTTCGAACGCGCGATCACCTTCGCGCAGGTCCTGTCTTGTCAAATCAGTCATGTGTAGTGTCCAGGCGCATTACCAAAGTTGCGGCCACATCCGGGACGTGGCCGTACACACGCACGCAATCGCGACAAGGCGATTACTGCGCTTTCAAACGCGGTGTCATGTAGTCGTTCAGACGGGGCATGACCTGCTGCGCCGTCAGCTCCATCGAGCGCCGCCACAGTGCTTCGTCATCCCACTCGTGGAAGGCGGTCATCAAGGTGCCGAACGGCCCGGTCTGCTCACTGAACGCGACCAGTTGTTCGGTCACGGAATTCACGTCGCCGTAAATCACCATTTCCTTGATGCAGTGATCGACCGTCACTTCCTCGTCGGTCATGTCGGGGCGGGTCTTGAAGATCTTGGTGTAGTTGTTGGAGGACAGGTTATCGATCATGTAATCGAAGTAACGGCGCAGGGTGCAGCTGTCTTGCGCCAGGTAGTCTTCGGCCTGGGTCTGGGAGTCGGCGACGAACACCGAACGGGCCACGCGCCAGTTGTTCGCATCGGCCTTGATCCCGGCACTTTCGGCGCCCTGGCAGTAAGCCAGCCAATGCGAGGCCACGGTCGCCGTCGGGTTGAAGTTGGCCGACATCAGGTCCCAGTCTTTGGCCCCAGCCAGTTTCGCCGTTCCGGAAAACGGGCTCATGGCCGTGGTTGCAACCCGTGGGAACGGCTTCTGGAACGGCGTCGGCATGTAGCCGATTTCCAGCTCGTGATTCACCGAGTCCTTGAGGCTGACCTGGAAGTGTTCCGAGGAAAACTCGTAAGGGGCGCTTGAGTTCCAGATGGCGCGGATCATCTCGTAGCATTCGACCATCATCTGCCCACGGTCCTTGCCGTTGCTGCCGAACACCTCGAAATCCGAGGCCAGACCACCCGGGCCGATGCCCATGATGAAACGGCCCTTGGACATGTGATCGAACATCGCGGCATCGGCGGCAATCCGCGCCGGAAAATGATGCGGCAGGTTCAGCACCCCGGTGCACAATTTCATGCGCCGGGTCAGCGGAATCAGGCTGGACATGAATTGCAGGGCATTGGTCACCGGCTCCGTGCGTTGCGAGGTGTGCTCGCCAACCCAAAGCTCATCAAAACCGACGGCGTCGGCGTGGACGGCGCAGGCAATATCCTGATCGTACATCTCGTGATAATCCCAGCCCTTGTGATGAAGGGGCTGCATGAACATGGCAAGTTTCATGTCGTTCTCCTGCTGTTTTCAGTGATCGGTGCGCTGCTTGATTTCTATGCGCAGCACACCGCTTTCAGGACGTGCGCTCGTTTTGCAGGCGTGCCAGTGCCGGCGCTGCAAGTCGCAACGTTCAAGGGATGCGTTCAATTTTTCGCGGCGATCGGCTTGAGCAAGCGCAATCAGCCGCGCCTCTTCAACTGCCGTGCAGCAACCAGCCGCCGTCCACCAACAGATCGATACCCGTCACGTAGGAGGCCAGCGGCGACACCAGAAACAGCACCGCATTGGCGATCTCGAAGGGCTCTGCCGGCCGCCCCAGTGCAATGTTGTTCAACACGTTGTTCTGTCGGTGTTGCGCCAGCAGCTCCGGCTCCAGATTGCCTGGCGTTGCCGTCAGCCCGGGGGATACCGAGTTGACGCGAATGTTGAAGGCGCTCAGGTCCTTGGCCAGGCTTCGCGTCATCGCCAGCACCGCGCCTTTTGACGCGTCGTAGGTGCAGTGATTGGCCATCGGCCGGTGACCGCAAATCGACGACAGATTGACGATCGCCCCGGCGCTCGCCTGCTTGCGCATTTGCCGTTGAGCGGCCTGTGCCCCTAGAAACACCGCACGCGTATTGATGGCGTGGAGTTCATCCCAGAAACCTGGATCAATGTCGTCAACGGCCTTGAGCGGATAAACGCCTGCGTTGTTGATCCAGATATCGAGGCGGCCGTATCGCTCGATGGCGGTGTCTGCCAGGCCCTGGATGTCGGCGGGACGACAGACGTCGGTGGCCAGGAACGAAACGGCAAAACCGGCTTCGATCAGTTCATGGCAACGCTCTGGCGCCAGGCTGCCGATCAGCACGTTGGCCCCGGCTTCGGCCAGCCGTTGGCTGATGGCGAACCCGATGCCACTGCCACCGCCGGTGACGACGGCGGTTTTACCGCGCAAGTCGAGCAACTCGGTAAAGGGCCGGTAAGGTAGCGGTTGATACGGGGTAGACATGATGGAGCTCCTCAGTGACAGCCCGTTATCAAGCGGTGGCCAGGGTCATGATGGTGTCGGGCGCGATCTGCGGTCGGTGCAAAATCCCTTGGGAACAACCGCGCGCCATGACCATCACCCGATGGGACAAACCGATGACTTCCTCAAGGTCAGAACTCACGACAATCACCGACACGCCGGTCTTCGACAGTTCGATGATCAACTCGTAAATCGCCGCTCGCGCGCCCATGTCGATGCCCCGGGTCGGCTCATCGAGAATGATGACTTTCGGGTTGCGCGCGATCCATTTCGCGATGACCACTTTCTGCTGATTGCCGCCCGACAACTTGTCGAGCATCTGTTCCGCCAGGCCCTTGATCCCCAGTGTCGCAATGCGCTCCTGGGCAAACGCCAGCACCCGCTGATTGGCCATGACGCCGCAGGAGCTCAGGCTGTCGAGATTGCAGTAGGCAAGGTTTTCGGCAATGGTCTGGCTCAGCACCACACCTTCGGACTTGCGGTCTTCGGGGATCAGCACCACGCCGGCACGGATCGCCGCCAGCACGTTGTTGGCCGGCAGGTGCCGGTCACCCAGCATCACCTTGCCGTGATTCACCGCACTCAACCCGGCAATCGCCTGAACCAGCTCCGTGCGGCCGGCGCCGACGATGCCCGCGATGCCGAAGACTTCGCCGGCCTTCACCGAAAACGAAATGTCGTGGAAGCGCCCGGCCTTGTCCGATAGCTGTTCGACATTCAACACCACCTCTTCGCGAGGCGCTGGCAGCTGCGGAAACAAGCGCTCGATCGAACGCCCGACCATCTGCGACACCAGCACGCTGACATCGGCCGCTCCGGTTTCGTGGCGAGCAATGAGGTGGCCATCGCGCATGACCACCACCTTGTCGGCGATCCTGGCAATCTCCTCCATCCGATGGCTGATGTAGATGAAAGAAACGCCCTCTTTCTTCAACTCCTCGATCTGTCTGAACAACAGGTCGGTCTCTTCCTTGCCCAGCGCCGCCGTCGGTTCGTCGAGGATCAGCAGCCGCGAATTGAACGTCAGTGCCCGGGCAATCTCCACCAGTTGCTGCGCGGCGATTTTCAACTGGCGCACAGGGGTGTCCGGCGAGATATCGAGGCCCAGTCGACGCAGCTGTTTTTCTGTCTCGCGGTACATGTGCTTGCGGTCGATGATCCCGTCCCGGGTCGGTAGATGGCCGAGGAAAACGTTCTCGGCCACGCTCAGGTCAGGCAGCAGATGGATCTCCTGATGAATCATGTTGATCCCCAGGGCAATCGCCGCCCCCGGACCGGTCGGTGCATAGGGCTGGCCGGCGAGGAACATCGTGCCTTTGGACGGCGTCAGCGCTCCGGCGACGATGGAGGAAAAGGTCGATTTGCCCGCACCGTTTTCCCCCAGCAGCGCCACCACTTCCCCGTAACCGATATCGAGACTGATGTCCTCCAGCACCTTGACCGAGTTGAAGGATTTTCCGATGTTGCAGGCGCTGAACAGCGGCGCCTGATCGCTGGTGATCGCTTTCATGACGTGCCCTCCTTCGCCGATCTCAAGGATGTTGCTCAAGGAAAGCCGCGACGTTTTCCCGGGTGGTGACGAAGGCCGGCAGCAGCTGGGTCTTCTCGACCGGTTTGCCTTGTTGCAGATTCACCGCAGTGCGCAAGGCTGTACGGCCCATTTCCACCGCTTGCTGGGTGATGGTCATGTCCAGTTTGCCGTCGCGGATGGCTTCCAGGGCCGACGGCAAACCGTCGTAGCCGAACACCCAGACCTTGTGATCGATGTTGGCGACTTTGACCGCCTGGGCGGCACCGAGCGCCGGGGCATCGGAACGCCCGATGAAGACGTTGATCTTCGGGTTCTTCTGCAGCATGTCCTGGGCAACTTTGAAGCCGTTGTCCTGTAGCCAGTCAGTAGGTTTCTGGTCGACGATTTTCATCTCCGGCGCCTGGGACAGCACCGCGTTCAGGCCCTTGGCCCGAGCCACTTCCGTCGAGTCGCCCAAGGTGCCCTGGAGCAGGCCGATTTCAGCCTTGCCCCCGGTCAGCGCGATCATCTGACGGGCCAGCTCACCCGCTGCCGCCAGGTTATCGGTGGAGATGTAGGCATCGCATTCGACGTTCTTCGGGAAATTGTCGATGCAGATCACCGGCACGCCCTGCTGACGCGCCAGCCGCACCGGCACGGCCGACGCCGCGCTGCCCGTGGCGGTATAGAGCAGCACATCAATGCCCTTGCTCAACATGTCCTGAATCTGGCTGACCTGGCGGGCGGGATCGGCCTGTGCGTCGGCCACCAGCACGTTCTTGATACCCAGGGTCTTGGCCTGTTCCATGACGCCGTCACGGACCATCAGGTAGAACACCCATTGCAGGCTCGGGATCGACATCCCGACAGTGATTTGTTCCGCCGGTTTACTCTCGGCGTGAACGCCTGCCGACATCATGCAGGTCAACAGCGGCAGCCACAGAAAGCGCCGCGAAAATGCGTGGAGGTTCATGTCTTTATCCTTTTTATTGTGTGTTGGACGGTTCGACCAAAGGGGTTCAGTCAGCTTTGCGCTTGAGCAGATCGAGCATCACCGCGAAGGCAATCACCGCGCCGATGACCACTTGCTGCACGAAGGGAGAGATGCCGGCCAGGTTCAAGCCGTTGCGCAAAACGCCGATGATCAGTACGCCGACAATCGTGCCGACCACGCTGCCGGCGCCGCCCTTGAGGCTGCCGCCACCGATGACTACCGCCGCGATCACATCCAGCTCATAACCGACGCCGGCGCCCGCTCCGGCAGTGTCCAGGCGCGAGGTCATGATGATTCCGCCCAGCGCGGCGCAAATGCCCGAGATGATGTAGACGGCACTGGTGTAGCCCTTGACGCGAATGCCGGCGAGCTTGGCCACCTTGCTGCTGCCGCCGATGGCGTACAGGCTGCGGCCGGGGACGGTGAACTTGAGAACGAACCAGAACACCAGGGCCAGCACGATGAAGCAGGTCACGGTCAGCGACAGCACACCGCCGTAGCGAATCACCGAGAGGTTGCTGAACCACTCCGGGAAACCGCTGACTTGCGCGCCGTCAGTAACCATGTAGGCCAGCCCGCGAGCGATGGACATCATTGCCAGCGTCGCAATGAAAGACGGCAACCCTGCCCTGACCACCATCAACGCCGTGGTTGAACCACACGCCGCACCGGCAGCGATCGCACCGAGCATGGCGACCCACATCGGCAACCCGAGCACCTGTTCGAGCCAGCTCATGACCATGATCGCCACCGCGAGCACCGCGCCCACGGACAGGTCGATACCGCCGATGAGAATCACCAGCGTCATGCCCAGCGCCATGATGCCGAGCACGGTGACTTGATCCAGTACGTTGAGCAGGTTACTCAACGTCAGAAAACTATCGGTGAAGACTGTTAATACCGTGCATAACAATAAAAGGCCGATCATCGGGCCTGCGACATTGGTGTCCAGTCCGATCCACTTGGGAATGGACCCGGACAGTCTTGATTTCACCAGCAACTGATTATTCATACCCACATCCACTTCTTATCTAATTGTTATAAGACCGAGCAAGACACAACGACTGTTTAATTCCTAAGTTCCCTGTAACGCCCGCCCATATACAGAAGCGGCGCTTCCAGAGGTTGCGTAATCACATCAATGACATTGCCGATGAATATGGTGTGCGTGCCGTGTTCGATTTCCTGCACCACTTCGCAAAAGATCGCAGCCTGCGCGTCGACCAGGTAACGAATGCCGTGCATACCGGTCTGCCAATCGCCTGCGACGAAGCGCTGCTCGCGCAGGTCCGGCTGACTGAAAATCTTGCAGATCGGTTCGTGGTTGTTTTGCAGCATGTTTACGCAGAACAGCCCGGAGCGTTTGATCACGGGTGAGGCGCTGGCGCTTCGGTTGATGCAGATCAGCGCCGACGCGGGGTCCATCGACACCGAAGAAAAAGCGGTTGCCGCCAGACCATGGGGGTGGCCGTCATCATCGAGTGTGGTGATCAGGGTTATGGAGGAGGCGAAGCGACCCATCGCCAATTTGAATTGGCCGGCCAGATCAATCGCTGGGGCGGCCTCTTGATATTGAACACGCATACATAAACCCTCTTCTTATTGTGACTCATCAAGCGCAGGCATTCATTATTAACAATCACCCAGCATTTTCTATTCACTTTTAAAAAATTGACTTTTCAACTATTCCGAAAGGTGAAGCCAACAACAAACTCATTTGAATTACCTTCACAAGTACCCTGAAACGCCCGCCCCAAGGGGCTCTCATGTTTATGGCCGTACTTATCAACACCGCCGACAATATGGCTTTAACTGAATAATCGGCCGATACTTCATGAACAACTAACAAGAAACTTCCGCGAGACGAACTGCCATGGTTGATCGATTACAGGACATGCGAATGTTTCGCCTGGTCGTGCAGACCGGGTCACTTTCAACCGCCGGACGACAAATGGGCCTGTCGCCAGCGGCCATGAGTGGCCGGCTCAAGGCGATGGAGGAGTTCTATGGTTTGCGCTTGCTCAAGCGCAACACCCGTAGCCTGAGCCCCACCGCCGAAGGGCAGTTGCTGTTTGAAAACGCCCTGAAAATTCTCGAACAGGTTGATGCGCTCGACAGCGTCATCAAAAACGGTCAAAGCGACCTGCTGGGCACCATCGGCCTGACCTGCCCGACCGACCTGGGTCGGCAGTGGGTCAGCCAATTGGTCGATGCGTTTATCCGCGAAAACCCGCATGTCAGCATCCGCCTGTTTTTCACTGACCGGATACTGGACTTCGTCGAGTCCGGCTCGGACATCGCGATCCGTTTCGGCGACCTGCCGGACAGCTCGCTGATCGCCCGCAGCCTGGGTGTGGACCGGCAAATGGTCTGCTGTTCGCCGCAGTACCTTGAACAACACGGCACGCCCCTGCACCCCGAAGACCTGCATCAACACAACTGCCTGGTGCAACTGCGCGCCGACTTTGCACTGGATCGCTGGAAGTTCATCAACAAGGGCGTGCCGACCACGATTCAGGTCAAGGGCAACCGGCTGGCCAACGACGGCTTTACCCTGCGCCAGTGGGCGGTTCAAGGCTTGGGAATTATCTGGAAGTCGGTCTGGGAGGTGGCGGAGGACATTCAGGCCAAGCGGCTGGTGCCGCTGCTGGAAGACTATCAATGCCCCACCACGGGGTTCCATTTGCTCACCGAAGGCGGGAAGAAATTACCGCCACGGGTCAGATCCTTCGTGGAGTTTGCCGTTCAGTACTTCAAGCACCTCGACACCGCGTCGCGACACATTCTGAGCCCGACACCCGACGCCATCGTGCTCAGGGAAGCGAAACCGTCTGCAGATCGGCAAATACCGGCTTGAGGTTTGTCAGCATTCGCTCATAGGCCTTGCGCATGCCGGCATAGAACGCCTGTTTCGAAACGTCGGGCAAGGTCAGGGTTTCGTCCGGACGCGGCCAATCAGTGGCGGTCTGCTGCAAATCAGCGAACACCCCGGCACCGTGCCCTGCCAACATGGCTGCGCCGAGCACACCGTACTCGGCGGCTGGGGGTTTGCGATAAGGCAGGCCCAGCACATCGGCCTTGATCTGGTTAAACAGCTGGCTGCCGGAGCCGCCGCCCAGACTGAATACATCACCCTGATCGACAACGATCTGCATGTCCTTCATGCACCCGAGAAAACGCGCGTATTCGTAGGCAATCGACTCCAGCATCGCCCGGTATTGGTCGTTGCGGTCGTGGGTCCAGTCGAGACCGACGAAGGCGCCCGCCAGCGAGGCATCGAACGGCGCATGGCGCCCGCCGAGATGGGGCAAGAACAATAATTTATTGCGCTCGGCCAACGGCGCGGCGGCCCGCTGTTCGAGCTGTTGGCATTCGACGCTATCGAGACCGAACCGATTGAGGCTGATGCCGGCCCCACCGACGTAGGCCATCGAATAAAACAGCTCGGGGATGCAATGCCGGAACGTGGCGAGGGTGTTGTGCTGCGAGTCGACCGCATAGTGGTCGAGCAACGTCGCCAACACTGAACCGGTGCCGGCAATGTCGAACAGTTGCCCCGGCGTGAAGGCCCTGGTGCCCAGCAACGAGGCGGCGATATCCCCACAGCCGGCATAAATCGGCGTGCCGGCCAACAGTCCGCAAACGCTCGACGCACTGGGGCCGACCGCGCCGATGCGATCCCAGGGTTTTACCAGCGTGGGCAGCCGGTCGGCCTCAAGGCCGAATGCCTCAATGAGCGAAGTGTTCCATTGCATCGCCTGGCTGTCGGCAAAACTGTTGAAGCCCAGGTAGGTGTAATCCATGAACGCGGCATCGCTGTTCAAGTCAGCCATGCGCCCCGCCACATACGCGGCCGGCATGATGATCTTGCTGATCTTGCGGTAGGTGTGTGGTTGCTCCTCGCGCCAATACAGCCATTTCGCCGCGTGATTGGCACTCACCGGGCCACCCGAGCATTGGATGATCTGTGGCTCGCAGGCCTTCAGTCGCGGGACCTGGCTGGCGCAACGCAGATCCAGCCACGAGTCATAAGGCGTGGTCGCCTCCCAGTCCCGGCCGATGGTGGAAATCCCGGCCATCTGTCCGCAAATCGCCAGGCCGCCAACGTCCGCGAGCTGGAAGTCGGACTGACTCAAGGCATCTTTTATCGCCAGCAGGACCGAGGCATACAGTTCGTCAGGGTTCTGTTCGAACACCTGACGCGCAGGATTCAACAAACGTGTGGGGCGACTGGCGGCGCCCAGGTTGCGGCCGTTTTCGTCCATGACAACGACTCGAGTGCTTGAGGTGCCCATGTCCACCCCAACCAGCAATGCTCGACTCTTCAAGGGTTGGCGCTCGCACAATTCAGCGGTGATTGTTATGCAGACAGAATACTGTCATCAAACACCCCGCGCATTAACTGCCACTGTCCGTGCGAAAAAGCCTGAGCGCCGGTGGTCAGCGGCGACGGCGCAAGATTTCGCCGCCGCCTCCTGCAGGCAGTTCTCAATCCTTGAATTGCGTCAGTTGCTGGTTCAACGACCCGGCCTGATCGCGTAATTGCAGCGACTGATCGAGCAGGCTGCGGATCGCGTGATCGTTCTGCTCGGAGATCCGGCTGACACCCTGGATGGCGACGGACAATTGCTCACCGGTGGCGGCCTGGCTTTGGGTCTGGCGTGCCACTTCGCTGATGCGCGTCAGAATGTCCTGGGCATGCTGGCGAATCTGATCGACACCTTGTGCCGACGTGGTCAGTTGCACCACGCCCAGGCGCACCGCTTCGCCGACTTGCTGGACGTTGGCAACCGTGTTGCGCACATCAGAACCGATGGCGCCGATCATCTCGCCGATTTCACCGGTCGAGCGGCTGGTGCGTTCTGCCAGTTGCCGAACTTCGTCCGCCACCACGGCGAAACCACGACCTTGCTCGCCTGCCCGTGCGGCTTCGATTGCAGCGTTCAGGGCCAGGAGGTTGGTCTGGTCGGCGATGCTGCGAATCACCGCGATGATCCCGGCAATCTGCTGCGAGCGTTTTTCCAGGTCGCCCACAGTGCCGGCAACGTCGTCCATGGTCTGGTCGATGTGGGTGATCCCGGCCAGGGTCTGGTTCATATCGCCGGAGATATGCTTGGTCAGCTCTTCGGTGTTGCGCGCCAGTTGCTCCACGTCTTCGGCTTGCTGCGACATCTCGGTGACCGAGTGCGCCAGCGCGGTGACGCCGCTGGCCATTTCTTCGGTCGCGGTGTGCTGCGACGTCGCACGGTCGGCAACGGCCTGAGTGGTATCGCCCAGGTGATTGGAGATCTGCATCAGGGCGCCGCTGCTGTGGCGAATCGACCCCACCAGATCCCCCAGGCGCTGGATAAACTGGTTGAACGCGCCCGCCAGTTTGCCGGTTTCATCGCCGCTGCGTTGTTCAAATCGCAGGCCCAATTCGCCGCCCCAGGCCTGGATGCCGACCGTCAGGCCGGACAGCGGACGAATGTGCCACGCCAGCAAATGCCAGAGCACGATGGCCAATGCCAACAGCGCCACCAGGCCGATGACGACGGCGGTCCAGAGGAACTGATTGATACCCGCCATGGCTTCGGCCAGCGGGTACGCCACCATCAGCGCCCAGGTGTTCGGGGCTTTGCCGATGCGCACCGGTTGCAACACATAACCCCAGCCATCGCGCTGGAAGTCATACGGCTGACCGGCCTTGATCGCCTCTTTGGCAGCCGTCGGCAAATCGTCGGCCGGCTGGCTCAAACGCTTCGCATCAGGGTGGCTGGCGTACAGGCCGTTGCTCGAAACCAGAGCGCCATAACCTTTGTAGGCATCGATTTTCGCCAGTTGGCGATTGATGCTTTCAAGCGGGATATCGACACCCGCCACGCCCAGGGCTTTGCCGCCCTGCAACAGTGGCGCCATGATCGACACCATCATGACTTTCTGGCCGCTGCCCGTGCTGTAGGCAAACGGTTCGGAAGCCCACGGCTGACGGCTGTGCAGCGGCTGATAGTAGTACTGGTTATCGGCATTTTCCGGGGCATAACCGCTGAGCGCTTCCGATTTCACCGAGCCACTCGCACGGTTCCAGTAGGTCAGGTAACGGCCGGTGGCGTCGTGATTCGGCTGGTTGGCGAATTCGCTGTCCTTGCCATCGAAGGCGTTGGTTTCCCAATACTGCCCCAGGCCCAAAAGTTGCGGATTGGCTTCAAACAGTTGGCGGGTCACCGCATCGGCGGTCTTGCGATCAACGTGCTGTTGCTGCATGGCCGTTGCGACACTGGCCAGCGATTCGGCGACGGTAAAACCGACACCCAGTTCGACTTCCACTTCCTTGGCATTGGCCTTGACGACCGTGTCGACCAGCTCGGCGGTTTCTTTGATGGAGGAGCCATAAGCGATATAGGCGATGGAGCCCAGCAGCAGCGCCATGACGACGACGGTCCCGATCAGGGCCGTCCAGAACAGCTTGAAGTGCAGAGAGCGATTAGGCATGGACATTCTCAAGTGCGCGATTCGTCAACCAGCACGGAGCGCCCAACGGTGTGAATGCAGCCCTGCTGGCAAATTATTTATAGTTGATATTATTTTGCCACTATATAGAAGCGCGCTCTGCCGGTGCAACTTGAATGACCGCGAGGTCACAAGCCTTGCACGGCATCACTCGGAAACGGCGATCTGGTTTCGGCCACGGGCCTTGGCTCGATACAGGGCCTTATCGGCGTTGTTCATCAAGCTGTGCAAATCAAGGTCGGAGGCGTCCATCGACGCGACACCGAGGCTGGCCGTTATGCAATGCACCGGCCCGGTCATCAGTTCGGCAATCGAGCGGATGAGTTGCTCGGCAATGTTCAGGGTTTCCTCAATCGAGGTGTCCGGGAGCAGAATGGCGAACTCCTCTCCCCCCAGCCTGCCGTAGACATCCGTTTCACGAAACGAGGTGCTGATGACCAGGCCCATCTGACTCAGCACTTGGTCCCCGACCTGATGGCCATAGGTGTCATTGATGTGTTTGAAGTGATCCATATCCAGCATCACGGCGCACAGCGGCAGCTGATTGTTTTTGCAGTAACTGTGCAACTGCTGGGCGTGCTCGAAAAAAGCCCGGCGATTCCTCAGGCCGGTGAGTTCATCGGTCTGCGCGGCAAGATTGGAAATGCGGTGCGCCTGCTCCATTTCACGGGTCAATCGAAAGGCGGTTTCCACCGCATCGGAGAGTTTGCGGGTAGCGCTGGCCACGAATGAGGCGAACACCAGCACCGCCAGTGCCATGCCGACTTGCATCGCTGACGGCTGGAACAACAGCCATATCGTGCACGGCAACAACACCAGGCCAATGGACACCAGCGTCATGTATCGGTAGGCCGAATAGCAGGACACCGCACTGACCGACATCCCGACGGTAAAAAGCATGACCAGTGACTGAGCCAGAATATCGTCCGGGGGCATCAATGCCAGCGCGCCCGCGCCCCAGATACCGGCAGATAACACCAGCGTGCTCCAGTATTTCCACTCCCATTGCTCAGGTGTGCGCGTACTTTTGTCGCTGCGGAAATAGGCGATAAACATCGAGACGCGCAATGAAGTCGACGCCGTCAGAATGCCCATCCACCAAAAAATGACGTGGTGATCGAAGCGCTCCCAACACAGCAGGCACAGCATGATCGCCGCCAGGACACTGCCCGGAATCGCCGTCACCGACTGATGGAACAACTGGTGCAGGCGATCAGTGCGTACCTGCGCTGCTATCAAAGCATCCGGGTCATACCGGGGTCCGAGTCCTTCCATTTGATCCGCCTGATCATGATGCTTCGTCAAAGAAGTATTGTGGCACCCAGCCAGTAGCGCAAACAACCGAGGCCTTGAAATGTTTCCGGGCGCCAGATTGAAAGAGTACGTCTATCACGCCCCAACACTCGCCCTATTAGCTGACTTCCCGACTCAGGTCTAACCTTAGTCTGCGCTGGCGCCATAAGCCGGCCGGATTAGCGCTGAAAAGGAGACAGGAATGAGCCCGAAGCTTGACTAGGCCACCCGTGGGCCACCGCGCAGGCAACCTGATTGCCGCTGTTCAGAATTCCCGTGTGGTCACCACAATCAGTTGATCCAACTGCTGGCCCTGCAGCCTATGTCCTTGATTCCGCTCGTTGCTATTTAACGCCCGCCCCGGGCCCGATAGCCGGATGAACACGACCAAAGGTAGCTCGCACATGGCAAACGAATCGAAATGCCCGTTCAATCATGCCGCAGGCGGTGGCACCACCAACCGTGACTGGTGGCCGAACCAACTGAATCTGAAGATCCTGCACCAGCACTCGTCCCTGTCAGACCCCATGGACGAGGGCTTCAACTACGCCGAAGCGTTCAAAAAACTCGACTTTGCGGCGGTCAAGCGCGACCTGACTGCACTGATGACCGACTCACAAGACTGGTGGCCAGCAGACTTCGGTCACTATGGGCCGCTGTTCATCCGCATGGCCTGGCACGCCGCCGGCACGTACCGCACCGGTGACGGTCGTGGCGGTGCCGGTTCCGGTCAGCAACGCTTTGCCCCGCTCAACAGCTGGCCGGACAACGTCAGCCTCGACAAGGCGCGCCGGCTGCTGTGGCCGATCAAGCAAAAATATGGCAACAACATTTCCTGGGCCGACCTGATCGTCCTCACCGGTAACGTCGCGCTGGAGTCGATGGGCTTCAAGACCTTTGGTTTTTCCGGTGGCCGCGCAGACGTCTGGGAACCCGATGAAGACGTTTATTGGGGCTCGGAAAACAAATGGCTGGGCGGTGACGTTCGCTACGACAAAGCGCAAAAACCCGTGCAAGCACCCGGCGATGTTCCACTGGTGGCCGAGCCCGGGAGAAATGAAGACAGCCGTACCGATGAGGGGCGCAATCTGGAAAACCCACTGGCCGCCGTGCAGATGGGCCTGATCTATGTGAACCCGGAAGGTCCGGAAGGCAATCCCGATCCCGTCGCTTCGGCCCTGGACATCCGCGAAACGTTCGGCCGCATGGCCATGAACGATGAAGAAACCGTGGCCCTGATCGCCGGCGGCCACGCCTTCGGTAAAACCCACGGCGCCGGCCCTGCCGACAACGTCGGTGCCGAGCCGGAAGCCGCCGGTCTCGAAGCCCAGGGCCTTGGCTGGAAAAACAGCTTCGGCACCGGCAAAGGCCCGGACACCATCACCAGCGGGCTGGAAGTGACCTGGACCACCACGCCCACCCGGTGGAGCAACAACTACCTGGAAAACCTGTTCGGCTTCGAGTGGGAATTGAGCAAAAGCCCGGCAGGCGCGAACCAGTGGGTGGCTAAAAACGGCGCCGGGGCCGGCACCATTCCGGATGCACACGACCCGTCCAAGCGGCGTAACCCGACCATGCTCACCTCGGACCTGGCGCTGCGCTTAGACCCGATCTATGAACCGATTGCCCGGCGCTTCCTGGCCAATCCGGATCAGTTGGCCGATGCCTTCGCCCGCGCCTGGTTCAAGCTGATCCACCGCGACATGGGCCCGCTCTCACGCTACCTCGGCCCGGAAATGCCCAAGGAAGAACTGTTGTGGCAAGACCCGATTCCGCCGGTCGACCATGCCTTGGTCAATGACAGTGACGTCGCAGCACTCAAGAGCAAAATCCTCGCCTCTGGCCTGAGCGTCTCGCAGCTGGTATCAACGGCCTGGGCGGCAGCGTCGAGCTTCCGTGGCTCCGACAAACGTGGCGGCGCCAACGGTGGACGCCTGCGACTGGCGCCACAGAAATCCTGGCAAGCCAACCAACCCGAACAACTGGCGAGCGTGCTGGCGGAACTGGAAAGCATTCAGCGTGAGTTCAACAACAGCGGCAAGAAAATCTCGCTGGCGGACCTGATCGTGCTGGCCGGCAGCGCCGGTGTCGAACAAGCCGCAAAAAATGCCGGTCACAGCGTGACGGTGCCGTTCACACCGGGACGGACGGACGCCTCGCAAGAGCAGACGGACGTCGAATCCTTCGGCTTCCTCGAACCCATCGCCGATGGTTTCCGCAACTACCTGAAAACCCGCTACCGCGTAACGGCCGAGCACCTGTTGATCGACAAGGCGCAACAACTGACCCTCAGCGCACCGGAAATGACTGTGCTCGTGGGCGGTTTGCGGGTGTTGAACACCAACGTCGGACAAACCCGACACGGGGTGTTCACCCAGCAACCGGAGGCGTTGACCAACGACTTCTTCAAAAACCTGCTGGACATGGGGGTGGAATGGAAGCCGGTGTCGGACGCCAATCAGGAGTTCGAAGGGCGCGATCGCAAAACCGGCCAAGTGAAATGGACCGGGACGCGGGTCGATCTGGTCTTCGGCTCGAATGCGCAACTGCGGGCCTTGGCCGAACTGTATGCCAGCAGTGATGCGAAGGAGAAATTCGTCAAAGACTTCGTAGCGGCGTGGACGAAGGTGATGAACCTGGATCGTTTTGACCTGTAGGAGCCGGATTGCTGGCGATGCGGTGGTGGCCGTGAGGACGCCATCGCCGGCAAGCCGGCTCCTACAGGTTACGGGGTTCATCGACGGATTCTTGTAAATAAACGGTACCGCTGAAACAACAACGCCTCCCAAGTGGAGGCGTTGTGCTTATTGCGCATTGAAGGAAGGAATCAGGTCGGAGAGATCGTGGCCAAGGCACCGATCAAAATGGTTAACAGCAGAAATCCACCCAGAAAAATGGCCATCTTGGGCATGGGGCCCCCTACATGATGAGTTTGCGGTTCAGTGGCTACCGCGACTGCGGACCGTGCGGTCATTGTGGGGCGCAGGACTGGTACATGACAGATGCAGATAGCGCAGAAAAATACGGATCAGAACAAAATCGCCCCGGGCGAGACACCATCCAACCTGTAGGAGCCAGCTTGCTGGCGATGGCGTCCGTGAGATCGCCTTCGCCAGCAAGCCGGCTCCTACAAATTGTGGGTGTGTTCGGGATTGAGGGTTCACGCAAAACCTGTAGGAGCCCGGCTTGCTGGCGATGGCGTCCGTGAGATTGCTATCGCCAGCAAGCCGGCTCCTACAAATTGTGGGTGTGTTCCGGATTGAGGGTTCACGCAAAACCTGTAGGAGCCCGGCTTGCTGGCGATGGCGTCCGTGAGATCGCCATCGCCGGCAAGCCGGCTCCTACAAATTGTGGGGGTGTTCGGGATTGAGGGTTCGCGCAAAACCTGTAGGAGCCGGCTTGCTGGCGATCCAGGCGCTGCGGTGCATCAAGTACGCTGAAACCTACCGGGACGGCTCGCTGTCTGGCTCGGCCACTTCCCGGGTCAGGAAGTCGATCAAGGCCCGCGCGGTCGCTGACAATTGGCGATGGGGCGGATAGATCACCGAGAACGGTCGGGAGCGTCCGCCCGACTGTTCAAGCAGCGGCACCAGGCGTCCACTTTGAATGCGCTCGCGAACGATGAAATCGTAGCTCTGGCAGATTCCCATGCCATGCTCGGCCAGGGACACAATGCCCAGCACGTCATCGGACACCTGCACATTCGCCTCGGGTATCCACTCCCGATCAACCCCCTGTTCGCGAAACAGCCAAGGCCCGACGCGGCCGCTGCTGGGCATCACAAACGGCAAGCAGGCATGCGCCGCCAGCTCGTCGACACTGCGCGGGGTGCCGGCACGTTTCAGGTAGTCCGGCGCGGCGACCAGGCACAAACCCGCGTCCTCCAGCTTGCGTCCGATCAGGCCACTGTCCGGCAATTGCCCGAGACGAATCGCCAGGTCATACCCTTCCGCCACCAAATCCACATTGCGATTGCTGATGCTCAACTCGATGCGCACTTGCGGGTACTGCCGGGTAAAGCGGCACAGCAATGGCGGCAACCGGTAATGCCCGTAGGTCGTCGGCACACTCAGCCGCACACGCCCGGTCAACTCGCCTTCCTGCCCCTGGATCGTTCGTTCGGCATCATCGATCAACCCGAACGCCGCGCGGGATTGTTCAAGGTAAAGCAGGCCCGCCTCGGTCAGGCTCAGACGCCGGGTCGTGCGCCGCAACAGCTGGACGCCGAGGCGCGCTTCCAGGCGCGAAATCGCCCGGCTGACCACCGACGGCGTGGTCGCCAGAAACACCGCCCCGGCGCTCAACGAGCCCTTTTCCACCACGGTGACGAACACTTCAACGTCCGCGAGATAATCGAATCGACGGGTCACTCTTACCTCCAAAGAACAAGTGCTTTCCTTCGCAGCGAGTTTATCGCCCATACAGGCATGAATATAGTGAATCAACGATCCGGCGACCGCCGATCGATCACCTCACTGTTCGGAAGCTCCCATGCGCCCTATCGCCCGACTCGCCCTCGCCATGACCATTTCCGCGGCTGCCTTCAACGCACAGGCCAGCAATGTCCTGATCGTGCTGTCCGATTCCGACCACCTCGACCTCAAGGACCAGAAGGTTTTCGCCACCGGTTTCTACCTGAACGAACTGATGCAACCGGTGAAACTGCTGCTCGATGCCGGGCACTCGGTCACCTTCGCCACACCGACTGGCAAGGCGCCGACACTGGACCAATCGTCCAACGACAAGATGTATTTCAACAATGACGTGGCGGCCTTACAGGCGCACAAGGCGCTGCTGGATCAGCTAAAAGTCACTTCAAAAGGCGAGTCGCCGGTCATCAGCCTCGCGCGGGTCGAACAGATCGGCTACGAGCATTTCGATGCCGTCTACGTCCCCGGCGGCCACGCGCCAATGCAGGACCTGCTGCACAGCGCCGCGCTGGGGAAACTGCTGAACAACTTCCATGACAACGGCAAGACCACCGCCCTCGTCTGCCACGGCCCGATTGCCCTGCTGTCGACCCTGGCCGATCCCGTCGCATTCACCCGACAACTCGAAACCGCTGGCAAAGCCTCCACCAAAGGCTGGACCTACGCCGGCTACAAATTCACGGTCATCAGCAATCAGGAAGAGGAATTGGCCAAGGGCTTGTTGAATGGCGGCGCGATGAAGTTCTATCCGCAAACGGCGCTGGAACAAGCGGGCGGCGTCTATCGCAGCAACACCTCGCCGTGGACCTCCAACGTCGTCATCGACCGCGAACTGGTGACCGGCCAAAACCCAGGTTCCGCGCTGGACGTGGGCAAGGCAATCGTCGAGCGTCTCAAGCCTCAGAGCTAGAGACTGAGTGGTCCCGGAATGGTAAAACTCGTGGCGTTGTTTTTTGTTTGAATCACCTCGAAAAAGGATCACATCGGTGAAGTCACCCGCCACGCCAGATTCAAGTGTCACAGCCGAGTCTGGCCTGCGCCTGCAAACCCGGCTGATCGCGCTGGTGGTGGCGGTGACCTTTTTCATGGAAAACCTCGACGCGACGGTCATCGCCACCGCGCTGCCCACCATGGCCAGCGCATTTGGCATTACGCCGGTCGACATGAACATCGGCATCACCGCCTACATTCTTGCCGTGGCGATCTTCATCCCGCTGTCCAGCTGGATCGCCGACCGCTTTGGTGCGCGAAAAGTGTTTGCCGGCGCAATTATCGTCTTCACCCTCGCCTCGCTCCTGTGCGGGCTCAGCCAGAACATCGAAATGTTCGTGTTCGCCCGCGTGCTCCAGGGCATCGGCGGCGCACTGATGGTGCCGGTAGGACGTCTGGCCGTGCTGCGCAACACCGACAAAAAAGACCTGGTAAAAATGATCGCGGTGATTACCTGGCCCGGCCTGGTAGCGCCCATTCTCGGGCCAATCGTGGGCGGCCTGATCGTCACCCACGCATCATGGCCGTGGATCTTTTACGTCAACCTGCCGCTCGGTGCGTTGGCGCTATTTGCCGCACTGTGGCTGGTGCCCGAAGGACGAGAAGACAACGTGCGCCCATTCGACGGCAAAGGCTTCGCCCTGTTGGCCGGCGCCTGCGCCTCGCTGCTGGGCGGTCTGGAATGGCTGGGCAGCCAGCACGGCAACGCCATGTACTCAGGACTCGCGCTAGTGATCGCCGGCATGATCCTCGTCGTGTGGGCCGTGCACCACTGCCGACATCACACCCACCCGCTTTTGCCGCTCGGCACCGTTTCCATCAACACCTTCCGGGTCAGCCTCTTCGGCGGATCACTCTTTCGCCTGGCCATCAGCGCCTTGCCGTTTTTGCTGCCGCTGCTGTTCCAGGTCGGCTTCGGCTTATCGCCCGTCGACGCCGGCCTGCTGGTGCTCGCGGTGTTCGCCGGCAACCTGGCGATGAAGCCGTTCACCACGGCGATCATGCAGCGTTATGGCTTTCGCCAAGTCCTTCTGGTCAATGGCATCATCGGCGTAATTTCCATTCTGGTCTGCGCGCTGTTTACCCCTCAGACGCCATTTGCCGTGATTGCCGCCGTGCTTTTTGTGGGTGGCTTGTCGCGATCCATGCAATTCACCTGCTACAACTCCATCGGCTTTGCCGACGTACCCAAGGCGCGCATGAGCGAAGCGTCGGCGTTGTTCAGCCTATTTTTTCAACTGGCCATGGGGTTAGGGGTGACAGTTGCTGCGTTGTTGTTGCGTGCTTCGATGTCGGTGCAAGGCCATGAGCTGCAGGCGCAGGTGGCTGACTTTCGAGTGGCGTTTGTGGGTGTGGCGGTGTTGGGATTGTTGGCGTTGGTTGACGTGATCAGGTTGCCCAAGGATGCGGGGGACAGTGTGTTGAAGCGGGTTTGAACCTGCCTCAAAGCGGCTGAACAGAGACGGCTCATTCGAGCCGCCCCTGTACTTGATTACCCGCGTTTGGGCAATTTCCAGTTGGGTCGGATGAAGTGGCAGGTATAACCGTCGGGAAGCCGTTCGAGGTAATCCTGGTGTTCCGGTTCCGCTTCCCAGAACGGGCCGGCCGGGGTGATTTCGGTGACCACCTTGCCGGGCCAAAGGCCGGAAGCTTCGACGTCGGCCACGGTGTCTTCGGCAACCTCTTTCTGCTCATCACTGAGGTAGAACAACGCAGATCGGTAGCTCGCGCCGACATCGTTGCCTTGGCGATTCTGAGTCGTCGGGTCATGAATCTGGAAAAAAAACTCGAGAATCTGGCGATAGCTGATTTGTTGCGGATCGAACACGATCTCGATGGCTTCCGCGTGATTGCCGTGGTTGCGATAAGTCGCGTTCGGCACATCGCCTCCCGAGTAACCCACCCGTGTGGACAGCACGCCGGGGTAACGTCGCAGCAAATCCTGCATACCCCAGAAGCAACCACCGGCCAGGATGGCGGTTTCGGTTTGCGTCGTCATGAACGGTCATTCTCCTCAATGAAAGTGGCGCGTTATTGATTACGGATCGGACTGTTGAACGAGTCGGAGCGACTGCCGCACGGGTGTCGACGCAATGATCATAAACCTTAACCGTTACGCCGTAAGCTCGACGTAGCTCGACTCCCCACCACCCGTCGCGCCCGACAACCAACCCCAAACGAAGGCCAGAGTGGTACGCCCTGCGTGATCAACGCCCACAGTGCCACGAGACCAGCCGGCAAGCATCTCGCCATCCGCCGTCAAACACTGAAAAAGCAGCTCAATCGTATCGGGGCCTGTCACACGCCCGACTTGATGACCGATGCGTATCCGTCCGCCCTCATAAGTGCTCGAAATGGCATTCCCCTCAACGTGGTAGTGAAACACGGTGCCTGCACCGGACAGCCCTTGAGCGTTATTCGCGACGGTAAATCGGCGATTGTTCAAACGCTCGCTGATCTGAGAAAAAGGGGTTTCCATGAGTGTCGCGTCCTTTGGTTGAGAGGTTCCGTTTTTAGGCTTTGATGATCCTAACTCATTCTTTTCCGAGTGATGAAGACGCAGGGTTGGCGATCTCTGATGCTGTGGCTTCAATCCAAAAACAAAAAAGCCCTGCCCCGACTAATTGGGGCAGAGCTTCTGTTGGCGCATCACGTTATATCAACGCCCTCGCCTACTCCTGCGGGTCAACCTGATCCAGCACCCGATTCACCGTCAATTCTGCTAACGCAATCATTTGCTGAATGCCCAGTGCCAAATTGCATTTGGGGCCTTCGAGTATGAACGCCAGCTCACTGGCCATAACGCTTGCAGAAGCGAGTGTTTCGCAGGCGTGAACCAGCAGGGTTTCAGTGCTTGCGGTGGGGACGACGGCGAAGATCGGGTTTGCCCGGCGCTCGGCCTCGGCGGGTTTGCGGGGTGGGGATTCAGAAGTTTCGGAGGGGTTAACGTTTTCGTCGAGCATTTGGAACTCCAATGAACTGGGCTCCTATGAGAAAAACGGGCTACCACACCCGGTCGCTGTATTGGCAGCGGCAGAGGGAGGTTAGTAAGGTTGC
This sequence comes from Pseudomonas sp. FW300-N2A2, assembly GCF_017351735.1. Classification (NCBI taxonomy): domain Bacteria; kingdom Pseudomonadati; phylum Pseudomonadota; class Gammaproteobacteria; order Pseudomonadales; family Pseudomonadaceae; genus Pseudomonas; species Pseudomonas sp. FW300-N2A2. The sequence continues at coordinate 39,127 of NZ_JACNDU010000030.1, read as the reverse complement.
TTCCTAGGTGCAAGCCTATTAGGTTGTAGGAAATTTCGATGTAGTTTGGCGACGAATCTGTGGGGGTTGCTTTTGATCGAAGCAAATTTTCTGTGAGCGCGAAGAAATACATCTGTCCCCTTTTCCTCTGTTTGGTCATACGAAGCTTGAAAGCACCGTCAGATACCTGGGAATCGAAGTCGATGATGCCCTAGAAATGGCGGAACAGACGGAAGTCTGATCATCGTTAGTGACAGTCGACGCTAGACCGTCGCTATTCGACCCATAGCTGCCCTTCGTAATCGGCTGCTGGCGGCCAAAAGCTGCCGTTTCCGCCTTCCGCCTTCCGCCTTCCGGCCAGAATCCGTCGTTCGCGCGTAGCTGGGGATTGGATTTGTTCACTCTTAGCGCTGCTGGGAATTTGATGAAAACCCTGCCGGAGATATCGTAATAGTTGCAATTACAAATCTCCGACATCGAAAACCCTTAAATCAACTTACAAGTTTATTAATTAGACATTACGCCACGTCTTGTTTTAATAACTTGAATTCATTACCCTCTACACTATGCGTTATAGTTGTTCCTTCGACAGCATAAACCTTGATACCTATCTCTCTTCCTGATTGTGAATCAAGATCAGTAAAAAACACTGCTTCAAAGCCTTGCAAAACACTTTGAAACACTGGTGGCCTCACCACATTCCCGAGCAGATCAAAATCATCACCGCAGCGCTCGTTAATTTTTAGATAGGAGGCAAGCCCCCCGTCATTCATTGATTGCAGAGTTTTTTCTGATATTTTTAAAGCATTCACTGCAAGAATTTCTTTACCAAACGGCTGGCTCACAACCAGGTTATTTCGCAATATTCCACTATAAATATTGATAAGTCTTTCATCGTGCTCAGACAAATCTATACTTAAAACTCTAAGCTCGCTGTCGATTGCCGCGGCAACTGTCTTCGCCCTGTCTATTAACTGCACAACATGAGCAAAAAAATCATAAAACGGGAATAGGTCGTGCGTAGTATTTTCTCCAAACGACAATATATGCCCGCCAAGATTAAACTCAATAACTATCTTTGATTGTACGTCACGCTTAAGAAAGCTAACTGCCTTTAAAAGCTTTGGCAGATACTCAATATTTGAAAATCTTGAACCAATCCACTTCTGAGGATTAAAGTTATAATCAATATTTACTTGAAGGTTTTTTGAGTTGTAAGTGTATTTTTGACTAAGCAACCCATTAAGACACTCTCCTAATATGAAAAGATTATCGCCCGCCGTATGAAGATAGGAGTCAAACGAAGCTAATTCAAATTCTGCATCATGCTGGATCGACTTTAGATACAGAGTAGACGGCACAGCAGTCTTTTGCGGTTCCAAAACCAGCAAACCATCATTTTTCTTCTGGTTAAGCATTTCGAATAAAGCAGAGCCAACAAACTCAAACTCGTTAGTTTTTAGCTGAATATCTTCTCCCGTTTCTAGAAAATTTTTCCATTTCTGATTGGCTTCACGGGCTATGCCTTCATCTTTAAATCTAATTTCTATTTTCGCACTTTCTCCTGGTTTGACACTGATTTCATTATGTAGATGAGTCCCTCTAACCGTGGTCTTGATCTCGAAGCGAGGATCGAGCTGACTGAGGTAGTTTTCATACCCACGGACAAAACCAGGGAGTGGCGCTCTGCTAAAGTCCCCCATGCCTGTGTAGGCGAGCTGGGTAGCGCTTGCAACAGCTTCAACCAGCTTTTGTTGTAGCTCATCAGGGCCGATGGAGGTCTTACCTATCAACTCCATAGCACGCTTCTCAGCTTCGAATTTCCATTTTTTGAGCAGTTCAACAGGAAATCGAACTTCATCTGTATCAATGAGCTTCGAGCAGGATTGACATAGCCAGATTCCGTTAGCCGCTGCACTACGCTCGTCCGCTGTCATATCCGCGTTATAGCGGCGTGCGCCGGGGCCGGGAGCGGCAGCGGCAATGTGAGCAGCTACGCCTATGCTGGAATGGCCGTTTCTTTTTTCCAATGACGGTCCGAAGGTGTAAGCCCTGCATTGAGGATTAGAACATATGCCACCACAGGTTTCACGAAGTTGATTTTTAACCGACTGCAGGAAATCATCTCTTACCTTTTCCTCCTCCTTTTTTTTAGCTTTTTTGGGTTTGGCAGTTTTGGTTACATTTCCTTTAATCATAATTGGCTCTTTTCTAATCTCTGAAGTGGTGACCTTTAAGCATCGATAGGACTCTCAAGAGACACTTAACCTTTTGTTTTCTTGCGCCATTTGATAAATTTTATACATCCTCTCCGTTTTTTCATCGCCACACTCGAAGACGGATAATAAATTCACGAAAAATTTAATTCAGTGCGTGCGGCAAAAACAATGCCATTACACCACCAACCGTCTAAGTGCCTAAATCGTTTCCCGCAATAGCTTGATATACCAACTCACAACTTCTCTATTTTCCTTCTTAATCTGATGCTCGTAATCAATCAATGCCTTTCCAGCCTTAAGACTTCGCCTTAGCTCCTCATCAGCTTCACCTGGAGTTAGGCCCTTTCGACTTTCTTCCGCCTCACTTAGAAGCTTGTCTCTGTGTGCATAATCCATTTGATCAGAAAGCTGATATTTATTTTTCTCCATCAGTGAATTTGCCTGCTTGCTCCACAAATCCAAATTATATCGATCAATTTGCAATTTATCTCCCGAAGAGTCTTTAGAAGTCGCCAGCTGAATATTTGATATGGCAGACCTTATATTCTCATAAGGATCACACCCTACTTTTTTTATTTTCTCATATTCTCGACTATCAGGACGCCGCCATCGACTCAGAGCCTTATCACATTTTTCGCTGAGGGGTGCAACAAGGGTATACCACTCTAACGCCTGGATGAATTTTAGTTTCTGAGATTGGATTAGTTGGTTGCTCGCAGAAATAGCCAGTAGTTTTTCTTTAGTTAAAGTTGAATTAAGGTGAAGCAACTGCGTATTCTTCTTGTCTATTTCTTCTTTTAAAATATCCAATCGAGATCTGTCATCAGTTAGCTTCGCGGTCAGCGCCATTATTTCTTTTCGAGCAGATTCAATTTCTTGAACTTGCGTTGAATAACTTGCCCTTAGGAACTCCACGCGCTCCTCGGCAGCCATTTGATCAATTTGAATTTTGGCCAGTTGCTCGCTTGCCAACTCTTTCTGATACAAGGGAATTACCGAATACCAAATAGTAAAAATCGCAATAATTACTAAGGCTATTTGGCTAACTGAAGTTACTCGCTGCAATATTAAGTCAATTTTACTCATTTCTTAAACTAATACTCCTAACCATGTCGTTCACTCACATCCTCTAAAACGCAGGCAAAATCAGAAAAGCTTTCTAGAGCCTTGGTTCAGCCACCAAAACATCGCTCCACAGCCTGTCTAGATCAACGTCTTCACTGGCGGGCTGTTTGTTACTTGGCAGACGGTCCACCTGGATGACCATTGGCAGCTCAAAAGCTGTGCCGGTAACCACGCAGCATCCTTGTGAAAGTGCTGGGATAAGACTGCGTGACAACGGATCCAGCGTCGAGATCGTATTGTCGATCAAGTACAAGTCGCGCTCATTCACCAAACGGTGAATGAAGAAATTGTGTAATTGCGAAACGATGGTGGACGATATGTCTGCCGGGCGCTGGCTAGCTATGGTAATGAACATCCCGAACTTGCGTCCCTCCTTAATGATTTCCTCGAACTGCTCAAGCCGATAGTCCTTCCAGGTTTCGCTTTCTCTAGAAGATTGCTCGGACAAGATGTTGTGCGCTTCGTCGATGATGAGATGAACGGTGCGATCAGGAGGATTGGCGACAGTGGCCTTGTGATTATTGTAATAGTGCTTGGCGAAAAGCAGCGGCAGAACCTTCTTGACCTCATTATTGCAGCGGCGCATGGAGATGACCGTGAGCAGGCGCTCATGTGGAATATCATCCGCAATCGACAAAACCTTACGCAGGCTAGCAAGCGAAGACTCAACACGCTTCAGAAGTGGCTGAATATGCTCGAACTGCACGTATCCGGCGTTCAGGTCGGATATCAACTGCAGGTTTACGCGCAGAACCAGCTCGTCGAATTCATCGAGACGTTCGACGTTCAACGTGTCGATGATTGGTGCGATATGTTGCTCGTAATTCCTGCCATCGGGGTCGATCCATACCCCGCGGCACGCAAAACGAGCTCCATTGCGGAACCAAGTAACGTCCGCCAGCAGATCTTGCACCTGTTGATTTCCCATGCGCCTCGCCACTGCTCGCATCAAGTCCAAGGTCGCAGTTTTGACCTCCCCGGCGCAAAACGACCTCTGAAACATCAACTTTGCGTAGGTCGCTAAGGATCCTCGATTTCCCCCAAAGCGCTGCTTACCTGTAATGACGCGGTTGAGGAAAGGCTTTTGCGTGTTCGGCGTCGCCTGAAAAAGTAGCGACATCGTCTCTAGCTCCCAAAACTCGTTAGGCGCCAGCGGGAAGCGGGAACTTGGATCCTCTAAATCAGGGTTGGTCAACGTGGTCAACTGGTAGACGGTCTTATGATCTGCCGCCGTGAGCTGCTCGCCGCCGTACTCACCATTAAAATCTAGGATGATGAAGCGGCTCTTGCCGGTGATGAGAGGCAATTTTTGATCGAAGAGAACGGTGTATAGCTGCGCCAGCGTATTAGATTTGCCGCTGCCGGTGTTACCGAAGATGCCGATGTGGCTATTGAATAGCCGATTCCATGGCAGCCCGACCGCAATCTCCTCCTTCAGCATGGATCCGATTCTGAAATCGCCGTCTGCTTTGCGGTCGAAGATGGATCTAATTTTCTCCTCGGGTAGCAGGTAGGCTGCATCCTGGATCATTGGCAGATACTTGATGCCCTGAGTGAAGCCAGAGTGGTCGAAATATCCAATCGGCCTAGCTTCGACCTTCCGAACAAACGTCTGGCGGCCGTCATGCATCTCAGAGCGGCTCTCGTCCAGGAACTCGCCCTCAACCATGCAGATGATGTCGCGGAAGCCACGCTGGATTGACAGATACTCGCGGATTGAGACCCCCTTGTATTTCTGGCCCTCATAGAACAAGGTTTCCTTGCTCGACTGCTCATCGATCTTCAAAACCAATTTCGTGCCATGGACGGCGATGACCTCGCCGACACGAATGCTCATACCAGATCCCCAAAGTCTGCATCGGCCACAGGCGGAGCTGTTGGAGTTGCAGGTGCATTCGGTACAAGGGCCACAGCTTCTGGCCATGCCAGTACCTGCTCATTGAATGCAGTGAAGTCCATTACCCCTTCCTGCAACATCAGGCACTTCACGTTGCGGTGTCCCTTGAACTTTTCTTCCATCGCCGCATGCCCTGACTTGCTGTAGCAGCAGACAAACACTTGCAGACCTGGATTGGAAAGAGAGCGCATCACGAGGTTGAAGATGTGCTCATCGGCAAACGAAAATCCGAAGGTGATCAGCACAGCGTTGGGCTTCTCTAGCTCGTAGCTGAGCAGCCGCAGCATCTGGTAGTAATGCTCCTCGTAGACCGTCTCATGAAACTTCCACTTGGTCGGGTTGACGATGGGAATCCGCTCATACTCCGACCAGAACGCCCTCAGCGCAGCATCAGAAAACTCTATGTATGGGACGTCGGCAAGTGTTGAGGCTGGGTCATTAAGCGCTGACGAGAATGGCCGCAACAATGCCATCGCCTCGCGATCTAGCAGGCCTTCACGGCGAGACAGATCGTAGCCAACCTGAATTGTGGAGCCCAGCTTGCTCCAGTAGACCGACCCATGCAGATGGACCAGGTTGATCTGAGGGATACTGGTCTGAAAGCGGCCGAAGACGCCGGACTGGCAAAGGTACGACCCGAAGTTTCGGGCTTGTAGGATACGCCGCGTGAATCCCCGGGCGCCGTCATTCAGTACGAAGTCGATGTTGCCCTCCTTGATAAGCGCGTCAGCCACAAGCGGGAAACAGCCGTCATAGTTCGTTGTGAATACATTGCAGCGACGGTCCAGCGCTTTGCGGCGCTTCACCATTTCGAGTGCCGTCGTTAGGAAAGTGCGGTAGTTCTTGATAACTGTGGCGCCTGGCTCTTCGGCTACTTGTTCCAAGCTGAGTTGCTCGGCAGGACGTATGCAACTGGCGTAGTAATGCATAAACAGCGGGATCAGACGTGGATCTTGCTCGCGCTCAAACTTGGTGGCCAGGTCTTCTAGTGTGTAGCGACAGTCGCCCTCACCAGTCTGAACTTGCAATTGGAGAGTCGGGAGCAAGCCGTACGATGCACCCGATCCGAAGAGGAAATTGATGTCTTGATTGTAGATGTCGCCGATAGAAATCACTGGCCGTCCTCCCTGGCTGCGCAGATATAGGAGTGAATAATACTAAGAGACAATACATGTCACTGTGGGCGGAGTGCTACCACGCGAGATCGTGAATGACTTCTCGGAGGCAACGGATACGAAATCATCCCTCACCAGCGACAGCTATTGGCCGATTGCTGCCTTTCGCGAAGGGCAGTGAATGGGCTCACTCAGCTCTGCTTCGAAGCCCAATGGGGGCTCCTCCGCCCTTCACGACAAAGCAGCAATCAATCTTTCAACAAGCTATCCGCAATTGTCCCCGAAAAAACTGCCTCTACCGGCCCAATCAGAAACACCGCCCCCACGCCATCCCATTGAACCGTAACACTCCCGCCATCACATTCAACCTCAACAGTATCGTCCAACAACCCCCGACGAATCCCGTTAACCGCAGCACCACAAGAGCACGAACCTGAACCCAGCGGAATCCCGCCCCAGCGTTCCCAAATGCGCAGTCGAATATGCTTGCGGTCAATGACCTGAACGAAGTGCACATTCGTCCTGAGCGGAAACAGCGGGTGGGTTTCAAGGGTCGGTCCGATGGCCGCGATATCAATCGCCGTCAGGTCATCCACAAAATAGGTGCAGTGCGGATTGCCCATGCTGCACGCACTCGGGCCGCCATCAAGGGGCAGAACCAACGTATCCATTTCATGAGCCAAAGGAACATCCGACCAGCCAAACAACGGCGGCCCCATGCTGACGGAAATGTTGCCGTTGGAGGTTCGTTGGCAAGTGAGCAGCCCCCGGTTGGTGCGGAGCGTTATCGACGTCGAATTCGATTCGCGCATCAGTCTGTCCGCAGCACCCCGCGTTGCGCTGCCACACACATCCAGCGTGGAGCCATCGGTATTCCAGAACATCAACCGCGCATCGGCGTCTTCGCAATCGAGCACCACCGCGAGTTGATTGAAGCCGATGCCGCGGTGGCGATCCCCCATTTGCCGCGCCAGGGCGCTTGTCACTGGATTGGCCGAGTTTCGCGCGTCCACGACCACGAAGTCGTCGCCATTGGCGTGCATCTTATGGAAACTCAGCGGCATAGACAGATCCCTGTGGTGAATGGCCGTTTGCAGGCGATCTAGCCCCATTCGCAGTGCTTTTGCAAGTTGTGTGAGGGTAAGCGAAAGCTACCCGCCAGCCCCGAATTCCAGACACAAAAAAGCCCACTGACCGTCACCGGTTCAGTGGGCTTTTTGACTGGGCGTCTGGTTACAGAGCCATATCAGTTGCAGCGTTAGCCTTCGGCGCTTTTGGCGCTTCCGCCGGGGCAGCTGCCGGGGCCGCTACTTGACCGATCGCCGGTGGCGGGGTCAGTTGCAGGACCTTGGCGGTGTAAGCCCACTCTTGTGCAACCTTCTCAGGACTGCCATTCAGCTGAGTGCCGTAGCTCGGCACGATCTGGTGCAGTTTTTCCTGCCAGGCTGGCGAAGCGACCTTGTCCTTGAACACTTTCTGCAGCACGGTCAGCATGATCGGCGCAGCGGTCGAGGCACCTGGCGATGCGCCCAGCAGGCCGGCGATGGTGCCGTCAGCGGAAGCAACGATTTCGGTGCCCAGTTTCAGCACGCCACCGGCGGCTTCATCACGCTTGATGATTTGCACGCGCTGGCCGGCTTGCCACAGGCGCCAGTCTTCAGCCTTGGCGTTCGGGAAGTATTCTTTCAGGGCGTTGAGGCGGTCTTCGTCAGACAGCATCAGCTGACCGGCAAGGTACTCGACCAGCGGGTATTCCTTGATGCCGACCTTGGTCATCGGCCACACGTTGTGCGTGGTGGTGGTGGTCAGCAGGTCCAGGTACGAGCCTTCTTTAAGGAACTTGGTGCTGAAGGTCGCGAATGGGCCAAACAGGATCACGCGCTTGCCGTCCAGGACACGGGTGTCCAGGTGCGGAACCGACATCGGCGGTGCGCCAACGGAAGCTTTGCCGTAGGCCTTGGCCAGGTGTTGCTCGGCGATGGTCGGGTTTTCGGTGACGAGGAACGAACCGCCGACCGGGAAGCCTGCGTATTCCTTGGCTTCAGGAATGCCGGACTTCTGCAGCAGGTGCAGGGCACCGCCGCCCGCGCCGATGAACACGAACTTGGCGTCGGTTTCGGACTTGCTGCCGTCTTTCAGGTTTTTGTAGCTGACGCGCCAGGTGCCGTCTTCGTTCTTGGTGATGTCTTGCACTTCGCTAGACAGTTTCAAGTCGAATTTCGGGGTGGTTTGCAGGTGCGCAACGAACTGGCGGGTGATCTCGCCGAAGTTCACGTCGGTGCCGATCGGGGACCAGGTGGCCGCGATTTTCTGGTTCGGGTCGCGCCCTTCCATCATCAGCGGAACCCACTTGGCGATTTGCGCCGGGTCTTCCGAGTACTGCATGCCGGCGAACAGCGGGCTCGCTTGCAGGGCTTCGTAGCGCTTTTTCAGGAACTTGATGTTGTCATCGCCCCACACGAAGCTCATGTGCGGTGTGGAGTTGATGAACGAACGCGGGTTTTTCAGCACGCCTTGCTGAACCTGCCAGGCCCAGAACTGACGGGAGATCTGGAACGCTTCGTTGATTTCAACGGCTTTCGGGATCGAGACATTGCCCTTGTCGTCTTCCGGGGTGTAGTTCAACTCGGCCAGGGCGGAGTGACCGGTACCGGCGTTGTTCCAGCCGTTGGAGCTTTCCAGGGCGACGCCGTCGAGGCGCTCGATCATTTCCATCGAGGTGCCAGGTTCCAGCTCATTGAGCCATACACCGAGGGTCGCGCTCATGATGCCGCCGCCGATCAGCAGCACATCGACTTTCTTTGCCTCTTCCGCGTGAGCGGACGTGATCCCCATCGACAAAGCCAGCCCCAGCAGGGCCGTGTTCATTTTCTTAAACATCTTGTAGCACCTTTGATAAAACGTCATCCGCCCTTCCATCCTCACGACGAAACCCTTGTTTCACACGGCATTCAGGCAAATGTCGTGGGGGCTCGCACATGAGATCCGGAGGGTGGGCACACAAGGCCGACGTGATCCATCGACCTCAGTTTATATGTCCCTACTGAACTGACTTTTTATCTTTATTGGCTTCAGCTACTTGAGCGACAGTGATTCTGTTGGCGCGTCTCGAGGACACGCAAACTGAATAGGTCAAACCAAGTTGAGGTGAAGAATATCACGCCGGAGCAAACCCGCGCGTCTGTTCCCGACCTGATAGTCCGAACACGCGCGCCGGGGCCACTATACTCAACCTGTTTTTTCGATGAACCGGTGAGGAGCAGTCATGAGCGATAAAAACGATCTGCGCAAATATTCCTCTCAAGTGGTCGATGGCGTGGAGCGTGCGCCCGGTCGCTCGATGCTGCGTGCCGTGGGTTTCACCGACGAGGACTTCAAGAAACCGCAGATCGGCATCGCCTCGACCTGGGCGATGGTCACGCCGTGCAACATGCACATCGACAAACTGGCGGTCGAGGCCGAGAAAGGCGCGAATGCTGCCGGGGCCAAGGGCGTTATTTTCAACACCATCACCATTTCCGACGGCATCGCCAACGGTACGGAAGGCATGAAGTATTCGCTGGTGTCACGCGAGGTGATTGCCGATTCCATCGAGGTCGTGGCCGGTTGCGAAGGCTTCGACGGCCTGGTGACCGTGGGCGGTTGCGACAAGAACATGCCGGGCTGCCTGATCGGCATGGCACGGTTGAACCGCCCTTCCATCTTCGTCTATGGCGGGACGATTCGGCCCGGTGCCGGCCACACCGACATCATTTCTGTGTTCGAAGCCGTGGGCCAGAATGCGCGTGGCGACATCAACGAAATCCAGGTCAAGCAGATCGAGGAAGTGGCGATTCCCGGCCCCGGTTCCTGCGGCGGAATGTACACGGCCAACACCATGGCCTCGGCCATTGAAGCGCTGGGCATGAGCCTGCCCGGTTCCAGCTCTCAGGACGCTGTCGGCAGCGACAAGGCCTCGGACAGTTTCCGCGCCGGCCAGCAGGTCATGGAGTTGTTGAAGCTGGACCTCAAACCGCGGGACATCATGACCCGCAAAGCCTTTGAAAATGCGATCCGCGTGGTGATCGCCCTCGCCGGCTCCACCAATGCGGTGCTGCATCTGTTGGCCATGGCGCACGCGGTGGATGTCGAGTTGACGCTGGATGATTTCGTCGAGTTGGGCAAAGTCTCGCCAGTGGTGGCCGACCTGCGCCCCAGCGGCAAATACATGATGAGCGAACTGGTCGCCATCGGCGGCATTCAACCGCTGATGAAGCGCATGCTCGCGGCCGGCATGCTGCATGGCGATGCGATGACGGTGACCGGCAAGACCCTCGCGGAAAACCTCGAAAACGTGGCGGATTATCCGGAAGGCCAGGACGTGATTCTGCCCTTCGACCAGCCGGTGAAAAAGGACTCGCACCTGGTGGTGCTGCGCGGCAACCTCTCGCCCACTGGCGCGGTGGCAAAGATCACGGGCAAGGAAGGTTTGCGCTTTGAAGGTACGGCGCGGGTCTACCACGGCGAAGAAGGTGCGCTGGCCGGGATTCTCAATGGCGAAGTGAAAGCGGGTGACGTGATCGTGATTCGCTACGAAGGGCCCAAGGGCGGCCCGGGCATGCGCGAAATGCTCTCGCCGACGTCGGCGGTCATGGGCAAGGGGTTGGGCAAGGATGTTGCGCTGATTACCGATGGCCGTTTTTCCGGTGGTTCACACGGCTTTGTGGTGGGTCATATCACGCCGGAAGCGTTTGATGGCGGGCCGATTGCGTTGATCGAAGATGGCGACAAAATCACCATCGATGCCGAAACCCGGCAGATCACGGTCGGCGTTTCCGATGCCGAACTGGCCGAGCGCAAAACCCGTTGGGTGCGGCCGGAATCCCGGTACAAACGCGGGGTGTTGGCGAAGTATGCGAAGACGGTGTCCAGTGCCTCCGAGGGTGCCGTCACCGACAAATACCTTTAATGCTTTGATTCTGTATCGTTTGAGCGATTGCCATCGCGAGCAGGCTCGCTCCCACAGTTGATCTTCGCGTTGACGCAATCAATGTGGGAGCGAGCCTGCTCGCGATGGGGGCCGGTCTGGCAACATCAATGTTGAATGGATATCACAGCCGAAACCGATCCACCGACTGCGACAATTTCCCCGCCAGCGCTGACAGCACATCCGCGCGTAACGCGTCATGCATCATGTCGGCTTCGAGGTGATTGCGCAGCGCGGTCATGCTGACCTCGTTGTCATTCACTGCGGTCGCCATTTGCGAATTTCCCAGGTAACTGACCAGGCTCATGATCAAGGCCGTGAGCAGGCCGGTGCCGATCAGCAAGAGCAATCGTAATTTTATCGACACGCTGTGGGTCTCCTGTCAGTGGGTGCGGCCATTCGCGCATGGCTTCTGAACAGGTTTTCGACTGCGTCACAGCGCAATTGAAGGGCTATTTGCGTTCGTGCGGTTTTTACGACATGCGGTAATTCCCCCTGGCCATGTTCGTTTTTTCCTCAGCGCATGCTAGGTTGTACGACGACTGACGAATGATCTTCATGTTCATCACTCGATCACCCACAACAACAAGGAAACACCCATGAAAAAAGCGAAATTGGTGGTTGGATTTCTGTGCCTGTTCAGTGGCTATGTCGCGGCCGCCCCGTCCGCCGCTGAAAAAGACGTGGCCCAGGCTGTCGACCACCTGACCCAGGCCATGCTGAAAAAGAACATCTCCGAACTGAACGCTCTGACCGCCGAAAACCTGACCTATGGGCATTCCAGCGGGAAAATCCAGAACAAGCAGGAATACATCGCCGACATCGAAACCGGCCGGAGCGCCTTCAAGACCCTCGAAATGCAAAACCAGACCATCACCCTCTCCGGTGACGTGGCGTTGGTTCGCAACCATTTCTCGGCACAGGCGCTGAAAGGCACTGAAGTGATTCCGACCGAAATCGAGAACTTCCAGATCTGGCAGAAACAGAAAGGCCACTGGCTGCTGGTCGGGCGTCAGGCGTTCAAGTTCTGATTTCCGTGTAACCGCTGTAGGAGCGGGCTTGCTCGCAAGGATTTATGAGCGACGCGTTTGTTCAGGAAATACGCGTAATCGTTGACGTCCATCGCGAGCGGGCTCGCTCCTACAGGGGTCCGTAAACGACCGTTGATCCGCGATTTTGGCGTGCAACCAATAAAAACATATTTTTATGCTTAAATTGATATTGTCGAACAATCCCACTTCCCGAGGGTGCCGTCATGAATATCAAGATCCTGGCTCTAATGCTGTTGGCGTTCTGTGCTCAACCGGTCTGGAGTCAGACGCCGCCCGCCTCAACGGCTGCGCCTGACAGCGTTGCATTGACCACGCGCCTGGCCTTGCGCGACCTGTGGGTCGAACATGTGTTCTGGATCAGAAATTACGCCATCGCCAATCAGGCTGCCGACAAGCAGCAAGCCAAAGTCGCCGCAGATCAGGTGGTCGACAACGCAACCAAAATCGCCAATAGCATCGCCCCGCTCTACGGTCAGCCTGCTGCCGATCAGTTGCTCAAATTGCTGGCCGGCCACTGGGGCGCGGTGAAGCACTACAGCGATGCAACGGTCGCCAAAGACGGCAAAGGCAAGCAAGCCGCAGTCGCGGACCTGACCAGCAATGCCAAGGCGATTGCCGCGTTCCTGGCCAAAGCCAACCCCAACTTGCCTGAAGCCACGCTGGTTGCCATGCTCGGTGCTCACGGGGGTCATCATGTCGCGCAGATCGATGAACTCGCCGCACACGATTACGCGGGCGAAGCGCGGACCTGGCACATGATGCGCGGCCATATCCTGGCGCTGGCCGACGCGCTGACGGCGGCACTGGTCAAGCAGTTCCCGGACAAGTTCTGACGTCGGGCGAGGACACACCATGCTGGAAGGACTGGGCCGGACACAGCAAGACCTGCTCAATGCGCTGCTGCACCACGCGAGCGGCATGAGCATTGACGAGTTGGCCGAACAACTGGCCGTCACGCGCACTGCGATTCGCCAGCATCTGGCGGCGCTTGAGCGTGACGGCCTGGTGTTGCGGGGCGAAACCCGGCCGACTGGCCGGCGTCCAGAGCAACTGTACCGGCTCACCGACCATGCCAAGGAGCAGTTTCCTCGCCAGTATCAGATGCTGGCGAGTGTGCTGATCGATGAAGTGGCCGGCATCATCGGTCCCGAAGCGCTGGCCACGCTGATGCGCAGCATGGGCCGAAAACTGGCGCTGGATCGTGAATCGCAGGTGGTCGACGAAGCCAGGATCGTGCAACACATGAACCAGGCGGGATACCAGTCGGAGGTGTTCTTTCGCTCCAGCGGTGATCTGGAAATCGTCGCACACAACTGCGTTTTTCACCGACTCGCAGAGGCCCATCCGGTGGTCTGTGAACTGGACCTGGCCTTGATCGGCACGCTGGGCGGCGCAGAAGTCGACCACACGGAATGCATGGTGCGCGGCGGTAACGTCTGCCGGTTCAAGCTTCGACCAACCGCAGAAACGGCCACCGGGCCCGATAACGTGCGGCCTTCTGAGCAAACAGATCCGGTTGATGATTGAGCCGTCTTCGACATCGCCCGGATCGTAAGACGCGTACACCTCACCGCCTCCCTACCAAGGTCGAGGCAGCGTTGGCCGAATGGCATCCGGCGAAGTCAGAGATTGCAGTGGCGATCCTCTCAAAGGTAGTATTGAGAACGATTCACACTAACATCTGGAAAGCCAACCGGTGCAAGTTCCTCCGACCAGCAAGCTGGGCTTCTTTTTCAGCGACCATCATCGCTGGCTGCTGCAGCATATCCAGCGGCGCCTGCGCAATCACGCGGACGCTGAGGACACCGCCGCCGATACGTTTTGCCAGATGCTGGTGGCCCGGGTAGACCCCGACAGCATCGAACAACCTCGCGCGTACCTGTCGACCATTGCCCGACGACTGATCTTTGACCGTCATCGCCGACGCAAGCTGGAACTGGCCTACCTCGAACGCCTGTCCACGCTGCCCGAGGCGTTTGCCCCCTCCCCTGAAGAACAGTTGCAACTGATCGAAGCCCTGGTCGCGATCGACCGGGCGCTCGACGGCTTGCCACTGGTCGTCAAAGCCACGTTCCTCTACAGCCAGCTGGACGGTCTGAGCTACGTGGCGATTGCTCACAAAATGGGGCTTTCGGAACGCACGGTCAGCCGCTACATGAAACAGGCGTTGCGTCAGTGCTACCTGAGCGAGTCGGCGCCATGAGCACGCCGCGCCTTGACCCGGTCAGCGAGCAGGCCATCGACTGGATGGTGAGCCTTCGTGCCGGCAAGCCCGATGCCGCACTGCAAGAGCGGTTCAACGCATGGCTGGCGATGGACCCCGCACATGCCCGGGCCTGGGCCACCTTGCAGGAACGCCTTGGCGGTTCCTTCAACACGATTCGTGCCCTGGATCGGCGTCTGCCCGGTCAGGCCAACGAAGCGCGGCAACTGCTGTTGCAGCCCCACGGTTCACGCCGCGATGCGCTCCGCGTGATCGCGGGCCTGGGCCTGCTGGGCGGCGGCGCGTGGCTCGGCATTCGCAGCCCGCTGGGTGACTCGCTGCTGGCGGATCTGCACACCGGCCGTGGCCAGCGTCAGGATTTCACGCTGGCCGACGGCAGCCGCCTGAGTCTGAACGCGAGCAGCGCGGTGGACCTGCGCTTCGATGACAAGCAAAGGCTGGTGATTCTGCGCCACGGCGAGCTGGTGATTCAGGTGGCGGCCGACCCCCTGCGGCCGCTGCGGGTGCGCACCGCTCAAGGTGAAATACGGGCGCTGGGCACCCGTTTCCTGGTGGCTCAGGAACAAGATGCGACTCGCGTTGTGGTGCTGCAACACTCCATCGAAGCCCGTCTGTTCGACGGCACGACACTCGACCTGCAGGAAGGTCAATCGGCCTTGCTGTATGCAGGGAAAATTGTCCCGGTGGCCGGCGATCAGCGTCATCGCGCCGATTGGCTCAGCGGGCGATTGAACGTGCTGGACGATCCTCTGGAACACGTCGTCGATGCGCTACGCCCGTACAGCCGGGGGTTTGTCCGCGTGGCTCCCGAGGTTCGCGGCTTGCGCGTCCAGGGCGTATTCCCGTTGAACGATCCGGATCGGGTGTTCACGGCCCTGGCGGAAACCCTGCCGATTCGCGTGGATCGCTACAGCCCATGGTTGACGCTGATACGTGCAAAAGAGTCGCGCTGATATTTTTTTTGAAAATAACTCTCATTCGTGTCCGGTTTTCATTTCTCGTCCCACCTATCTCCTGACACTTCCACATTTTCAGGAGAACGCTGTGTTCAACCCGTGGCCCCATGCCCTTTCCGCCGCTGTCGCCCTGGCAACTCTGGCGAGCCCTGCCCTGTCGCAGGCGCAAGACCTGATGTTCAACCTGCCGGCCGGCCCACTCGCCAGCACGCTGAATGCCATCGCCAGCCAGAGCGGCCATATCGTTTCATTGGAGCCTTCGCTGGTGCAGGGCAAACAAGCCCCGGCAGTGGTCGGCCAGATGCCTGCGGAACAGGCAATGCAAAAGGCGCTGGCGGGCAGCGGCCTGCAATTGCGAGTGACCGGGCAAGGTAACTTCAGCGTCGAGCCAGCCCCGGACAACAGCGCGGCGTTGCAGCTGGGCGTGACCAACATCGTCGAACGCAGCACCGACGCCACCACCGAAGGCTCAGGCTCCTACGCTGCGCGGGCGGTGACCATCGGCAAGGGCACTCACACCCTCAAGGAAATCCCGCAGTCGGTCACGGTGATGACCCGCAAGCAAATGGACGATCAGGACATCGTCGATCTCAAGGACGCGGCCAACAAGACCACCGGCCTGGTCGGTGCTCAAGGCGTCGGCAGAGGCCTGATCCTGAGCTCGCGTGGTTTCCAGATCGATGACTGGCAGTACGACGGCGTGCCGATTCCGCGCAACTATTACTCGCTGGGCAACTGGGCCACGCAGGACCTGATCTTCTTCGATCGCATGGAAGTGCTGCGTGGCGCGTCCGGCCTGCTGCAAGGCACCGGCAGCCCTGGCGGCGCGGTCAACCTGGTGCGCAAACGCGGCCAGGCCGCACCGATAGTGACCCTCACCGGCAAGGCCGGCTCATGGGACCACTACGGTCTGCAACTGGACGCCGGCGGGCCGCTGAACCAGGCCGGCACCGTGCGCGGGCGCTTCATTGCCGACCAGGACGACAGCCACTCGTTCGTCGATTCCGAATGGTACAAGACCACCTCGCTGTACGGCGCGCTGGACTTCGACCTACGTGAAGACACCACCCTGGGCCTGGCAGTCAGCCAGTCCGACGGCGAATCGCGCTCGAACGTGCGCGGCTTCCCCCGCTACGCCGGCGGTAAGCCCATCGACCTGCCGCGCAGCACGTACACCGGGGCGAAGTGGAACCATTCGGACATCGATGTCACCACGCTCTACACCGACTTGGAACACCGTTTCAACGACGATTGGGCCTTCAAGGTCGGCGCCGTGCGCATGACTGAAACCAATAAAGCGAAAAACCAACGGGTGCAATCCAGTGGCAACGGCATCAATGCCGATGGCAGCGGCGTGCAGTACGCCGACTTCGTGACGGACATGGACTCCACCAAAGTTGCTCTGGACATGAACCTCAACGGCAAATTCGAAGCCTTGTCCATGCAGCAGGAAATCATGGTGGGCGGCAACTATTCCAAATACACGTCGGACGACAAATTCGCCCGAACCTTCAATAACAGTGCCGACACCATCTTCGACATTGATCACAACCGTCCCGAAATCAGCTACGACGGTTTGCTCAATAGCCCCGGTGGCCGTGGGACACCAAGCAAGTATGACATCCGCCAAAAAGGCCTCTACGGCAGCTGGCGGGTCAAGCCGATTGATCCGCTGACCCTGGTGCTCGGCTCACGGGTCAGTTGGTACGACTACAGCTATCAAGCGTGGCGCCAGGACGCGACCAGCATTACCGCCGATCCTGAAAGCACCAGCAACGAAAACGGTGAAGTCACCCCCTTCGCCGGTATCGTCTATGACTTGAGCCGCGAATGGGCGATCTATACCAGCTACACCAACGTGTTCACACCGCAAACCGAACGCACTACAAGCGGCTCGGTAGTCAAACCGATCATCGGTACGAACTACGAGTTGGGTCTCAAGGGCGAGCTGATGGAGGGCCGGGTCAATACGTCCCTGGCGTTGTTCCGTTACGACCAGGAAAACCGCGCCACGCTCGATATGGACGGTGGGCAAAACTGCGACGGTTGGTACTGCTCGAAGGCATCCGGCAAAGTACGCAGCCAGGGTCTCGACGCCGAAATCAGCGGCGAAGTGCTGGACGGTCTGCAACTGTTTGCCGGTTATACCTACAACACCACCAAGTACCTCAAGGACCCGGACAACGAAGGCAAAGTCTTCAGCTGGTGGACGCCGAAACACATGCTGCGCGTCTGGGGCAACTACCAGTTGGGTGGCGACTGGAGCCGTGTGAGTACCGGCCTGGGCTTCACGACCCAAAGCCATACGCTGGGTTACGACCACGTCGTCAACGTACCGGGTTACACCGTCTGGAATGCCCGTGTCGGCTACCAGCTCTCCTCGGAGATCGAGCTGGCGATGAACGCCAACAACCTGTTCGACAAGACTTACTACACGGCGGCCTACAACCAGATCAATGGCAACAACAACTACGGTGAACCACGCAACGTGATGTTCAGCGTGAAATACACGCCGGAGTTCTAACACCACCGATCGACCATCAACGCCCTCCTTCCGGCTGCTGTCGCAGGGAGGGCCGTTTCAGGGTCATTCAATTTCCAAGGGTATCGCAAACGTTCTTTTATTATTCTGCATCGCGACAAACGTCTTGAACTGCTTGATGTTTCCGAAGAAAAACAACTCCCTGGTTAATTGTTCGTACTCACTCATGTCTCGTACATTCAACACCAGTAAAAAGTCAAAATCCCCCGTCACATAATAAACCTGCTGAACTTGCGGACAACTCACAAAGCGCCGCTTTATCTCATCCAGCAAATCAAGTCTTTCATTCTCTAGTTTAACTTCGACGATAACGGTAATCGGTCGGCCGACCGCTGCCGGGTCGACAATGCTCACGTTATATCTGATCACTCCCGCCGCTTCGAGGGCGGCGATTCTTCTATTGACTGCCGAGGGAGACAGGTTCACGCCCTCAGCCAGTTCCCGCTGGGAAATCCGGTTGTTTTCCTGAAGGAAGTTGAGAATTTTGCGGTCATAGGCATCTAGCTGCATAGGGGAAACTCCTTCACCTGGGGCCCAGCCATTACAGCAGAAAAGGCACCTGGACGCTCATTCGTTGCGCACAAGCCCTTGTACCAACGCACTTGGACTGACCACCGCGCAACAAAATGCTGAAAACGCAACGATGGTGCGTTTGACGCCGCGATTTTCGAGCAATCGTGCGCCCCCTGAGCATTAGCATCGTTTTATCCCACCTGCTTGTCAGGCAAGGGCTGCGCTCCACCCGCCGAAAACAATAAAAACGGAGAATGCATGACTAACGCCATCTCACCCCCAATCGCAGCTTTTAGTTTGGTACTGCCCCACCACTTAACCGATGGGAGTTTCACGATGAACAGTGCTCAAGAAAGTCGAGTTGACCGCCGTATCATTTCAAAGGCCGGTCGTTTTCTTATCGTTGGCGCAGCCAGTATTATCTTCAGCCTCGGTATTACCGGCGCAGCGAGTGCAGCCAGCCTGGCAGAGATAAACACTCGCGGCACACTTAACGTTGCAACCGAAGACAGTTATTACCCTTTCGAATTTATAAAGGACGGCGAGTCCGAAGGTTTCCATAAGGACGTTATCGCGGAGCTGCGCAAGTACGCTCAATTCAAAGTGAATCAGGACATCATGCCCTGGACCGGCCTGCTGGCGGGTATCACCTCCGGGAAGTACGACGCCGCCATCACCGGCGCCGGTGTTACGGAGGAACGCCTGGGCGCCTTTGACTTCGTGGCACCGGTCGCCCCTGAGGTCTCGCATTACATCAAGCGCGCAAACGATGACCGCATCAAAAGCGTCTCGGACCTTTCCGGGTTGATCGTCGGCGTGCAGGCCGGTGGTGCGCAACTGGCCCGATTGACGCAGCTGGATGCAAAGCTCAAAGCCTCCGGCGGTTCCATTGGCAAGATCGTGCAGTACCAATCCTACCCGGAGGCGTATGCCGACCTGGCGAACCACCGGCTCGACTACGTTGTGAACTCGATCGTGCCCGCCAACATGCTGGTGAAGGAACGTCCACAGGTGTTCGCCGTTGGCGAGGCCACTTCAAGCATGGGCTACATCGCCTGGCCAGTGGCCAAGGGCAACAAGGAGCTCCTCGATTACCTGAGTGGTTTTGTGAACCACTTGCGTGACACCGGCAAGCTCGCCGAACTACAGAAAAAATGGCTCGGACAGTCGTTCGATGACCTGCCTCGCGAGCCAATTACCTCTGCGCCACAGTTCACTCAACTGACCGCGAAATAACCTGAGAGCCGCCATCGTTGGCGCAAGAAGTGTCAGCGATGGTCAGGTCGGTAGATCGTTCTTTTGACCCGGCAGGTAGCCGACGGCCAAAAGACTTGTTCGAAGGATGTTTTCAATGCAAAGCAGTGACTGGATCACGCTTGTGTACGCGGCCTGGACGACCATTTGGGTGTCCGGCATTTCTATCGTGCTCGGCATCATTCTGGGGCTTGTCGTTGCCATGTTGCGGGCGGCAAAAATCCCGGTCTTGAGCCAGGCCCTCGCGGTCTATGTCAGTTTGATCAGGGCGACACCGATGGTCACGCTGGTGCTGTTTCTGTTTGTGATTGCGCCTTCCATCGGCTGGGAAGTCGACGCCCGGGTGGTGGCCATTGCGGCCATGACCCTCAACACCACGGCGTTCAACGCCGAGATCTGGCGCAGCGCCCTGACCAGTTTCTCGCGCGAACAACTGGAAGCGGCAAAAGCCGCCGGCATGACCACGGGGCTGACACTTCGCCGCATCATGCTCCCGCAGATGTTGACCACCAGCCTTCCCGGGCTTGTGAACGAAATGTCCCTGTTGGTCAAAAGCAGTCCCGCGATCGCCATGATCGGCATTGTGGACCTGACGCGCGTGACGAATCGGATCGCTGCCGTCACTTACGATCCGCTTCCTCCCATCCTCGCGGCGGGCCTGCTTTACATCGTGATCATCGGTGGACTTGTCCGCTTCCAGAGAATTGCAGACTCGCGCGCCAAGCGCCTGGCCATGTAGGGGCTCCCATGAACGGAATTGAAATGCTGTGGGACAACCTGGACGTGTTCGCGGCCGGGCTGCAGAACACACTCATACTCTTTGGCGTGTCGTCTGCCTGCTCATTTATGTTGGCCTGCGTTATCGCTTTCCTGCTGGAAGGACAGGACAACCTGTTTCGACGGCTTGTTCGCGGGGCGCTGGACCTGATGCGAATGCTGCCCTTCCTGATCTTCCTGTACCTCCTTTACTACGGGCTTCCCAACCTGGGTATCAGCCTGGATGTATGGTCGGCGGGTTTCATTGCCCTGATTACGTATCACGGTGCCTATTTCGCCGAGATCCTGCGGGCGGCGAGAACCGCGCTGCCCGCAGGCCAGGCGGAAGCGGCCTATGCCCATGGCTTCGTCAACTCAAACATGTACTGGAGGATTCTCCTCCCGCAAATGGTGATGCGTTCCGGGCCGCTCTTTGGCAACCAATTGGTCTGCCTGCTGAAGGACACCGCCTTCCTGTCGATCATCACATTGATGGATCTGACGGCTGCGGCCTCTGCTGTACAAGCCAAATATTTTGTTCCGCTGCCGCCCTTCATATTCGTGATCGCACTGTATTGGTCCATCACCCTGTTGGTTGAGGCATTACTTCGTCGCCTGGGTCGCCGAGCGCAGAAAAGAGGATTGGTCCATGAATAAGTCCGCCCCGGTCGTTGAAATCCGCGACCTGCATAAACACTTCGCCGGCATTGAGGTGCTTCGCGGCATCAACCTCAAGGTCGAGCGAGGACAGACTGTCAGCATTCTGGGCTCTTCCGGCTCAGGCAAATCCACCATGTTGCGTTGCATCAACTGGCTGGAAGTGCCTGATACCGGTGAAATCTACATCGGCGGTGATCGCATGGGCGTTAAAAGTGGCGGCGGCAAAGCCATGTCCAATCGCGAACTGGCGGCGATGCGTGCAAGAACCGCCATGGTATTCCAGAGCTTCAATCTCTGGCCCCATCTGACCGTGCTTCAGAATGTCACCGAGGCGCCCATTCACGTCATGGGTGTCAGTCGCAAAGAGGCCAATGATCAGGCGGTTGCGCTGCTGGAGAAAGTGGGCCTGTCGCACAAGCACGATGCTTATCCCTGGTCGCTTTCAGGAGGCCAACGACAGCGGGTTGCCATTGCGCGAGCCTTGGCGATGAACCCGCAAGTCATCTTGTTCGATGAGCCAACGTCTGCGCTCGATCCAGAACTGGTCGGGGAAGTCCTGGCGGTGATGCGCTCACTGGCCGAGGACGGTTTCACGATGGTCATCGTGACGCATGAAATGGAGTTTGCCCGCGCCGTCTCCAACGAGGTCGTGTTCATTGAAAAAGGACAGATCATTGAAAGAGCCGCACCGGAAAAATTCTTTACCAACTCAGACAGTGAACGCGTTCGCCAGTTTTTAGGGCGCTACAGAACGACCACGGCATGACTGCCCCTGGAAATCGCCAAAACGCGCACGCCTTTTCTCCAGCGTTACAAGGAACCGCTATGTATTTCGCTAACCCACGCGCCTCTCGCAGCACCTACCCAAAACACCTTCAGGACATCATGAGTGTCGACGCGGCCCATGAGTCACGAGACTGGCTATCGAGTTGGGAACACCTGAACCAAACGGCGACACCGCTGTGGGAGCTTCCGGGCATGGCTGAAGAACTCGGCGTGGCCGGGCTCTGGGTCAAGGACGAATCGACACGTTCACCCCTGGGCAGCTTCAAGGCACTCGGCGCACCGATCGCGCTGATCAGGCTGATTCTGCGGCTGATGCCCCATGAATCCTTTGATCCCAAAGGGCTCATCACCGGTCAATATCGGCAGCGCCTGCATGATTTCACGGTCATCAGTGCCACTGACGGCAATCACGGGCGAGCCCTGGCGGCTGCGGCTCAAAGCGTCGGCTGCCAATGCGTCATCGTTTTGCATGCCAACGTGAGTACGGAGCGCGAGGCGGCCATTGCCGCGTATGGCGCCCGCATCATCCGGGTTGAAGGTAACTACGACGAGTCGGTGGAACATACCGCCGCCGTGGCAGAACAAAACGGTTGGCCGGTGGTGTCGGACACCTCGTATGAGGGTTATGAGATCGTCCCTCGCGATGTGATGCAAGGCTACGGCACCATCGCCGCCGAGTTGATCGAGCAAACCACGGGCAAGGCCCAGGCGACCTGCCCTTTCACCCACGTGTTCCTGCAAGGGGGGGTGGGAGGAATGGCAGCGGGCATCAGCAGTTACCTCTGGGAAATTTACCAGGAACAGCGTCCCGTCTTCGTCATGGTCGAACCCCGGCAAGCGGATTGCCTGTACCAAAGTGCGGTTCAGGGCCTGCCCGCCAAAGCAACAGGCTCGGTGGACTCGGTCATGGCGGGCCTGGCCTGCGGCGAAACCTCTCCCCTCGCCTGGCGATTCCTCGAACCGTGCGTAGATTTCTTTATGACCATCAGCGACGACGACGCCGTGTCTGCCATGCAGCAGCTGGCTCACGGCAGTCCAACCGACATTCCCGTGGTGGCCGGTGAGTCGGCGGTGGCCGGTCTGGCAGCGCTTCAAATCCTTCTACGCGATCCGGCAACAGCCAGAACAGTCGGCATCGACCGAGACTCCCGAGTGCTCATCATCAGTACCGAAGGTGCGACGGCCCCGTCGGTCTACGAGCGTCTGGTGGGTGAATCCGCGGAAGCGGTCACTGCCCGTCAGCACCAATGGCAGCTACAAAAAAATGTGTGATCAACAGAACGCAGGAGCCCATGCAGTGATCGACGACCACGAGTTTCACGCGCAGCTGGTCAGCTGGCGTCACCACCTCCATCAACACCCTGAGGTCGGTTTCGAAGAAATCCACACGTCCGACTACGTGGCTGATGCGCTCACGTCGATGGGCCTTGAGGTGCATCGGGGCATTGGCGGCACAGGCCTGGTCGCCAGTTTGAAGGTTGGAGACAGTCCGGCGGTGGTGGGGCTTCGAGCCGACATGGATGCACTGCACATTCACGAAGATGCTCCGGGGCGGCATCACGCCTCGGTAACCGCAGGGAAAATGCATGCCTGCGGTCATGACGGCCACATGTCCATGATCCTCGGCGCCGCCAGGCTACTGACCACAACTCGCGATTTCAACGGGACGGTACGCTTCATTTTCCAGCCCGCCGAAGAACACGGCTGTGGCGCCAAAGCGATGATTGCTGATGGCCTGTTTGATCGCTTCCCGGTGGATGCGATCTACGGCGCTCACAACATGCCGGGATTGCCCGTCGGCACAATCGCGACGCGCTCTGGAGGGATCATGGCCAGCGAGGACAACTTCGTTATCCGGATCAAAGGCCAAGGCACGCACGCGGCACGACCGCACATGGGGGTTGACCCGATCGTCATCGCTTCCGAGGTGGTGCTGGCCCTGCAAACGGTGATTTCCCGCAACCTCGACCCGAGCGTTCCGGCCGTGATTTCCTGCACAGAGTTCATCACCGATGGCATCCGCAATGCGATTCCAACCCACGTCGTCATCAAGGGCGACACGCGCAGCTACGCGCCCGAGGTCCAGGCCATGCTGGAAAAGCGCATGCGAGAAATCTGCGAAGGCATTTGCAGGCTCCACGGCGCATCGTGCGAGTTCGAATACACCCATGAATTCGCACCCACCGTGAACTGGGAAAAGTGCACCCCCATCGCAGTTGCGGCGGCGACCCGAATTGTTGGCCCGGACCGGGTGAATGCGGACATCCAGCCGATGATGATTTCAGAGGATTTCGGCGCGTTCCTGCAGGTCGTACCCGGCAATTTCGTGTTTATCGGCAACGGCGACACAGCGGATGAAGGGGGGACTCCGCTTCACAACGCCAGGTATGACTTCAACGACAATGTGCTGGCCACGGGGGCGCACTATTTCGCCGAAGTTGCCCGTACAGCACTCGCTGCGGGATAACCCGCCACAGAGCAGCACGACAACGTGCTGCTTTTTCTGTCGGGTGGCTACGCGCTTCGACTGCCCTTGAACGCTTCACGCCGCGCCTGCCTCTCTGCGCGGTACGCCGCGCTCTGCTCACTGATCAACTCTTCGCGGCGCAACAGCTCACCGCAATGTGCGCACAGCGGTCCTAACCCGGCGGGCTCGCCACAGGTTTTGTGGGTGTACACCACCGCCAACCCTTCTTCCGGCGACTTGCACCAGGTTTCCCCCCAGGCGCGCAGTGCCAACACCACCGAGTAGAAGGCCTGCCCTTTCGCGGTGAGGTGGTACTCGTAGCGCGGTGGCCGTTCGTTGTAGAGGCGGCGTTCTACCAGGCCATCGGCTTCCAGGTTTTTCAGGCGTGTAGCGACCATTTGCGGGGTGCCGCCGGTCTGCGCCTGGATCTCGTCATATCGATGACTTCCCATGAACAACTCACGCAGGACCAGCACGGTCCAGCGGTCGCCCACGACTGTTTCGGCCCGCGCAATCGGGCATAGAGTGTCGGGAGCAGCAATGTTGGTCGACATACGGGCTTGCCTCTTTCGCTGTAACTATGATTATCATATCAACAAGATGCCCAGGCAAGTCCCCGGCACCGATCACTCAACTTTTGTGGAGAACATCGTCATGTCGAACGCCCTTTATCCGCTCAACAGGACCGCCTATCTGCTGGTCGATCCCTACAACGATTTCCTCTCGGAAGACGGCAAGGTCTTTCCCCTGATCAAGCCGATCGCCGAGCAAGTCGGCCTGCTCGACAACCTGCGCACGCTCGACCGCACGGTTCGCGCCCTCGACATTCCGGTCGTCATCGTACCGCACCATCGCTGGGAACACGGTGACTACGAAGGCTGGGACCATCCAACGCCGACCCAGTGCAAGATCATGCACATGCACCACTTTGCTCGCGGGGAATGGGGCGGCGAATGGCATCCGGATTTTGCGCCGAAGGACGGTGACATCGTCGTGCAGGAGCATTGGGGTTCGAGCGGTTTCGCCAACACCGACCTGGATTTTCGCCTCAAGCAAAAAGGCGTCACCCACGTGATCATCGTCGGTCTGCTGGCCAACACCTGCATCGAAGCGACCGCCCGTTATGCATCGGAAATGGGTTACCACGTCACCCTGGTGCGCGATGCGACCGCCGCCTTCCGCCCGGAAATGATGCACGCCGCCCACGAGTTGAACGGCCCCACGTTTGCCCATTCGATTGTGACCACGGACGAACTCGTCGCCGCCCTCGAAGGGCAGGAATAACCGATGATGACACTGACAGGAAACCTGATCATCGGGACCCACGATGTCGCGGCCACCGAAGGAACGATGAAAGCGCTCAACCCCGCGACCAACACGCTGATCGAACCGGATTTTGCCCTCGGCGGCGTCGCGCAAGTCCACCAGGCAGCAACGCTCGCGGACGAAGCGTTCGACAGTTACAGCCATACGTCGCTCGCACGGCGCGCGGCGTTTCTCGAGAGCATTGCCGACAATCTCGAGGCCACCCGCAAGGAGCTGGCGGCACGGGCCGCGCTCGAAACAGGTCTGCCAGAAGCTCAGCTTGAGGGCGAAGCGAGCAGAGCCGCCGTCCAGTTCCGTCAGTTCGCGGAGGTCGTGCGCAAAGGCCGCTTCCTGCAACTGGCCATCGATCCGGCACAACCTGATCGTCAGCCGCGCCCGCGCATGGACCATCGCCTGCAGAAAATGGCCATCGGCCCGGTGGCCATTTTCGGCGCGAGCAACTTTCCGATTGCCTATTCCGTGGCCGGTGGCGACACCGCTTCGGCATTGGCCGCCGGCGCGACCGTCATCCTCAAAGCGCACAACGCCCATCCGGGGGCTTCGGAAATCCAGGCGCGGGCCATCCAAAAGGCCGTGCAGGAGCACGGGTTGCACGAGGGGGTCTTCTCGATGGTACGCGGCAGCGGCAACACCATCGGCGAAGCGCTGGTCGATCATCCTTTGATTAAAGCCGTGACGTTTACCGGTTCGGAACAAGGCGGCATGGCGCTGTATCGGCGTGCGCAACTGCGGCCCGATCCCATCCCGGTGTTTACCGAAATGACCAGCATCAACCCCACATTCATCCTGCCCGCAGCCCTGGCCGAGCGCGGCGCGCAGATCGGCGATGGCTTTATCGAGCGCATGCTGGTCAATGTCGGGCAAGCCTGCCTCAGACCCGCGCTGCTGATCGCGATCAAAGGCGCTGGGCTCGAAGCGCTGCGCGCCGCCATGGTGCAGCGCGTCAGTGAGGCTGCAGCCCGCACGATGCTGACGCCGGGGATCCATGCGTCTTACCTGAACGGTCTCACCGCGATGGAAAACGCCGGTGCGCAGCGCATCGCCGAAGGCACGGCCGCCAGCGCCGACGTTGACGGCCAATCGGCATTGCTGGAGGTCACCGGCCAACGTTTCCTCGAGGAAGCCGCCCTGTCGCAGGAAGTCTTCGGACCATCGGCGCTGCTGGTGACCGTCGAGGACGAGGCAGAACTGCTCGCCATTGCCCGCTCGCTCAAAGGCCAACTCAGCGCCGCCCTGCACCTCGAAACAACTGACTTGCCACTGGCCCGGCGCCTGTTGCCGGTGCTGGAGCGCAGAACCGGACGCATCGTCGTCAACGCCTTCGCCCATCCGCAGGAGGTGACGCACGCCACTGTTCACGGCGGTCCGTTTCCGGCGACCTCGGACAGTCGCTTCACCTCGGTGGGCATGACGTCGATCGAACGCTTCCTGCGGCCGGTGGCTTACCAGGGTTTTCCGGACGCGCTGTTGCCTGAGGTATTGCGTGATTTCAACCCGTTGGGGCTGCCTCGCCTCGTCGACGGGCAATAGTTGTCAGCCAGACCGGAGATCAAGGATCAACCTGAGCCATGAGTTCAGGGATGGTTTCCTTGCGATTGGCATAGCGCTGCGCCAACACGGCGCAGACCATCAGTTGAATCTGGTGGAACAGCATCAACGGCAGGATCAACACACCCATGGTGCTGCCGGCGAACAGGACCTGGGCCATCGGCACGCCGGTGGCCAGGCTCTTCTTCGAACCACAGAACAGGATGGTGATGCGGTCTTCCTGATTGAAGCCGAACGCCTTGCCCAGCACGGTGGACGCCAGCAAGACCAACGCCAGCAAAATACAGCAAGCAACCACCAGTCCGGCCAGTTCCCAGAGCGGTATCTGATGCCAGATCCCTTCGATCACCGCCTCGCTGAACGCGCCGTAAACCACCAGCAGGATCGAGCCCTGGTCGACGAATTTCAGCCAGCTCTTGTTGCGCGCAACCCAGGCGCCGATCCAGCGTCGGGCGATCTGTCCGGCAATGAACGGCAGCAGCAGTTGCACGCTGATCTTCAGAATTGCATCGAGCGTCGAGCCGCCTTCGCCGTGCACATTCAGCAGTAAGGTCACCAGCAACGGCGTGAGGAAAATCCCGAACAGGCTGGAGGCCGCCGCACTGCAAATCGCCGCCGGAATATTCCCGCGCGCCAGGGACGTGAACGCAATCGCTGACTGCACCGTTGCGGGCAGCGCGCAGAGGTAGAGCATGCCCATGTACAGGTCGGCACCGATCATCGGCGACAGCAAGGGTTTGAGCGCCAGCCCAAGCAAGGGGAACAGGACAAACGTCAGGCTGAACACCAGCAAATGCAGGCGCCAGTGGCCAGCCCCGGCGATGATCGATTCACGCGACAGTTTGGCGCCGTGCAGGAAAAACAGCAGGGCAATGGCGATGTTGGTCAGCCAGCCAAAACCGACCGCGACCTGACCACTGGCGGGCAGCAGGCTGGCGAGAATCACCACGCCGATCAGGGTCAGGGTGAAGTTGTCGGGTAAAAAGCGGGGGCGGGTCATCGGTATTATCCGGTGGTGGCGAGGGGCGTGGGTCGACTCTAACGCGCCTGCCGATTACCGACTAACGCTAACAAGCCAGTAGATATCGCCTAACGGACATAACGTTGATGCGAATGTATTCATCAGCAAAAACAACGGGGGGCGGCAACTTCATGCGGACGCGGTACTCGACCATGACACAAATCAACTGTAGGAGCCGGCTTGCCGGCGATAGCGGTGGGTCAGTCCACATATTTATCGCCTGAAAGGACGCTATCGCCGGCAAGCCGGCTCCTACAGGGGAACAAGTACACCCGAAGAAGCCGGTTGGCTGTTAGTCAATCATCCTCATGCAACTTGATACCCCTGGCGTGCAGCAGATGCGGCACCACCAGCACCAGTAACGTCAACGCCAGAAACGCGGCGGAAATCGGCTGTGTCAGAAACACCGTCCAGTCGCCCTCGCTGATCGACAACGCGTTACGCAGCTGTTTCTCCGCCATCGGCCCCAGCAGCATGCCCACGATCACCGGCGCGACGGGGAAGTCGAACCGCCGCATCAACACCCCGCCCCACCCGATCGCCAGCATCAGCAACAGGTCGAAAGATGAGTGACGCATGCCATACACGCCGATGGTGGCGAACACCAGAATCCCGGCATTCAGATAAGGCCGGGGGATTTGCAGGAGTTTGACCCACAGCCCCACCAACGGCAGGTTCAGCACCAGCAGGATGACGTTGCCGATGTACAGCGAGGCCACCAGGGTCCAGACCAGTGCACCCGAGGTTTCAAACAGCAGCGGCCCCGGTTGCAGGTTGTAGTTCTGGAACGCCGCCAACAGGATGGCTGCCGTGGCGGAAGTCGGGATACCAAGCGTCAGCAACGGCACCAACGAACCTGTGGCGCTTGCGTTGTTCGCCGCTTCAGGGCCGGCGACGCCCTCGATGGCGCCCTCGCCTTTGTTGGCGGCAAATTCTTTCGGATACTTGCTGAGTTTGCGCTCGGTCGAATAGGACAGGAACGTCGGGATCTCCGCACCACCGGCCGGAATCGAACCGAAGGGAAAACCGATCAGTGTCCCTCGCAGCCAGGCCGGAACCGAGCGCTTCCAGTCGGCGCGCGTCATCCACAACGAGGACATGCGGTGTCGGCCGGAAGCCTCTTCTTTCTGATACAGCAGGCTGTACAACGCCTCGCCCACCGCAAACAGCCCGACCGCCACCAGCACAACTTCGATGCCATCCACCAGCTCCGGGACGCCCAAGGTGTAACGAGCGATACCCGAGGTCGAGTCCAGCCCGATCAAACCGATGGTCAAGCCAATCCCCAGGGATGCAAAGCCGCGCAACATCGACGCCCCGAGCACCGCAGACACCGTCGTGAACGACAGCACCAGAATCGCGAAATACTCCGCAGGCCCGAACTTCAGTGCCAGTTTCGCCACAATGGGCGCGAACAAGGTCAGCAGAACCGTGGCGACAGTGCCTGCCACAAAGGACCCGATGGCCGCCGTGGCCAAGGCCGGCCCCGCTCGACCATTGCGGGCCATGAGGTTGCCTTCCAGGGCCGTGACCATGGAAGACGATTCCCCTGGGGTATTGAGCAAAATGGAAGTCGTGGAACCACCGAACTGAGCGCCGTAGTAGATACCGGCGAACATGATCAGCGCGCCGGTGGGATCGACCTTCGCGGTAATGGGCAGCAACAGCGCCACAGTCAGCGCCGGCCCGATGCCCGGCAAGACGCCGATGGCGGTGCCGAGCAGGCAACCAATGAACCCCCACATCAGATTGATCGGCGTCAGGGCCGAGGAAAACCCCATTGCCAGGCTTGCGAGAATATCCACCCTGTTGATCTCCTGCGGCCTGAATCAGATCCAGGCGTTGACAAGCGGCGGAAGGGAAACCCCCAGCCCGGCATTGAACAGCCAATAAATCGGGAGCGTCAGGGCAATGCCGATGGCGAGATCGCGCAGCGGATGACGACTGCCGAAACCCCTCGCCGAACAGGCAAACAACAACGCGGCCGACAGGACAAAGCCAATGAGATTGATAAGCACGGCAACGCCTAGCAGCCCCCCCGTCACCCAGGCCACCCCCGCTTTGCCGCCAGGCACCACTTTGGCGGATTCGTCATCGTGATCGGCCAGTTCGCGAAAACCGCCGGTGACGGCTTGAAAGCACAGAACCACCCCCACGCCCGCGAGGAATACCGCCACGGCGTAGGGATAGACGTACGCCCCCAGGATGACGAACCCCATCTCCTCGGGAAACAGAAAGGCGCCGTAGCCCAGCATGGCGCTAATGGCGAGCACACCGACGCCAATCGCCAGTTGCACCGGCACGATTGCACGCGATTGACTCATGGCTTGACCAGCCCCACTTCCACCAGCATTGCCCGCAGCCGCACGTGCTCCGCATCGACGAATTTGCCGAACTCGTCACCGGTGAGGATGTTGGGCGACCATTTGTTGGTTTCGATGTTGTCTTTCCAGACTTTGCTGTTGGCGGCCGCCACCACGGCGTCGGTGACTTCCTTGCGTTGCTCGGGCGTGAGGCCCGCGGCACCGTAAACACCACGCCAGTTGCCGATGATCACGTCATACCCGCTTTCTTTAAGCGTCGGGGCGTCGATGCCTGCAACGCGCTCCGGTGCGCCGATGGCGAGTACACGGAACTGATCGCTCCTGATGTACTGGCCAAGTTCGGCATAACCGCCGGTGATGACTTTGATCTGCCCGCCCAACGCCTGGGCAACCACTTCACCTCCGCCGGCGAAAGCGACGTAATTGACCTTGTTGACCGGGACGCCCATTTTCGCGGCCAGTTCAGCAATACCGATGTGATCGATCGAGCCCTTGGAACCCCCGCCCCAGGCAATGCTGGTCGGTTTTTCCTTGAAGGCTTTCAGCAAGTCGTCCAGGGTTTTGAATTCGGATTCCTTGCGCACCGCAATTACGTTGTACTCAGTGAACAACCGGGCAATCGGCGTCACATCCTTCAAGGTAATCTGCGGGTTGTTCTGCTCAATGCCAGCGACCATGATCGCGCCCATCACAAGCAGCGCATCCGGATCGCCCTTGGTGCTGTTGGCAAACTGCGCCAGCCCCAGCGTGCCACCTGCGCCGCCCTTGTTTTCAAAGGTGACGGATTTGGCCGCGTTGGCTTCAATCAAGGCTTTGCCCAGCACGCGAGCGGTCTGGTCATAACCGCCCCCCACCGAACCTGGGGCCATGAACTTGACGGTTTCCAGCGCAAAGGCAGGCGTTGTGAGCACAGCGGCAGTGACGACAACCGCGAGGCAAAGGGTGGATCGACGTAACGATGCGAACATGCGTTTTCTCCCGGGACTTTTGTTTTTATGGGGCGCCGGCTGAACGTCGGTCCGGGCATAAATCCGGATCGTTGAACAGCCATCTCGGGATAAGCGTAGGCCATGGTTTGAATGGCGGCATACAACAGTGAATCAGTTCATTTCAGGAAGACGCCTGAATGAACGCGCGGGGCGTTGCACGGACTCAAAGTGGTGGCCGTCGCGGTGGGAGTAGTTGCAGGGTTGCGCGATGGCTTTGAGCGTCGTTGACGGGGATTGACCCGCTGACACTGCCCCTTCCCTGACTCGCGCAGTCAAGGAAGGGGCAATCAACCTCAAGTATTGGTTTTCAACTTGGTCCACAGACGCGTGCTCAACCGCGCAATCGCCGCCGGCAGTTCATCGACGGTAAACAGCTTGTCCAGCACGCTCTTCGGCGGGTAGATCGCCAGGTCCTGCTTCACGGCCGGGGTCACATATTGATCCGCGGCGAGGTTGGGGTTGGCGTAGTGGATGCTGTTGCTGATGTTGGCAATGACTTGCGGTGTCAGCAGGTAGTTCATGTAGGCGTAGCCGTTTTTCTCGTGCGGCGCGCTTTTGGGCATGACCACCATGTCGAACCACAGGGTCGAGCCTTCATCAGGAATCGAGTAAGCGATGTCGATGCCGTTGTTCGCTTCCTTGGCGCTGGCGGCCGCCTGAACGATGTCGCCGTTGAAGCCGATCACCGCGCAGACATTGCCGTTCGCCAGGTCACTGATGTACTTGGACGCATGGAAGTACTGCACGTACGGCCTGATTTTCAGCAGCGCCTGCTCGGCTTTCTTGTAGTCCGCCGGCTCGTGGCTATGGGGCGGCAGGCCCAGGTAATTGAGGGTGATCGGCAGGATTTGCGTCGGGTTATCGATGATCGCCACGCCGCACTGGCTGAGTTTCTTGATGTTTTCTTCTTCAAAAAACAGCTTCCAGGAATGGGTGACATCGGTGTTGCCGAAGATCGCCTTGATCTTCTCGACGTTGTAACCGATCCCCGCCGTGCCCCACATGTATGGGTAGCCGTACTGGTTGCCCGGGTCGTTCACTTCGAGTTTTTTCATCAGCGCCGGGTCCAGGTTTTTCCAGTTCGGCAGTTGGCTCCGGTCGAGTTTCTGAATGGCCCCGGCCTTGATCAGGCGCGACAGGAAATGGTTCGACGGGCTGACCACGTCGTAGCCGGTGTTGCCGGTCATCAGCTTGGATTCCAGCACTTCGTTGCTGTCGTGGATGTCGTAAGTCGCCTTGATCCCGGTTGCCTGGGTGAAGCTGGTCAGGGTGTCGTCGGCGATGTAGCCGTTCCAGTTGGAAATATTGACGACTTCGTCGGCGTACGTGGCGGCCGACAACGTGGTCAGTACAACCATCAGGGGAATTGTGTTCGCGCGCATGTTCAATCACCTTATTGATGAGCTTTTGTTGTTTTTTGATCGCCGGGGTTTCTAGATTTCTGTTCTGGCCCTGACCGCCTCCACGCGCATGCGAAGCATGGCACCGATATCGAGCAAGGGCTTTGGCGGCAGCCAGCCCGGTTGCGCCCTGCGCATGACCGATTCGAGGATCGGCGAGCTGGTGCCCGAGGCCATTTCGGCGAGCAATCGCCCCCACAGCGTGCCGCGCGCGACACCCGAACCATTGCAGCCAGCCACCGCATACACGCCCTCTTCGACCTTGCCGAAAAAGGGTTGCCCGGTGCGCGAGGCGCTCAAATGTCCGGTCCAGGTGTACTGGATGTCCTGCTCGCCCAAAAACGGAAAACGCCGTTGCAAGCCGAGCACATGGTGTTTGCGCCGATGCAACAGTTCACTGTCGGTCAGGTCACGAGAGCGGTACTCCGCAGTGTTGCGGATCATCACGCGACGGTCCGGGGTCAGGCGCACCGTGGCGCCGAGCGGCCGGGTGGAGAGCACGCCCCACGGTTCGACGGCACCGATGGACTGGAACTCTTCATCGCTGAGCGGACGGGTAAGGCTGGCGCTGAGTTCCATCGGGAAGGTTCCGCTGTCCTCTATGCCCGACCGGGGAATGAACGCATTCAGGCACACCATGACTTGCGTCGCCTCGATGCTGCCAGCGATGCCATTGGCGCGAATTCGCCCTTTGCCCAGACGCTCCAGGCCGGTGATGTCGGTGTTCTCGAACACGGTCACGCTGTCCGGCAGTGCATCCAGCAAGCCCTTCACGTATTTCGCCGGTTGCAGCAGCGCGTTGCCCTGACCGCACCAGATCGCGGCCTGGTAGTGCCGGGTGCCGAGTTTTTCGCTCAGTTGCTCACCTTGCAGAAACTCAGCAGAGGCACCGACGGCGCGTAGCGTGGCCAGTTTTCCCTCGACATCGGTCAACTTGCCTGGGTCGCTGACCGCGAAGAAGTAACCGCAATCCCTGAAGTCGCATTCGATACCGTGACGGGCGATGCGTTGGCGCACTTCATCGCTGGCAGCCCGTGAAATCGCGGTGTCCACTTCATAACCGGCAAACCCGTGGTTGCCGATCAACTCGTCCCTGGTCGGATGTTCGTGGCCTACGACGAAGCCTGAGTTGCGCGCCGAAGCGCCCTGCGCCGCACGCTGCCGGTCGACGATCACGATCCGCGCCTGAGGGTGCAATTGCGCGAGCGAGTGCGCGGCACTCAGCCCGGTGATACCGGCACCGATAATCAGCCAGTCGGCTTTTACCGTGCCTTTGAGAGGACCGCGAGCGGCTGAACTTCCCGCCTGCGCAATCCAGCCACATTCATTGGTCATGCCTCACCTCATTGACTGTCATTCTGCGAGCGCATGCTGTAATCGCATGGACGTTTCCGGAAACGCTCGCCAGAGCTAGAATCTATAAGGCCTGTAGTGATACAACCAACGTTATAAAATCATCGAGCCATTCATAAAACGCATGGATAAAATTCGCCACGTTCCTTCGCTCCAGGCCTTGCAGGCGCTGGTGGAAGTCTCCGACTCGGGCAGCTTCACCCAAGCGGCCGCCAGGCTGTGCCTGACCCAAAGTGCGGTGAGCCGAAAGATTCAGCTGCTGGAAAGCCACTTTGGCGTGCCGATGTTTGCGCGGAACAGCCGCCATGTGCGACTGACGCCGGAAGGCGAACAGGTGTTGGCAACCGCACGAAATATCCTGGCGCAACTGAAAACCCTGGAGGACCGCCTCTCGCCACAGGAACGCCCCTTCCGCATCCGCATGCATGTGTCGCTGGCGGTTCGTTGGTTGCTGCCGAAGTTGAGCGAGTTTTATCGAAGTCATCCGCAGGTTTCGCTGTCGATCGAGACCGTGGCGACAGAAGTGGTGGAGCCGGCCATCGACAGTGATGCGTACATTCTCTATCTGCCCGAGCCGTCTGCTGATCCGGATAGCCTGACCTTGTTCAAGGAAGCGTTGGTGCCGGTGTGCGCGCCCGGGCTGGGCACCTCGACGCGGCCATTGGCAGCGGTGGAAGACCTGGTGAGTTTCCCGCTGTTGCATCGCTCGGCGGACCGCAATGATTGGGCTCAGTGGTTGTCGGCCAATGGCGGTAAATCGCTGGATGATTACCGGCACATCCCCTTCAACCTCGATGAACTGGCGCTGGACGCGGCGGCGA
Source organism: Pseudomonas sp. FW300-N2A2 (assembly GCF_017351735.1). Taxonomy (NCBI): domain Bacteria; kingdom Pseudomonadati; phylum Pseudomonadota; class Gammaproteobacteria; order Pseudomonadales; family Pseudomonadaceae; genus Pseudomonas; species Pseudomonas sp. FW300-N2A2. The sequence goes on along the minus strand of NZ_JACNDU010000030.1, from coordinate 3,834 downwards.
GAGGATTGGGTGTGGCGATGACGGATATGACGCTGGCAGGCGAGTCGATAGAGCGAGGGGTACTGGTTATCCCGTTTGGCCGGCCGTTGGCAACACGCGGTATTTACGCGTTGAATCTGCAACCTTCAGCCGTTGCTCATCCGGCTTGCGCGATGGTCCTGCAATGGTTTGCGCAGCAGGCTGAAAGGGAAGCGCTTGAGCCTTAGGTGCATCCCACCGGCCCCATCGCCGGCAAGCCGGCTCCTACAAGGATTCGGTACAAACACCACGTACTTGTAGGAGCCGGCTTGCCGGCGATGACGGTCGCAAGATCACCGCAAAACCCGACAGCCGTGCATTACAAACTTGTCATCGAGTTGTCAGCGTAGCCAGCACCCTCGCTTCCTAAAGTGGCGTCGTCAGTCACCCACACCGGGTGACGCCTCCCACTGATGATGACAAGGGTCGATACCATGAAACCATTGAACAAACTCTGCCTGATCGCCGCCAGCCTGCTGATGCTCGGCACCGGCTCCGCCATGGCCGGCGACATCGCGCCGGTCAAGGCCGACAACGTCGTGCTGGTACACGGCTCATGGGCTGATGGCTCAAGTTGGGCGGACGTGATTTCGCGGTTACAGGCCGCCGGATTGCACGTCACCGCCGTTCAAAACCCGTTGACCTCGGTCGCCGATGACGTCGCCGCCACCCAGCGTGTACTCAACCAACAGGACGGCCCGACGGTGTTGGTCGGCCACTCCTACGCCGGCACCGTGGTCAGTGAAGCCGGGGTCAATCCAAAGGTCAGCTCGCTGGTCTACGTCGCGGCCCGCGCCCCGGACGCCGGGGAAGATTTCGTCGCCCTGTCAGCCAAATACCCGACCATGCCCGTGCGAGCCGGCACCGAAGAACACGACGGTTTCGTCAGCCTGAAACAGGATGCCTTCCTCAAATATTTCGCCAGCGACGTGCCCCACGACAAGGCGATGCAACTGTTCGCCGTGCAGCAGCCGATTGCCAAAACCCTATTCACTGATCGCACCACCGCAGCCGCCTGGCACAGCAAACCGTCGTGGTACGCGGTCTCCAGCCTCGACCAGACCATCAACCCGGACCTCGAACGCTTCCTCGCCAAACGCATGGGCGCGACCACCATCGAGCTGCCGTCGAGCCATTTGTCGCTGGTTTCCCATTCCAAAGAAATCGCCGACCTGATCCTCGAAGCCTCCGGCCGCCAGCCATAACGCCAGGCCCGGTTTCATTACAACTTTGTCATTGAACTGTTGGTCGGCTGTCCGGATCGCCTGGTTAACCTGAACTCACTGTCAGGCCATTCCCGGCAGCCAACCTGAATAGAGAGACACCTCATGAAAATGTTAATCCTCGGTTTCGCCGCCCTCCTCGCCACCGGCTCGGCGTTTGCCGATACGCAGACCACTGCGCCGGTGATCCACGACAAGACCGGTTTCTTCGTGCACATGGACGTCGCCAAAGTCCTCGCCAGTACCGACATCTCGCAGCAATGCGGCGTGATCCCGGCGCGACTCGACTACCTCGACCACCAGGGTCGCGAGCACGTCCTCGATTACCAGGTCAACGGCACGGGCTGCACCAACGATCATTGATCCGGCTACACTGGCGCCAATTGGCTGAGGCACAAACCCCATGAATATCCTGGTAGTCGAAGACGAACCCAAGGCAGGCAATTACCTGCTCAACGGCCTGCAGGAGCTCGGTTACTCCGTCAGCCTGGCGCGGGACGGCATCGATGGCCTGCACCTGGCTCTGGAGCACGATTTCGATGTCATCGTGCTGGACGTGATGATGCCGAAAATGGATGGCTGGGAGGTTCTGCGCCGCTTGCGCAAGGAAGCCGACACGCCGGTGTTGTTTCTCACCGCGCGGGATGACATCGCCGACCGCATCAAGGGCCTGGAACTGGGCGCCGACGATTACCTGATCAAGCCTTTTTCCTTCGCCGAACTGGTGGCGCGCCTGCGCACCCTGACCCGCCGCGGCCCCACCCGCGAAGAAGAACAACTGCAGGTGGACGACCTGCAGATCGACGTGCTCAAGCGCCGCATCACCCGCGCAGGCGTGAAGATCACCCTGACCAACAAGGAATTCGCCCTGCTGCATTTGTTTGCCACGCATCAAGGCCAGGTCTTGTCGCGCTCGATGATCGCGTCACGGGTCTGGGACATGAATTTCGACAGTGACACCAACGTCGTCGACGTCGCCGTGCGTCGCTTGCGCCTGAAAATCGATGACCCGTTCCAGCTCAAGCTGATCCACAGCGTGCGCGGTATCGGCTACCGCTTCGACACCCAGGCATGAGTCGCCTTCGCCATTCCCTGACACTGCGCCTGGCGCTGGTGTTTGCCCTGCTCGCGTTTGTCTCGCTGACCCTGTTGGGCGTGGCGCTGTACCGCGACCTGGAGCGCGAGCTGATCCGCCGCGACGACGCGGCCCTGGTGAACCGCATCGATCAACTGCGCACCTTCCTCAACGACAGCAATACGCTGGAGCTGATCAAGACCAAACCGGCGCTGTTCCAGAACATGCTGGGCAATCGCGAAGCCCTGCTGACCATTGGCGCCGCCGGACAAAAACCGCTGCTGGTGGTCAATCCCGGCAACCTCGCCTTGCCATCGCTGGCACCGGTGTCGATGGACCATCCGTTGAGCCTGGCCGATGTGCAGCACTATCCCGGCGTGGACGGCGTCCCTTTCGCGGCCGTCGCGGCGACCATCGAATCCGACGATATGGGCAGCTTGCAGGTGGTCACCGGACGCCTGATGACCGAGCGCACCGCCGTGCTCGCCCGTTACCGCCTCAACGTGTACCTCTTCGCCAGCGTGGCGGCGATTCTGCTGGCGCTGTCCGGCTATCTGCTGGTGCATCGCGGCCTGCTGCCCGTGCGACGCCTGGCCCGGCATGCCCACGGCATTGGTGTCGGCAACCTCACCGAGCGCCTCGATGGCCAGGGCGCGCCACGGGAGCTGCTGCCGATGATCGACGCGCTCAATGCAATGCTCGACCGTTTGGGCAAGGGTTTCGTGCAACTGGGTCAGGTCTCGACCGACATGGCCCATGAATTGCGCACGCCGATCAACAACCTGCTCGGCGAAACCCAGGTTGCGTTGCAGCAGAACCGCAGCGTCGAGGCCTATCAGCAACTGCTCGCCTCCAACGTCGAAGAGCTTGAGCGTCTGGCGCGGATGCTCGACAACATGCTGTTTCTGGCGCGTACCGACCCGGCCAGTGCCCTGAGCCAACGCCAGGAGCTGGATGCCGCTGACGAAATGGAACGTATGGCCGACTATTTTGAAGGGCTGGCGGCGGATGTCGGGATCAGCATCGATGCCCAGGGCAGCGGCGTGATCTGGGCTGAGCCGATGCTGCTGCGCCGTGCGTTGGCCAACCTGTGCGCCAATGCCATCAAATATGGCGCGGCGCATTCTGAGCTGGTCATTCGCGCCATACCTTCGGCTGAGGGGATCCGGGTGGTCGTGCGTAACGTTGGCCAGACCATCCCTGCCGAGCACCTGCCCCGGCTGTTTGAACGCTTTTACCGGGTTGACGAATCCCGCGAGCGTTCGGCTCATTCCAATGGCTTGGGGCTGTCGATCGTGGCGACGATCATGCAGTTGCATAACGGGGCTTACAGTGTGAGCAGCAGTGAGGGGGTGACGTGTTTTGAGTTGTTTTTTCCGGGGCGGCGGGTGGGTGAGTGAGGCTGGCTTGGTGTTTTAGCATTTAGTGTGTATATCCGTTTTCTGCGGTAACGCCGGCTATTGGTTTCGCCCTTACGGCGAGTCACTTTGGAAAAGCCCCAAAGTAACCAAAAGGCTC
>NZ_JACNDU010000003.1:0-443841 GCF_017351735.1 Pseudomonas sp. FW300-N2A2 | reverse complement strand
CCGGTTTGGGGGCGGGCACTGGTTCTGGCTCTGGAACCGGTACGGGTTCCGGTTTCGGTTCCACTACAGGCTCCGGCTCCACTACCGGCTCGGGAACAGGCTCAACCGGTTTCTCGATCGGTGTCACCACCGGGGCGACCGGTTCGACCGGGACAACTTTTTCCCGGTGCATAAACCACCAGTAAGCCCAGAGCGCCAGGAGCAACAACAGCAGTGCCAGCAATGCCGCGGCGATCCACCATCCACGGCGCGAAGGCGCCACGGCGGCCACCGGAGCCAGCGGAACCACCGGCGGCACCACTGGTTTTGGCGGGCGCTGGTTCCAGCGCACCACCAAAGGCTCACCGTTGAGGCTGTAGAGTTTGTCCAGCTCGGGCGCGCCGAGCAGGCTGCGCAGGTCATCCGCTTCCGTGGGCTGACCGCGTTTTTGCAGTTCGTCCGCCAACTGTCCAAGGGACGTCTGACGCACTTCATAGGTTTCCAGCAATCGCCGTTGAGCGTCCTCGTTGAGGTCGGCATAGGGCGTGGGTTGGCCACCCAGTTCGGTCCACCATTCCAGCACCTCGCCGCTGCCCATTCGCGGGATGGCGAAGAGGCTGGAGACGGTCGGCGGAAAGTGTTTCTGGATGAGGGCGACTTTGGCTTGCAGCGCACTCATCCCCTCTGGTGTGGCTTGCGCATCCCTGATGACCCGCTGCATGACGTCGATTCCTGAAAAGGCTGCAGGCCTCCGGCGGGAGGCCTGCGGGTGAAAAGTTACTCTTCGTAACCGAGGCTGAATTGCAGTTGATTGACCTTTTTCTGCAGCGCCTTCAGTTGTTCCTGCTTGGCGGCCAGGGCCGCCTTTGAAGGCTTGGCAACCGGTGCAGTCTGCGAGTCCTTGAGCTGCTGTTCGAGCCCGGCGATCTGCTTTTGCACCTGGCTTTCATTGCCATGGCGCGCCTTCAGTGAGGTCAGCAACTTGCCCAGCGACTGGTTCAGTTCAGCCTGGGATTTCTGCTGGCTGGCCAAATCGGTTTTGGTGCTGAGCTGCTGGGCCTGAATGTTCTCGTACACCTGACGGAACATCGCGTTTTGCTGGCGGGACTCGGCCAGGGCCTGTTCCTTTTGTTTGACCTGATCGCTGTAACCACCAGAGTAGTCGCAGTTCATCTTGGTCAGCATGCTGCTGTCGCGATTGGTCGCATCGCATTCGCCCGGCTGGGTCGCGCAACCGCTCAAGGCGAGGACGGCGGTCAGGACCGCCAGTTGTCGTAGCTTCATGTGCTTAACCCAGAGTGATTGCGGAACGCTGGCTGTAGAGACCGTCGACTTCCTTCTGCAAGGCAGCGACTTTCTCGTTCATTTTCAGAATGCTTACATCCACCTGCTTCATCTCGGCGCTGGAGCCTTGGGCGCGTTCGGCATCGGCCACTTTGCTGTACTCGGTGACTTTTTTGCGCATGTTGCTGAGGTCTTTGCGCAAGATTGCGATGTTGTTGTCGATCTCGGCGATTTGCGTCTGGGCTTTGGTCTTGTCGACCTTTTTGCTGGCGATGTCCTGTTTGATCCTGGCGATACGCGCCTGGTCATCCTTGATCACTTGCTGAGCGGTCTCGGTGCGGGCAATCACATTGCGCGTGTCTTGCTCGACTTCGCTGTTCATCTTCGCCAGACGGGTGGAGGTGTCGGCGTATTCGCTGCGACGTTGATCCAGATAATAGTTCGCGCCCATGGCCACGCCACACGCGGTAATACCGGCGGCGATGGCGCAGACCGCCTTGTTGCTGCTGTTGGACAGCGCGCAACCGAGGATGCCGACACCGGCGCCGACGGCGCAGGCCTGGTAACCGGACTTGCTGAAGAACTCCGCGTCATTGCCCTGGGTCAGGCGCGGGTCTGCACCGTCGCTGCCGCCGAGCATCGAACTGCCGGTGTTGGCGCAACCAGTCAGCAACAGGCTGCCGGCAACGACGAATGCGATCTGTAGTTTGAAGCGAGTCCAAAGGCTGCGCGACATGGTGAAACTCCTCGATGACGGTGTTGACGTGTTGTTATTGAGTGACGGTCTTGCAGCTGGTCAGCCAGGCCTCAGTGTCGATCTTCTGTTTTTGCAGGAAGGTCTTCTGATTCGCCCAGTGCGTGCGCAAGTAGGGTTTGAGGTCCTGAAGCTGTTTGTTGCGAGTAATGATTTCTTCCATCACCGGAACCTGTGCCTCGAGCAGCGGCTGACCGTACAACGTCGCCGACTCCACCAGGCTGCTGGCGTAGTAACGGCTGAGTTTGTGCAGGCGATCCTTCTGCTCGTCGAGCTTGCCCTTGCGCATGTCGCAACTGGCGTCTTTTTCGGCGGCTTCGCAATTGAGCTTGTAGTTTTTCTGCAGGAAATCCACGTACTGGCCGTCGTCGAGCATCTTGGTGCACAGGAACGCACCCAGATTGAGGCTGGCGCGAATCGCCTGGTCGCGGGTTTCTTCCTGCTGCTGGTTGCTGGCGCGCAGCTGGTTTTCCAGAGCCTGGAGCTTTTCCTTCAGCGCTTTGTCTTCAACACCCGAGGCCAGCGTGTTCAGCGACTGAACCGTGCCTTTGTCGGCGGATTCGGTTTCCTTGCTGCCGGTGCCGAGTTTCTTCCAGCTGTTTTCGATGCTGGCCACGCGTTCGCGAGAGGTCAGGGTCGGCGAGACCAATACCAGGCGCAGGCCGGTGGTCTTGTTTTTTACCTGGCCTTCGGCGTTGTAGTACGGCTCTTCCTTGCGCAACGCGGTGCGCAGGTCGGCCTGGGCGGTCAGGTAATTGCCGCCGCGCACGACGTAGCCACCGGCCTGGCCATGCTGGCGGTCGAGTTTGTTCAGGCGAAACGGCTCGAACATCATTTCGTCAACGTTGCCGAGCATGTCGTGAAGGCCCAGCGGATTGGGCTTTTGCAGGCCGGACAACTGCAATTTGCCGTTGGACGATTGCGCCCCGGCAAACCACTCGTAAGCGTTGATGCCGTCGGGCATCGGGTAGCGTGTATCGCGGAATTCCGCCGCACCGACTTCCAGGCCACCGCGCGCGGCGAACTCCCACTCGACTTCCGTCGGCAAACGCAGGAAGCCCAGGGCGCCGTCTTCTTTCGGCAGCTTGCCGGCGGCGTTCTTGCGCAGCCACAGGTTGTACTTGTCAGCCGCTTCGACGGCTTGCACCCAGCTCACGGCCACTTGCGGCAGGCGCATCTTGGTCGCGGCGGTGGGGCAGGTTTCGTCGGTCAGGGCAGCGTACTGCAACTGACTCATCTCGTACTTGGCCATCAGGTAGTAGCGGGATTTGTCGTTCTTGGCGCCGGTGAAACTGCCGGCGATAAACGTCGGTCGAGTCTGCTCGACATAGCCGTATTCCGCGCCGTCCTGACCGATGTTGATCGGGTAGTCGTCGAGCGGTCCGGTGACCGGAATGAACACCTTGCGAAACACCATCGAGCCTTCACACGGCATCGGCAAAACGACGTCGCTGGCTTCGGGCATCGGGTTGTAATACTTCTCTTCCCAGCCCGCCGCCGAAGCGTCGAGCAAGTAGCCCAGGCTCAGGGGCAACAGCAAGCCAAAACGTTTATAGCTCACGCAGACTCTCCGCAGGTTGGATGCTGATGGCGCGCACGGCGCCGATCACGGCCACCAGTGTAGCGACCAGAAAGGTCAGAAGCAGGGCGGCGAGGCCATGCCAGAGTGTGATGTGGCAGACAAAGGTGCCTGTGGCCTGGCTGCTGCCGAGCAAGTAGTCGAACAGATGACTGCCGACAGCGTAAAACCCCAATCCGCCGAGGTAGCCGGCCAGGCTCAGCAACAGCGCTTGCACGACCACGAAACCGGCGACCGCCGTGCGCTTGAACCCCAACAGGCGCAGGACCGCGAGGCTTTTACGCTTGCGGTCGATGTTGGCCAGGAACGCGCCGACCATCGACGCCACACAGCCAATCAATGCCGCCAGGGCAATAACACCGAAGATCAGCCCCAGCACATGGTTGATGGCTTTGACGTTGTCGATGTCGGCCAGTCGGCTCGAGGTTTCGATGTGTTGTTCGTTGAGCCAGCGCTCCAGCGGCGCCACTTGGTCGATGTCGTGTGCATACACGCGAGCGCGGGCATACAGCGGTTGCAGATCACCCAGAGGCTTGCCGGTGGTGATGCCGAACGCACTGACCTGATAGCCATCGCGAAAGCGCTCCAGGTCCAGCAGCAACGGCGGGGCGACAAACCCGGCGGCGCGGCCGAAACGGGCGCCATCGAGAATCGCCAGCACGCTCAGCGTCATTTCGCCGCGCTCATTCACGCCTTCCAGACGACGCAGCACGCGCAGTTGCACGCGATCGCCGACCTTGGCCTGCAAGCGTTGCGCGGCGCGGGCACTGAGGATCACTTGATCGCCGGTGGGGTTGAGTTCCGGCAGGTTCAGTTGCGGGTCGCCGGGTTCGGTGGCGATGATTTCTGCGCCTTCGACGAAGCGTTGCATGCCCATCAGCAAATCCGCCTGGGTGTTGAGCGAGCGTGTCTGGCCGAGGGCAAAACCGGTCTCGGGACGCTGGCGCAGACGCTCGATCCAGGCACTGTCGTAGTTGCCGTTGCTGAGCATCTTCACTTCGAGGTTACGCGGGTCGCGCAGCAGTTCGTCCTGCAACTGGCTGACCACCCCGTGCTTGAGGCCGAACAGCAACAGCAACGGCGCGATCACCGCCACCAATGACGCGGCGATGCACAGCGACACCTTGCGGTCGTGCCACAGGTCTTGCAGGGCCAGGGTGCCCAGCAGGCGCAGTCGGTCAGTCCATCGGTTCAAACAGAGTCTCTCCCTGGCGGCTGATAGCGCCGAGTCGCGGCAAGCCGAAATCCTTCAACAAGGCCCAGTCATGGGATACCACGAGCGCACTCAGGCCCATGCTCGACACCAGGCTCAGCAGCAATTCAAACAGGCGCCGGGCGCTGTGCGGGTCGAGCGCGGCGGTCGGTTCGTCCGCCAACAGCAGCAGCGGTTCATGGGCAATGGCGCGAACGCAGGCCACGCGCTGGCGTTCGCCGATCGACAGTGCCTGCGGCTTTTTATCCAGCAGTCCTTGCAGACGCAATACTTCAACCGCGTGGTCGATGTGCGCGCTGTGTGCCGACATGCCGAGCAAACGGCGCGGCAGGCTGATGTTGTCGCGTACGCTCAGAAACGGCAGCAGGCCGCCACTTTGCAAAATGAACCCCAGATGCCGTGAACGCACCGCCGCCAAAGCCGGTTGATCATCCGTGGCAAGCAATCGGGCGATGTCCTGATCCTGTTTTGCGCCCAAGCGAAAGCGCTCAAGCTCGACCGGTGCCAGCAGCAGGCCGATGGCCTCAAGCAATGTGCTTTTGCCGCTGCCGCTTTCGCCGGTGATGGCGAGGATTTCCCCGCCGCCGATCTGCAAGTGCGGCAGGCGCACATGATGGGCCAGCGCGCCTTCACCACGGCGCACCAGCAAGTTCCTGATATCGAGCATGGGCGTCTCGTTAAGGCATCATTTCCAGAGGCACCGGGTACACGTTGTCCCGCGCATCGCTGTCCTTGGCCAGCGCCACCCAACGGTCGACGTCAGCGTTGTAACGCTGGTAGTGCCGCAGTTTGGTGTTGAGCGTACGGATGAATTTCTCCTGCGCCAGACCGTCCCAGCTCTTCCAGGTCTCTTCATCCAGGTTCAGCACTTCGCTCTGGTACGGCAGGTCTTCGATGTATTCGCCGAGCACGCCCATGTCCGCCAGTTTGGCGTTGTTGTTCTGCTTGAGCTGGTTCGGATCGGCGCCCATGGTCGCGGCCACCGAGCGCAGGCGGTCGAACATTTCTGTCGGCGAAATCAAGCCTTCGTTGGCAGCGTCGAGAATCTTCTTCATCACGTCGCTCAAATCGCTGAGCTGGGACTTGGTCAGCAACACCCGCACGTCGGTGGTGGGGATGTTCTGCTTGATCAGGTCACGGTCGGTGATCCACGCCTTGAACACCGGCGGGGACTTGCTGTTGTTCTTCTCGCCCAGATAGGCCAGTTGCATGGCGTGGCCGATCAGTGCGGCGTCCTCGAGCATTTTCTTCTCGGCCGGGTCCTGCTTGGCGTTCGCCGCACTGCCGATGGCGTCTTCGCCCATGTAGGCGGCTTTCACCTGTGTAGTGATCGCGGTGGCCAGTGCATCGACCTTGCGCCCGAACTCCTGCACATCACCCGCATTCACCGGGTAGTACAGCGAGGTGTTGGTGCCCGGGTAAGTCGACAGGTTCTGGTACTGCGCCTCGGCCTTGGCGTGATCCTTGACCCCGGCCGGGGTTTTCAAGTGCAGGGTGTAAATCGCCACGCCCGGGTTGGCCGCTTCAATGCGCACCTGTGCAGCGCTCAAACCGGTCTTCGACAGTTTGTCGTCACCTTCGATGGCGCCCGCGTCGGTGATCAACACCACGTAGCGCGCACCGAATTGGCTCCAGTCGACCTTGTCGATGCTCTCCATGACGCCGGCAAAGGCATCCTCATCGAAGCTGCTGCTCGACACTTTGGCCTGTTTGAGGTCGGCGATCTTGGCGAAAAAGTCGGCGCTGTCTTTCACCTTGGTAGGGTCGGCGTACATCTTGGTGGTGTATTCCAGGCCCGGCACCGCCTGGGTATTGGAACGGAAAGCCACCATGCCGAACTTGACCTGCTTGCCGAGGTTCTGCGATTCGATCTGCTGATAAACCTTGCGGATCGCTTCGCGGGTACGGTCGATGTATGGGTCCATCGAAATCGTCGAGTCGATGACAAACACCACTGCCGCGCTGAATTCCTTCAGTTGGCTGGCCGCTTTGTCCTCAGCTTCCTTGCCCCCGGCCGCGCTGTTGGCAGCACCGCCCTTGGGGTCTTTTTCGTCGGGCTTGCTGACCGATGCGACATTGAGCAGGCGCGTGCGGAAACCGGCTTCGGTCATGACTTCTTCGCCGCTGAGCACGGGCAACAGGTAGAACTGCTTTTGCAGGTCGACGAAGTATTCAGGTTCTTCGGCCAGCACGCCGGGTGCTTGCTTGCCCTTTTTCAACGTGGCGCGCAGCGGGGCGACTTTGCTCACCGGGTCCGGTGCATTGAGAATGCCTTCGACCGTGGTGCGTTCCTTGAAGAACAGCAGCCGGTCGCGGTTGGCCGGGTTGGTGAAGGCCAGGGTCAGTTGCATTTTCCAGTCGGTGGTGCAGCTTGCAGGCAGCCAGCCAATGGTTTTGCCATAACTGTCGGGGCCGACTTTCAGCCACTCGGCGTTTGCCGCCTGGGCGCGTTCGTACACGTAGAAACGGCTGAACACCGGTTGCGCCTCGCCTGCCGCACCGCCCGCCGTCGGGCTGATCTTGCAGCCCGGGGTGGTCAGCACGCGTTGGAACAAGGTCTTTTTACCGGCCTGGATCAGCGGTTTGTCATCAGCCTGGGACAACGGGCTGATGCACAGCGCCAACAATGCAGCGCTGCTCAGCAGGAAACGACTCACGGGTGAACGCATCACTTCTGCAACTCCTCGAAACGCTGCTTGGCTTCGGCGTTGTTCGGGTCCTGGGTGAGGATCGTTTCGTACCAGTAGGCCGCGGTGGCGTTATCCGCTACCGGGAAGCATTCGCTGGCCTTCAGGTATTTCGGGTCGTATTCGCGGGCATAGGCGTTGGCGATCAGCGCGTCACCGGCCTGGGCACGGTTGGCGTACAGGCGCTGGGCGACACCGCAGTGTTTGCCGGCCTTGGCTTCGTTGATGATTTCCAGCAGCTTGGCGCTGTCGGGTGCCGCCTTGATGCAGGTCTGGACGAAGGTCAGCTCGGGCAGGCTGTTCATGCTTTCCAGCGTGCAGGCTTGTGCGTCGGCACCGGCCGGTGCGGCGGCCGCGACCGTCGGGGCAGGCGCCGGCGTGCGTTTGTAGAACCAGAACCCGGCCGCTGCTGCCAGCAGCAATACCAGTACAAGCGCGAGGCCGAGCAGACCTTTGTTGCTCTTCTTCACCGGTGGTGGAGCAGGGGTGTATTCGCGTTCGTTGGGCACCGATTCCAGTTCGATTTCTGGCTCGGCGGTGGGCAAGATCAATTCCGGCAGTTCCGGGATTTCCGGGATTTCCGGGATCTCAGGTGCTGGTGCCACCGGTGCGGTCAAATCTGCGCCGCCGTACGTCGAGCGCGTCTGGCCACCCGCCGTGGACGGCAACAGCCCGACGCCTGGCCGGACCACGCCTTTGTCGGCATGCCCCAGGCTCTGCTCGCGCAGTTCGATCTGGAATTGCGAGTTGGCGCTGCCTTCCAGCAGCGGGTCGACCACTTCCGGGCCGACCTGGGCTTCAAGAGCTTCGCCACTGGCGGCGACAGTGAAGCGCGAAACCTTGAACCAGAAAGGGTTGTTGCTCCAGGCCTGTTGGTCCTGGAGGTAGAAACCGTCCTGGTTACGCTGAATGGAAAATTCCAGCTGTTCTTCGCCACCCTGCCATTTCTTCACAGTAAGGCAGGCCCGGCCAGGCACATTGGGTTCTAAGGCGAGCAGGTCGACACGAATTGGCATTGCTTATCTCGCTGCGAAGGCTGTGAGCACTTGGCCCAGCCGTTCGTTCTGTTCAGGGGTGATTTCGCGACCGGCACCATGGCCGGCATTGTCCTGCGTGATACAGGCCAGGCCCGAAAGCCAATCGCCGAGATACCGTTGCGCCTGGTTCGCCGGTTGCGGCGGCAACTCCGGCACCTGTCCCGGACCGATGTCGGTATAGAACGAGAACAAGGGCGCTTTGGCACCGGTCCGGCTAGGTGGGCGCTCGCTCACGGGTTTCTGGAGGTAGCCGAACCAGGACACGAAATCGCGCAGCACGCGTTGTACTTCCAGTACCTGGCGCTCAACCAGTTGATCGCGACGCGCACCGCTCTGGGCACGCTTGAGGACGGCGCGGCTCAGTTGCCCCGGCAAATCCTGGCGATAACCGGCAGTGATCAGCTCGTCGACCACCGCTTCGAGCAAGGCCTTTTCCAGTCCCAGCAGGTTGAGCAGGCTTTGCCGGGTGGTCAGTTCGCGCAAGTGCGCGACCCAGGCCTTGAAGGCCGCTTTGGCAAAACGGTGTTCGTTGCTTTGCAGTTCCGGGACCGGCGTGTGGGGCTTGCTGCTGGCCGGTGTGCTGTCGGGGCTGGCGTCATCGCCGAAATCGAAATCGAAACCGGCGTCGTTGCCGTACAGGCTCTGGCTCGGTGTCAGGGCGACCGGTTCATCGCTGACCGCTGGCTCGTCATCGGTTTCGTACACGCCGCTGAGGTACAGGTCGCGCACCTCTTCGCTCGGCATGTCGAGTTGATCGATGAGTTCGCCCAGCACCGCCGGACGACGGCCCAGGGTCGACAGAATCATCTGCGCCTGGGCTTTCTTGGCAGCGGCGGCGCCGTCACCGTCGGCGTGATACCAGGTGCTCAGACCATGCGTGGTCAGGCCTTCAAGGCATTCGTCCAGCTGCTCGCGGATGCGCTGCAGTTTGAATTCGATATTGGCCACGCCCTTGAAACTGCCGCTGAAGTGACTGATGCCACCGTCATCGTTGCGCAGCATTTCTTTCCAGGTGTTGGCAGGATTGTTGACGTGTTTGCACACCAGCGCGTTGCTCGCAAAGCTTTCGCCCAGCGCATCGACGCGTTCCTGGTAACTGGCGTTGATCCCGGTTTCGGCGCCGCTGGCGTCCTGGACGATGAACGCCGCGTCCATACGCGGTTTACGCACCAGGAAGGTGTTCTGGAACGGCGTGCCGGCCCAGTCGTTCATCCAGCTCAGGCTGCCGAAGCGCTCCAGCATGGTCAGCTTGACCATGCCGTTCCAGCTCTCGTCGTACTGATCGGGCGTCAGGCTCAGGGAGTTGGTGATGCGCAGGTCGAGCATGGTCAATGCCCAGATCAGACCGGTGTCGCGTTTGCTGCGAGCGGCCGCGTCGGCGCCCTGGGTCTTTTCGATCCAGCGCGTCAGCACCGGGCCAACGTCGTTGACGTCGCTTTGTTTGGTCGAGCCGGTGCACACCACCAGCGCGTTCATTTCCTGGTTGTCGGTGTAGCGCTCAAACAGGTACGCGACCTTGCCGCGCAGAATCAGCTGCGAGACGGAGTTGTCCTTGGTGGCGGATTCCGGGTCACTGGAGTTGGCGATTTCGTGCAGCTTTTTGCGTCCGCGATAGCCGGGGAAGTCGAGCAGATCGACCTGGTTGACGATGTCGTCGGCCGGGGCTTCGATCAGGCAGAACGTCATTTCCGCCGTGAGTGCCGCCAGTTGCGCAACGGGAATGCCCTGGCTGTTTTGCAGGCGACCGTCGATGCGTGGCCGCACGTCGATCGGCAAGTCCCGCGGGCTGCCGAAGCGCTCGAGGATGTCGACGTTCATGATGCTGTCGCGCTGGCTGTAAGTGTCGTTTTCGAAACTCACCAAGGCCTTCAACGGCGCGAATACCGTCTCGGGCAGGCCCAGCTTGTGCAGCGCGCCGGCCAGTTGCTGATACACGCGCGTCAGTTCGCTTTGCTCACCCCAAAGAATGGCGAACAGCTCGGCACGTTCCTGGAAATTCAGGCGCGGCGCGAGCTGCAAGGCTTTCGGCCAATACAGGTGCTCGAGTTTTTTCACCGAGTTACGGAAGTTGTCTCGCAGGTAATCCCACAGCGACACCAGATCGTCGGCGCTGACACCCGGCTGCATCGGCCCGGTCTCGCGGCCTTCGAACGGCTTGAGGACTCGCTGGATGCGTTCTTCGTCAATCTCGTAGGAAATCCGTTCAAGGTCGAAATCCTTGAACCAGGAGTTGGCGAGAATCTTCGCCAGCTCGATTTCCTTGAACAGCGTCAGCTCCACCGGGAAATCCGGGTCCTGGCTCAGTGTGGCCCGCCGGCTGAAGCGCGTCACCAGGCCGGTGGCTTCCTTGCCGCCACCCACCGGGTTGATGTGCTTGATGAAGTCCAGGCGCTGGCCGCCGAAATCGGTTTCCAGTTTGCCGTTCTGCCCGGCCGCGAGGGCCGAGATCAGGTAGGACTTGCCCGCCTGGGACAAACCGAAAAAGCCGATGGTCATCGGCGTGCAGGCCACGCGACCGAGGCTGTGGGCCAGGTTGCGGGCGCGATGCAGGCGGATGTTCAGGTTGTCGGCTTCGCTGTCCAGACGTGGCGCGTTGACACGGGTCTGGCCAATCCATTCCAGCGCCTGACCGGCACCTTCATAAACAGCGGCCCAGCGGGTAGAGAGCTGATGTTGATCGGGGGTCAGGTCATTCATTTGCGTTTCACACTTCCACTGTCGAGCCAGTACTTGGTCTCGCTCAGGCCGGCGTCGAGCATGGTGTTGAGTTCCAGCTCGAGGTCGCTGCGCGGGTTGAAGTTGACGTTGCTGCAGTTGGATTCGATGTTGCGTACCGAGAGGCGGTCGCTGACCAGATCCTGCTTGCGTGTGTACTTGTCCGCCGGTTTGACCTCGAAGCGCACCTTGAGCAGCGGCGCGCTGCCGTTTTCACCGATCGCACGGGAGAACTTCTCCCGACCGGCCTTGGTGAAGCGCAAGGTGTACAGCGGCGAAGCGGCCCAGCGGTCGGCGGCCAGCTGACGGAAACCGAGGCGCAGATCGCCGCGCATTTCCAGCTGAGGCGTGTCGGCGGCGTCGCCCGTGCCGATTTCCGGCAGCTTGATTTTGTAGTCTTCGGACTGAATGTCGCGGTACAGCACGTCGGCATCCTTGATCACGTTGTTCAGGTCGATAACGCCGATGTTTTTGACCGTCGAATACGGTTTGAGTGCCGAAGCGCGGAAGTAGAAGTTCGGCACACTGTGGTTGGCGCACAACAGGCACAGCATCGCGCCGACCGAAGCGGTGCTTTTCGGGTCGTCGATCAGGCCGTTCTTGTGGAACGGGTACCAGCCGCCGGTGCGGTAGTTCTGCAACGCCAGGATGCGCCCCGGTGGCAGCGGCAACACCTTGCGGATGAACGCCTGAATGCCGGGCAGGCGCGAAGGGCGGCCGGTCAGCAGCAGGACGTCGCACGGGTAATGCGCGACCACTTCACACAGCGCACCGAGGATCTTGGTGATGTTGATCTGATCGTTGAGGAATGCGGCATGGAGCTTTTGCAGGTCGAAGCTGATCAACGATTCGTACAGGTCAAAGGCGCTTTGGCTGCCGACATCACGACGCACGGCGGCATTGACGTAATCGAGCACGGTCTGGCTGATTGCGTTGTCACCCAGCAATTGGCGGTACGTCTGGGTGCTCACTTCCTGCTGGTCTTGCGGGTCGTAATGCTCGTAGGCCTTGAGCAGCGCCAGGCCCAGCGGGGCAAAAACCTGCAGGTTCAGTTGCTGGCGCAGGATCATGTCCTGGGCGCTGACCGATTCATCGCCACACAGCCGCGACATCAGCGAGACGGGCGATTTGACGCCTGAGATCTGCAAGGCTTTTTCGAAGCTCGGCAGGACGAAGTCCTGAATCACGTCCAGCAGAATGTCGTCGCCGGCCACTTTGAAGCCATCGCGAAAACGCTGCTCGGGCACGATGTGCACGTTGCTGCCGCTGCCGGTGTTGCCGGCGCGGTCGAGGCGATAGTCGGTGATCACCAGGTCGGTGGTGCCACCGCCGATGTCGATGGTCGCCAGGGTGATGCGTTCACGGTCGGTTTTGTCCGGCCGGGCGAGGGTGTCGAAAAACTCTTCCGGGTGCCCGGCGAAGTTCTCGTTGACCTCGGTGTACAGGTACACCAACTGGCCGCAGGAGGCTTCGTCCCATTCGACGCGGATGCTCGGGATCGGCGTGCGCGGGCTGACGGCCTGGTCCTGATGCGGGTCTTCCTCGCCGGCATGCCAGCCGAGGCTTTTCCACACCAGGCCGATGGCCTGCTGCATGCGTTCGTTGAGGATGCTGCGCTCGGCCTGCGGCATGCCCGGCGGCACGGTCAGGGTGATGCTGTTGAGCTGGCGCGGCACACGGGTGTGACCCTGGCGCGAGCGCTGGGCCGGGCTGTTGATTTGCGACAGCGCCTGGGCCAGGACCTCGGCGAGCATGAACGTCATCAGCGAGCTGCGCGAATAACGCGGCATGAACACCGGCAGACGATCGTCTTCTTCAAGGCTGTAAAGCGCTTCGCCGGTTTCGTTGATCAGGTGCGAGAACGGCGCGGCGGTGGCGTACGGCTCGCTGTCGGTCTTGATGTACGAGCAGTTGAAGCGCCAGCCGTGGCCGTAGGCGTTTTCGTCCCACAGGTAACGTTTCGGGCTGGACAGCCCGGTCGAGCCTTCGGTGCCGCGACGACGGCTGGCCAGACGGCTGGCCTCGTTGCCGACACGGGCAATCGTTGCCCATTGGAACGCATCATGCCGACCGCTTTTGACCGAACAGTGGTCCTTGCCGAAATACGCCTGGGCGAATTCCACACGGCTTTCGAACGGCAGGTTGTAAGTGTGTTCGGGGGTGATCAGGTCGCGCAGTTCCAGCACGTAGTTCTGTTTCAACCCGGAACCGGCCTGACCGTGGTTCTCGATCAGAATGCCGCAGGTGCGAGAGTTGCCGACGTCCAGCACCAGGTCCACCGGAATCGGTTTGACCAGGCCATTGCTGTCGTTGGCAACCACCTTCAATTCAGGGATTTCAACTTTCGGCCGGGCAGTCGACTGCTCTGCCGCCGATGGCTTGCTCAGAAGGCTCAGCAAGTTGAGGTAGTGCGCCAAGTGATAGTTGGCGCGGATGTCGGTGTCCAGTTCTGCGCGCGAGCGGTGGGCATTGCCCTCGTTGAATACTTCCAGCAGCCATTCGTTGACCCACGGCTGGGCCAGGAACCAGCGGGTTTCGCTGGCCTTGGTCGCCAGTTTGAAGGACACGCCGGAACTGATGTCTTCTTCGTTTGGCGCCAGGTAAGCGGTGCCGTCACGCTTGGGCATCACGCGGCTGTCGAAGGCCATCGTCAGGCGGTGGGTGTTGCCGTCGATGTCGGGCGTCGCCAGTTTGACCAGGCGCATGCGCGACCAGTTGGTCGGGCCTTCGTCGAAGCGGTGCGGCGGCATGAAGCGGAAAAACGGCGTCGGCAGCCAGACACCGTCGAGCAGTTCGAGGCTGCTTTTCATGTCGACGCTGAACGCCGGTTTGGCCTTTTCGACCTTTTCCGGCTCCGGCTCGTAGAAAAAGAAGTCTTTCTCTTCGTTGTATGACAGGCGGCAGATCAACCCGCTGATCATCGGCGCGAACTCGCCCGCCGGTTCTTTGCGAGGGTCCAGGCGCAGGGCGAAATCCATGAACTGGATGCCGGTGTCGCTGACCAGCGTGACGGTGTCTTCGAATTGGGTGACTTCAGGCAACATGTCGGGTTATTCCGTTTTTATTCGGCCACGTGCCGCATGGACATGGGGAATTGTTCTTTGCCGTAACCGCCGGTGCAGTCTGCGACTGTGGTCGCCCCTTTGCGGCAGTTGACCTTGGGCATGTCGTAAGTGCTGCCATCGCCACACACGGCCTGGCCCTGACTGTCGATGGCCAAGCTGCCACCCTTCATAGTAGCGCTCACCGGCCCGGTGCATTTCGTGCCGTCGGCCTGGTGTACGGTGACTTCGCCCTTACCGTCCTTGAGCTGGTATTCCAGACGCAGCGGTTTGCCGGTCCTGCGGTCCTGAATGCCGGCGCCGGCGCGGAACTGACCGTCGAGGAACTTGGCGGCACCGTCGGCGGCGTCCGGTGGAATGCTCAGGGGAGGGCCGGGTTTTGCGGCGGCGGATTTTTCGGCCTCGGGCGATGTGATATCCGGCGGCGCGGTTTTGTTTTCGGGCGGGGTGGCGGGCGATTCGGCTGCCGGGTCTTTGGCTGGGTCTTTGGCCAGGTCGGCCGGCGCTGCATCTGCCTCGTTGCCCTCGACCGCCGGCGCTTCCACTCCTTGGGTTCCGGTCACGGCGGTACCGGTGCCGGTTCCAGTGGTAGAGCCTACAACGGTGCCCGTCACCGGAACGCCGTTCAGCGTCGTGGCATTGCCGGTCAGTTGCGGTTCTTCCAGCTGTTTTTCCACCGGCACGATGCCCTCAGGCAGCAGGTCTACCGCCACCAACGGAATCGGCACGCAACCACGCAGACCAAGCAACAGCCACAAAAGCAGTAGCAGGAACGGCAGCAGCAACAGCCACCACCAGCGACGCCACCACGGACGAGCAACCACCGGCACGACGGGCGCAACGACGGGCGCAACGACAGGCGCGGCTTCGACCACCGGGGGCAGCGTAAACGCGGGCGGAGCCTGATAGAGGCAGTGCAGGGGATCGCGATTGCCGGTACCGGCATGCTCGAAACCCCAAAAGGTCAGCACCGGCTTGCCTTGCACCAGGTAGACGAAATTCTCATCGGGGAAATGAATCACGCGCTTGAGCAGCTTGCCGAACACGGCTTTGTCGCCTTGCTGCTGTTCGCCGGATTCAGTGCCCAGGAAACGCTGGCTCAATTCCTCGAGCGCGGTTTTCAGCGCTTCAAGTTGGCGACGGGCAGGGACGCGTTCTTCTTCGGTCGCACTGCTCCACGGGATCACATCGCCGTCGAGGCCGCTGTACCAATCGATCTGGTTACCGAGCTCATCGCTTTGAGGGATGGCCAGATGATCGACCATTTCGGGGTTCTTGCGGCGAATGGCTTCGCGCAATTGCAGGGCCGCCCGGTATACCGGTTGACCTGTTTCGCCCAAGGCTGTGAATGACCCGCTCTTACCGCTGCGTAATAGTGCCCCGCGCATTCAAACTCCATATGTTCTGTTGCGCAAAAATGACAGACAAAGGTGTCTGTTCTTGCTCCTGCAATTAGCTGGCGACCTTAATGTCATAATGATGTCGCCGTCAATCATCCGGAGGTCCAAAACCGTATGAGACTAGCGTAAGCGTGCGGAGGTTGCATGGGGTCAATTTAAATTGGCTTGGGAAGGCTTGGGTGTAAGCTTTTTAAGCTTGCTGAATCGTTTCATCAGCGCTATAAAAAATGCACAACTCCAAGAAAGGCCTCCCCATGACTCCGCTCAAATTCGTCGTTGCCTTTGGCGCTCTGTCCGCCTCCCACGCCATGGCTTGGGATTACGTCCTGCTCGACAGCGACAAGGCTGCTCAAAACTGGCAGATCACCAGCCAGCAACTCGGTGTGAAAACCGACAAACCCTTCTCCGTGACCCTTCGTAACTTGCACGGCGGTCGGCAGGAGGGCGTCAGCATCGTCGACATCGATAACGGCACGATGAAACTCTCGGTGGTGCCGACCCGTGGCATGAACGTCCTGCAGGCATCGGTCGGCAATGTGCGCATGGGCTGGGATTCGCCGGTCAAGGACGTGGTCAATCCGTCCTTCATTGAGCTCAACGGTCGCGGCGGACTCGGCTGGCTCGAAGGTTTCAATGAACTGGTCACCCGTTGCGGCTACGAATGGGTCGGCCACCCCGGCGTCGACAACGGCGAACTCCTGACCCTGCATGGCCGTGCTGCCAACATTCCGGCCAGCACAGTCACGCTGCACATCGACGAAAAACCGCCGTATGCCATCAGCCTGCGCGGCGAGCTCAAAGAACAGGCCTTCAAGAAAGTCGACTTCTCGGTGAGCACCGAGCTGGTCACTGAGCCCGGCAGCGCAGCGTTCGTTCTCAACGATACCCTGACCAACAACGGCGACTATCCGAAGGAATATCAGGCGCTGTACCACAGTAACTTCAGCACGCCATTCCTGGAGCAGGGCGCGCGTTTCGTTGCACCGGTCAAACAGGTGTCGCCGTTCAACGACAAGGCCAAAGGTGATCTGCCGGACTGGCAGACTTACCGTGCGCCGACCAAGGACTACGACGAAACGGTTTACAACGTGGTGCCGTATGGCGACGCCAAGGGTGACACGTTGACGGTGTTGCATAACAAGGCAGGTAGCCTCGGCGTTTCGGTCGGCTTTAACACTAAAACGCTGCCCGTGTTTTCGCTGTGGAAAAACACCGATACCCAAGGCCAGGGCTATGTCACCGGTCTCGAGCCGGGGACCAGCTTTTCCTATAACCGGCGCTATCAGCGGCCGCTGGGGCTGGTGCCGACGATTGCGCCGAAGGAGCACAAGCAGTTTCAGATCAGTTACAGCTTGTTGGTGGACAAGGGCGCTGTGGACCAGGCGCTGAAGCGCGTGAGTGATATTCAGGACGGGCGGGAAACCGAGGTTCGGCAGACGCCGTTGGTGGATCTGACGAAGGAGTGATTCCATCAGCTGGAGGTTGGCCGGTATTGCAGCGCTTCAGCCAGATGACCACGGGTGATGCCATCGACCTGCTCAAGGTCTGCGAGGGTTCGTGCGACCTTGAGCAGTCGATGCGCAGACCTCAACGATAGGGTCAGTCGTTCGCACGCTGTTTCCAGCCAGGTTTCGTCGATTGTGGATAACGTGCAGTGTTTGCGCAGGCCCGGCAGATCAAGGAAAGCGTTCGCGCAGCCCTGGCGTTTGTGTTGACGCTCTCTGGCGTCGGCGACCAGCAATGCGGCAGTGGCGGTGTCATCGCCGGGTTTGAGTGCCGGATTCAGCGCCGTGGCTTCCCGGGCGACGGTCAGGTGCAGGTCGATACGGTCCAGCAATGGTCCCGACAATTTATTGCGGTAGCGCTGGACCATGTCCGGTGTACAGCTGCATTTACCACTGGGTTCGCCAAGATATCCACAGGGACACGGGTTCATCGCGGCCACCAATTGAAAGCGGGCCGGAAACCTCACACGATCCTTGGCGCGGGAAATCACGATATGGCCGGACTCCAGCGGCTCTCGCAAAACCTCCAGCACCTTGCGATCGAATTCCGGCAGTTCATCGAGGAATAGAACGCCATGATGGGCGAGGGTGATTTCGCCGGGTTGTGGCTTCGAGCCGCCGCCCACCAGCGCCGGGCCGGAGGCGGAGTGATGGGGCTGACGGAAGGGTCTTTGCGGCCAGTGGCTCAAGGGAACGCAACTGGTGACGGATTGAATGGCGGCGACTTCCAGCGCTTCATGTTCGGCCAGGGGGGGAAGCAGTCCCGGCAAACGACTAGCCAGAAGCGTTTTTCCGGTGCCCGGTGGTCCACTGAACAGCAGGTTATGAGCGCCCGCCGCCGCGATCAGCAATGCGCGTTTGGCCGAAAGTTGGCCCTGTACTTCGTTCAAGTCTGGATAGGGTTTGCTGGCATAGAGCAAACCGTTGGAAACGTAAGGCTCGACCGGTGTGTGCCCATTGAAGTGCGCGACCGCTTCCAGCAAATGATCCACCGCGATCACCTTCAACCCCGACGCCAGGCACGCCTCCTCGGCATTCGCCCGCGGCACCATCAGCGAGCGTCCGGCCTTGCGTGCCGCCAGTGCGGCCGGCAACACGCCCCGCACGGCACGCACCGCGCCTGATAGCGCCAGTTCTCCCAGACATTCCACATCATCCAGTGTCAGCGTTGGCACCTGCACGCTGGCGGACAGAATCCCCAAGGCAATCGCCAGATCGAATCGTCCGCCGTCCTTCGGTAAATCAGCGGGGGCGAGATTCAGCGTGATGCGCCGTGCCGGGAATTGCAGGCCTGAGTTGATGATCGCACTGCGTACCCGATCCTTGCTTTCCTTCACCGCTGCTTCGGGCAGACCGACCATGGTCAGCGATGGCAGGCCGTTGGCCAAGTGGACTTCGACGGTGACGGCGGGCGCATCCACGCCGATTTGGGCGCGGCTGTGGACGATGGAGAGGGACATGGTCGTTCCTTGAGCTTTACGGGAAGCCGCTTCCTGCGGGTTTTTTAAGGTTAGTCGGGAGGGCGTGATTTCGCGTGGCAGGTCGGACGGTGAATTATCGCAGGGTGTTGCAAAGCATCAGCGGACGGGCTGACAGACAAAAAAACCGCCATTCAGGCGGTTTCATTGGTAGACAGATTCAGGCTCTTTTTCCGGCAAGCAGGCCCGGAGGCTCAAGTTCTTTGCCGTGAGTCGCGGCGACGTCAAGGAATCGTTGTTGATTAGCTGAAATATTGCCAGCTAGCCGAAGCGCTTCCGCATGATATTGAACAATGAGCAACAGCCTGGCTTTTCGCTTTTTGTGGATCATGGACACCTCCAGTGCCTGGTGGCTTAGCTCGATACTATTAATCGTCCAAGTAAATGACAAGGCGATTGGCCTGGTCGAATCTGAATCCAAGATTCTGGTAGTAGGGGACGACATTCGGGTCAGGGTCCTGAATCTCTATTTCGTTGTATCCAAGCATTCGTGCATAGGTATCTGTAGCCAGCAGCGCTATTGGTGCGATCAAGCCACGAAGAGGATGAAACCTGTCTGGGTGGCCCTGCAAAAGAACGATCTTTATGCAAATGGTGCTTTTACGCGGAGTGGCGTAACACAGACCACATAGTTTTTGTTCGTACCAGATGGCTAAATCCAGTCCCTTTGCATCTTTGCACTTCCAATCTGGCACGCTTTCCCAGGGGTAGAGCGCCGCTTCCATCCACGGGTGACAGGCAACAATCGCAGTCGGGGTGATTGGGTCGAACCGGACCGCCTCGGTGTTGAGTCTCATCGCCCGTGATTTACAGTCTTTGACGAAGATTTTATAGGCGAGCTTTCGTGCTTCGGATTTGTAAGTTTGGTTCCGAAGGTCGGTGCCTTTCCCTTTTCTTCTCATTGTAAGTGTCTTTTGAAGATCAGAGCAGAAAGCCTAAAAGGAGTTGGGGCACTGATAAATCAGGCGATGGAGCTGCTTTTTGTAGGACCGTGCCTAGATAGGTGAAGGACGTCAGTGAAAGCTCTCGGATGGTCTTGCCAGATGAAGGTTGCTGCTTATGATCACGGATAAATGAAGCCATAGGAGGCGTAAATGAACCGGATTGGAATGCGGCCGATTCATCCAGGTGAAGTTCTCAGCGAGGAGTTTCTGAAGCCGCTGGGCATTACAAGCGCGGCTTTAGCTCGCTCGTTGGGCGAGCCGGAGGCTGAATTGATCGACGTAGTAAAGCAGCAGAGCGATGTCAGCGCGGGTCTGGCAAAGAAGCTTTCCATGCTGTTGAACACCACGCCCGAATTCTGGCTGAATCTGCAATCGAGCTACGATCATCGCAGCGCCGAAATCGAGCGTGGATGAGCGCTTAAAGCGAGTGCAACGCTCGCGAAGCTTTTTTCCACCATGGCACGTTGACCGGGCGCTGCGTCTGCTCTGCGCTCGGCAACATTTGCGGAACATCCTGCAACCGAATCCACGGCTGGTTATTCCAGTGCAGCAAACTCAGCGACATTTCCGGCCAGTTCAGCAGGCTCAGGATGGGGCGTTCGGTTGAGGTGGGTTGTTCAGCATCTCTCAGGGCTGGCACTACGTCGTGGGTTAGCCATTCGCGCAGGGCTCGGTGTTCGGGGCAGTAGTGGTCGATCAGTAAGGCGTAGACGCCGGATTCGCTGATCAGCAGGGCATCTTCGATGCTGCCGTGGATGAGCATTCGCGCGGATTGACGTTGGTCGGGGTCGAGTTTTCGGACGGCGCGGTCGTCGAGGTAGAGGCGCAGGAAGCGGCCGAGGTCGCGGGCGCTGAACCAGGGTTGGTTTTGGAGGAGGAGGGCGTGGAGGAGGAGTTTGTGGCGGGTGAAGACGTGGGGGATCAGATAAGCGTCATCGCTATTCATTGATACAGCTCCTCTTGCTAAAAGGGCTGCCCGCAATCGTCGCCAAACAATTGGGTGGCAGTTGTACGCGGGTTGGCGAACCGGAGCAAAAGGAACCCGGCAGACCCGAAGGCCTCCCACGCACAACCGCCATGACTTGTGTCGATGGTCGTCATGCTCCTTAAGCTTCCAGGTCGCCAAACCCGGTGCTGAACATTCAGCATTGGGCGAGCTTAGGAACCGGGGCATTGCGGCGCAATCGGACGGCGGTGGTTTTGTTGTAGGAAGGTGCCGGGATTTTTGAGGGCTTGGGATCGCCATTGGCACCATTTCCTACAGATGAATCTGAAGGTCGTTCCGACCTTCAATCGCGAGCAGGCTCGCTCCCACAGTGGATTGGGTTTTTACAGTGGGTTTTGCGTGTTACTCGGTTGGCGGATTGAGCTTTGCTTCCAGCTCGGCAACCTTCGCTTCCAGGCTTTCCAATCGTGCCCGCGTGCGTGCCAGCACGACCATCTGGCTATCGAATTCTTCCCGGCTCACCAGGTCCAGTTTGCTGAAGCCGCTCTGCAGCAACGCCTTGAACTGGCTTTCGATTTCGCTTTTCGGCAGTGGGGTGTCGCCGCTGAAGAGACGGGAGGCGGTGCCGGTCAAGGCGTCGAGGAAATCTTTGGGCGCGAGCATGGGAAAGGTCCTGGAAACAATGGCGGGCAGTGTATCACGCAGTGTCTATAGTCAATCCCGACCGCAGGGATGCACGCTTTTCGCGCATGCGGACGGACGGTGTCGCACCGTTGTTGTGCGTAACGCGTCCGGTGTTGCAGCGATGTGGTGGGCATCTACGGCCAAGAGCTTGAAAACTGAGGGTTTTGTGGAGATGGCAAGCTTTCTGCTTAGACGGTAGTGACCCATGCACTGATGCAGTCGATGTGACGAATGCAGTGCGCCAAGCGAAACGGGGGAAGAGTTTCGTGAGGAGCGGTTAGCTGGCGTCGGACGGGCAGGTAAGGCCGACGATGCGTTACAAAGCCAGGCACTGCGCTTAGACTTGAGCCGGGTTTGTTTTCCTGGGGCAAGTCCACCAATTCGGGAGAGAGTTTTCATGAAGCTAGTCACTGCCATCATCAAGCCGTTCAAGTTGGACGACGTGCGCGAATCGCTGTCCGAGATCGGCGTGCAGGGCATTACCGTTACCGAAGTCAAAGGCTTCGGACGGCAGAAGGGTCACACCGAGCTGTATCGCGGCGCGGAATACGTGGTCGATTTCCTGCCCAAGGTGAAGATCGATGTCGCCATTGACGACAAGGATCTTGATCGGGTTATCGAGGCGATAACCAAGGCAGCCAACACCGGCAAGATCGGTGACGGCAAGATCTTCGTGGTCAATCTGGAACAGGCGATTCGCATCCGTACCGGCGAAACCGATACCGACGCGATTTAAGCCGCCACAAACCCCAACGCCCCAGGAGAAAACAATATGACTCTGCGTAAATTCGCAGGGCTAGGAGCCCTGTTGTCCCTCGTAATGCCCAGCCTGGCCATGGCGGCAGACGAAGTGGCGGCCCCAGTCCTCAATTCCGGCGATACCGCCTGGATGCTGACCTCGACAGCCCTCGTGCTGTTCATGACCATTCCCGGCCTCGCGCTGTTCTACGGCGGCATGGTTCGCTCCAAAAACATTCTTTCCGTGATGATGCAGTGCTTCGCCATTACCGGTCTGATCAGCGTCCTGTGGGTCATTTATGGCTACAGCATCGCGTTCGACACCACCGGCATGGAACAGGGCGTCGTCAACTTCAACTCCTTCTTCGGCGGCATGGGCAAGGCTTTCCTCGCCGGTGTCACCCCCGCCAGCCTGACGGGTCCTGCGGCGTTGTTCCCTGAGGCGGTGTTCATCACCTTCCAGATGACGTTCGCCATCATCACCCCTGCGCTGATCGTCGGTGCCTTCGCTGAGCGGATGAAGTTCTCCGCGATGCTGATCTTCATGGGCATCTGGTTCACTCTGGTTTATGCACCGATCGCGCACATGGTCTGGTCCGGCAACGGCGGCCTGATGTGGGACTGGGGCGTGCTCGATTTCGCTGGCGGCACCGTGGTGCACATCAACGCCGGTGTGGCCGGTCTGGTGGCGTGCATCGTGCTCGGCAAGCGTAAAGGCTTCCCGACCACCCCGATGGCACCGCACAACCTCGGTTACACCCTGATGGGCGCAGCGATGCTGTGGGTTGGCTGGTTCGGCTTCAACGCCGGTTCCGCCGCAGCGGCCAACGGCACTGCCGGCATGGCGATGCTGGTTACCCAGATCGCAACCGCCGCCGCCGCACTGGGCTGGATGTTTGCCGAGTGGGTCACCCACGGCAAGCCAAGTGCACTGGGTATCGCCTCTGGTGTGGTCGCCGGTCTGGTTGCAATCACCCCGGCCGCTGGCACCGTGGGCCCGATGGGCGCGCTGGTGATCGGTCTGGCAGCGGGCGTGGTGTGCTTCTTCTGCGCCACCACCCTGAAACGCAAACTCGGTTATGACGATTCCCTGGACGCCTTCGGCGTGCACGGTATCGGCGGTATCCTCGGCGCGATCCTGACCGGTGTGTTCGCCGCTCCGTCGCTGGGTGGCTTCGGCACCGTCACCGACATCGCCGCACAAGTCTGGATTCAGTGCAAAGGCGTGGGCTTCACGGTGATCTACACCGCAATCGTCACCTACATCATTCTCAAGGTGCTGGACGCTGTCATGGGTCTGCGTATCACCGAAGAAGAAGAGGCTGTCGGCATCGATCTGGCGCTTCACAACGAACGCGGCTACAACTTGTAAGACGCGCATAAAAAACTTGCCCGGCTTGCCGGGCATTTTTTTGTCTGGAGTTTGTCAGTGTGAGGACTGCTGAAAGGTTTTTTCGTACACGTTTAGTGGTGTTTACGGCGGGCGTTTTTCTGCGGCCAATGGCTTACATGATTGAAGGAATATTAGGGCCTTTGTTTTTTCCCAGAGCGCGCTAGAATGCGCCCCGAACGTGCGGAGAACTGTATGTGGCAACAGACTCTGATTACCCTGCGGGCGAGGCCCCGGGGCTTTCATCTGGTAACGGACGAGTTACTCGCCGGCCTGCCTGAACTCAAGGCGTGTCGGGTCGGTCTGTTGCATTTGTGGCTGCAGCATACCTCGGCGTCGTTGACCATCAACGAGAACGCCGATCCGGCGGTACGTCGCGACTTCGAACGATTTTTCAATCGTCTGATCCCACAAGGAACAGACGGCTATGAGCATAACGACGAAGGCCTGGACGACCTCCCGGCGCACTTCAAGGCCAGCGTGCTTGGCTGTCAGCTCAGTTTGCCGATTTCGGCGGGCCGACTGGCGTTAGGGACCTGGCAAGGCGTTTATCTGGGCGAGCACCGTGATTTTGGCGGTGCCCGTAAAGTCCTCGCCACCGTGCACGGTGAAGAGGCATGAACCGCTGGTCACCAGCGGTTATTGAATTTTTCCGGCAGCCTTCGACAGAGGGCAAAGCTGGGCTATAACTAATCTGCTTTTCGCAAGTCATGAGGTAGAACATGAGCGACGATGATCTGGAAAACGACGACCTCGAAGTAGGCGACGACGACGAAACCGAAGAAGGTCTGGAAGCAGCGGCGGAAGACGTCGCTGAAGACGACGGCGGTGATGCGCCCGTTCCGACCGCCAAAGGCAAAGCCAAGGCAGCGGTATCGGTCGATGAGCTGCCGAGCGTCGAAGCAAAAAACAAGGAACGCGATGCCTTGGCCAAGGCCATGGAAGAGTTCCTGGCCAAGGGCGGCAAGGTGCAGGAAGTGGAGGCCAATGTGGTCGCCGATCCTCCCAAGAAGCCTGACAACAAGTACGGCAGCCGGCCTATCTAAGCGTCTGCCCTTGCTTGCTGAAAAAGCCCGCCGTCGCTGCGGGCTTTTTCATGCCTGTAAAAAAGTCTGGAGACTTGTGCAGATCCCCTGTGGGAGCGAGCCTGCTCGCGATGGCGGTGTGTCAGTCAACATCAATTGTGAATGTTAAGGCCTCATCGCGAGCAGGCTCGCTCCCACAGGGTCGGTGGTGAATTCAAGGTCAGTGATGGACATTCCACCGAGCCAGCAACGCCGGCAGCTCGGTCAGGCTGCGAATCTCGGCGTCCGGCGCTTTCTGCGCCTCCCACAATTTGCCTTGCGGGTTAAACCAGATCGCCCGCAACCCCGCCTGCTGTGCCCCGGCAATGTCATCACCCGGATGGTCGCCGATATGCACCGCCGTCGCGGCCGTTGCGCCGCCACGCTTCAGCGCCTCATGAAACAGGCGTGCGTCCGGTTTGGCGATGCCGATGTCTTCGGCGCACAGCGCAAATTTGAAGTAGTCGGCCAGCCCTAAACGGCGCACATCGGCATTGCCATTGGTGACGACGCCGAGTGCATAGTGTTTGGCCAGCGTCTCCAGTGTCGGCTCGACTTCCGGGAAGATTTCCAGCTGATGCCGGGCATGCAGAAACACTTCAAAACTTTGATCGGCCAGGTCTGACGCCTGTTCATGGCCGTAACCGGCCTCTTCCAGTGCATGGAAAAGCACCCGGCGACGCAAGGCGCTGATTCGATGCTTGAGGCCCGGTTCGCTGCCCAGAATGCGCTCGCGAATCCCCCACAAATGCTCCACCGGCACCGCGCCCAGATTCGGTGCATGTTCGGTCAGCCATTCACGCAATACGGCTTCGGCGCTGACGATGACCGGGGCGGTATCCCACAAGGTGTCGTCGAGGTCGAAGGTGATCAATTGGATCGTCATGAATCATCGCCCTTAATGCGTTTGGCCCGTGGATGGGCGCTGTCGTAAACCGTCGCCAGATGCTGGAAGTCCAGGTGGGTGTAGATCTGGGTGGTCTTGATGTCCGAGTGGCCGAGTAATTCCTGCACCGCGCGCAGGTCCTGCGAGGACTCCAGCAGGTGGCTGGCGAAGGAGTGTCGCAACATGTGCGGATGCAGGTTTTGCCCCAGCTCGCGCTCACCGGCGGCCTTGACCCGCACCTGAATCGCCCGAGGGCCGAGGCGCCGGCCTTGCTGGCTGACAAACACGGCGTCATCCGCCGGGTTGGTCATGGCGCGCAATGGCAGCCACAACTCCAGGGCTTCGCGGGCCTTTTTGCCGACCGGCAACAGGCGCGTCTTGCTGCCTTTACCGAGCACCTGGACCATGCCGTCGGCCAGGTCCAGTTGATCGAGATTGAGCCCGGTCAGTTCCGAAAGCCGCAAGCCCGAGGAATAGAACAGCTCTAGGATCGCTTGATCCCGACGCGCCAGAAAATCATCCTCTACCGCACCTTCAAGCAGTTGCAGGGCTCGGTCGGTGTCGAGGGTTTTCGGCAGTCGCCGCTCGCCTT
This sequence comes from Pseudomonas sp. FW300-N2A2, assembly GCF_017351735.1. Classification (NCBI taxonomy): domain Bacteria; kingdom Pseudomonadati; phylum Pseudomonadota; class Gammaproteobacteria; order Pseudomonadales; family Pseudomonadaceae; genus Pseudomonas; species Pseudomonas sp. FW300-N2A2. The sequence continues at coordinate 417,904 of NZ_JACNDU010000003.1, read as the reverse complement.
TCGGCGGCGCCAGGCCATTGGCCGGATCGTGATCGCAGAGACCTTCGCGGTTCAGATAGTGATAGAGCCCACGCACGGCCGAGAGCAGGCGCGCCAGGCTGCGCGACGATTGCCCCTGGGAATGCAGGCGGGCGATCAGGCTGCGCAGGCGCTGAATGTCCAGCGCGGCCCAGCTGCCGATGTTCTGTTTGACACAGAAGCCCAACACTTTGTCGAGGTCGCGGCGGTAGGCGTACAGCGTGTGGGGCGACACCTGTCGCTCACTGCGCAGGTGTTCGCAGTAAGCGTCCAGTTGCCGTTCCACGATCAGCGTACCGAGCGCAGAGAGCTGTTGACCCGTGGCAGCACGCGGCCCATGACTTCGGCGATGTAGCTGAGGAACAGCGTGCCGACCGAGCTTTTGTAGTGCTGCGGATCACGGCTGGCGATGGCCAGGACGCCGAGAATGCCTTGATGGCTGATGGCGACGACGGCGGTCGAGCCGATCTGCTTGCGCTGCTCTTCGCCGAACAGGAAGTCCAGTTCATGCTCGCGCAGGCTGCCGCTGACGCTTTTGTCTTCCGAAAGCAAACCGCCAATGGCCGTCTGCGCGTCGGCGTGGGTCACCCAGCGGCCAACCGGCATCGGGTTGTCGCCCAGCAGGATCAGGCTGACAAAAGGCACCTGAAAGTCCTGGCGCAGACTATCTTCGACGCTGATCACCACATCTTCCAGGCTGGTGGCGTCCATCAGCGCGAGAATCAGGCGGCGGGTCTTTTCGAAGAGACGATCGTTGTCGCGGGCCACGTCCATCAAGTGCGACAGGCGATGGCGCAACTCGATATTGCGGTCGCGCAGGATGGTCATCTGGCGCTCGACCAGCGAAATGGTGTCGCCTCGCTGGTGCGGAATGCGCAGGGCCGGGAGCAGTTCTTCGTGCTCGACAAAGAAATCCGGATGAGCCTCCAGGTACGCGGCAATCGCCGCCGCCTCAAGGCTTTCGGAAGGGGATTCGTCGGGCTGTAGGGCGGGAACCTGGGGCTTGTCGGTCATGGGTTTGACTCACTCAAAGACGTACTTGTCCTTCATAAACACGGACTGCCGGGCCGGTCATCAACACCGGTTGGCCAGGGCCTGCCCATTCAATGGACAGACGCCCGCCGGGCAGGTCGATCAATAGCGGCGAATCCATCCACCCCTGGCTGATCGCGGCCACTGCAGCAGCACAGGCGCCGGTGCCGCAGGCCTGGGTTTCCCCGGCGCCACGTTCCCAGACGCGCAGCTGCGCGCGGTTCCGGTCGATGACCTGGAGAAAACCGACATTGACCCGCGCCGGGAAGCGCGGGTGATGTTCGATTTTCGGCCCCAGTTCATGCACCGGTGCGTTGTTGATATCGCTGACCCGCAGCACGGCGTGCGGATTGCCCATCGACACAGCGGCGAGTTCCACCGTGGTGCCGTCGACGTCGAGCGAGTAGCTCGGCGCCTGAGTATCGGCAACGAACGGGATGTCGGCCGGCACCAGGCGCGGTGCGCCCATGTCGACGCTGATCTGGCCGTCACTGCGGATATCCAGCTCGATAATGCCACTTTTGGTTTCGACGCGAATCTGCCGTTTTGCGGTCAGGCGCTTGTCGAGTACGAAGCGGGCGAAACAGCGCGCACCGTTGCCGCACTGTTCCACTTCGGAACCGTCGGAGTTGAAAATCCGATAGCGGAAATCCACGTCCGGGTTGCTCGGCGCTTCGACGATCAGCAACTGGTCGAAACCGATGCCGGTGTGCCGATCGCCCCATTGCTTGGCATGCTTGGGCAGGATGTGCGCGTGCTGGCTGACCAGGTCGAGGACCATGAAGTCATTGCCCAGGCCGTGCATCTTGGTAAAACGCAGCAGCATGGTTTTACTCCGGCAGCAGGCTTTCGCCAGCAAACAACTCGGCTACCGTCTCACGGCGACGCACTTCAAATGCCTGATCACCGTCCACCAACACTTCGGCGGCGCGGCCGCGGGTGTTGTAGTTGGAACTCATGACAAACCCGTAGGCGCCGGCCGAATGCACAGCCAGCAGGTCGCCTTCTTCCAGGGCCAGCTGACGATCCTTGGCCAGGAAGTCGCCGGTCTCGCAGATCGGCCCGACGATGTCGTAGGCACGAGCGGCGGTGGCGCGAGGGCGCACGGCGGTGACGTCCATCCAGGCCTGGTACAGCGCCGGGCGGATCAGGTCGTTCATGGCCGCGTCGACGATGGCGAAGTCTTTGTGTTCGGTGTGCTTGAGGTATTCGACCTGAGTCAGCAGCACGCCGGCGTTGGCGACAATGAAGCGGCCCGGCTCGAACACCAGCGCCAGGTCACGACCGTCGAGACGCTCGCGCACGGCTTTGATGTAGTCGGCAGCCAATGGTGGCTCTTCATCGCGATAACGCACGCCCAAGCCACCACCGAGATCGATGTGGCGCAGGTAGATGCCGCAATCGCCGAGGCGGTCGACCAGGCCCAGCAGGCGGTCGAGGGCATCGATGAACGGCGGCAGGGTGGTCAGTTGCGAACCGATGTGGCAATCGACGCCGACCACTTCCAGGTTCGGCAGCTGCGCGGCACGCACGTACACGTCTTCGGCGTCGGCAATGGCGATGCCGAACTTGTTCTCTTTGAGACCGGTGGAAATGTACGGGTGCGTGCCGGCATCGACGTCCGGGTTCACACGCAGCGAGATCGGTGCGCGAACGCCCAGCTCGGCGGCGACGATTTGCAGGCGTTCCAGCTCATCGGTGGACTCGACGTTGAAGCAGTGCACGCCGACTTCCAGGGCGCGACGCATGTCGTCACGGGTCTTGCCGACACCGGAGAACACGATCTTGTCGGCGCTGCCGCCGGCGGCCAGTACGCGTTCCAGCTCACCACGGGAGACGATGTCAAAACCGGCGCCCAATCGCGCCAGGACATTCAGCACACCCAGGTTGGAGTTGGCCTTGACCGCGAAGCAGACCAGGTGCGGCATGCCGGCCAGTGCATCGGCATACGCCAGGTACTGGGCTTCGATGTGGGCACGGGAGTAGACGTAAGTCGGGGTGCCAAAGCGTTCGGCGATGGCGGACAGGGCAACCCCTTCCGCGAACAGCTCGCCGTCACGGTAGTTAAAAGCGTCCATGGCGTTCCCTTATTGGTAGACGTCGTGCTTGTGTGCTTTCGACGGCTGCTTTTGCGAGGACTGGGCCTGCTCGGCAGGGTCCTGGGAATCGTCAGGCAGGTACAGCGGACCTTTTTGACCACAGGCCGACAATAAACAAGCAACCGCGACGAGCGCAGCAAAGGAAGAGATCAGGCGCTTCATGGCGAAATCCTTGAAAATGCGTTAATTGCGCCGGAGTATACCGGCCACCCGGCAGCTTGCCTATGCGACCAGGGTCCCGTCCGGCGGGGCTTCGCATGAAGCCGGCTAGCAAGGTGCAATCCCTGTGGGAGCGAGCCTGCTCGCGATGGCGGTGTGTCAGGTGACGATGATGTTGAATGTGCCGGCCTCTTCGCGAGCAGGCTCGCTCCCACAGGTGTACCTAAATCGGCCCTTGGTCGTTATCCTTTGCAATCACCGGGGCTCGCCCGTATCTTGCGGCGCTTGAGCCTGATCAGACACTTTTTGAGGTTGCCGTAATGAGTTTGTCCGAAGCGCGTTTCCACGATCTGGTCGATGCCACCCAGCAAACCCTGGAGGACATCTTTGACGACAGCGACCTGGATATCGATCTGGAGAGCTCGGCCGGTGTGCTCACCGTCAAGTTCGAAAACGGCACTCAGTTGATCTTCAGCCGCCAGGAACCCCTGCGTCAGCTGTGGCTGGCGGCGGTGTCGGGTGGCTTCCACTTCGACTACGACGAAGAGAGCGAGCGCTGGATGTGCGACAAGAGCGAAGAGCAGCTCGGCGAGATGCTTGAGCGCATCGTCCAGCAACAGGCCGGCGCTGAATTCGATTTCGAAGGTCTGTGAGATCGTGACCCAGCCTGCACCTGTTCGACCGCCCAAGCCGCTTTACAGCAATGTCAGCCCGGCGGTGCCTTCGCCGTGCAGCGGCGTGTGTCGGCTGGATGAGCAGAAGGTCTGCCTGGGGTGTTTTCGCCATGTCGAAGACATCCGCGAATGGCGCTCGGCCGATGATGAGCGCCGGCGGGTCATCTGCGCGCAGGCTATACAACGCAAATCCTTGGCTTGATGCACAGACCTGTAGGAGCAGAGCTTGCTCGCGAAGGCGGCGCATCAGTCGATACCCATGTTGGCTGACACGCCGCCTTCGCGAGCAAGCTCTGCTCCTACAGGTTTCATCGGCGTTACCGAAAAATAGGGTCCATCGCGCCCTGCTTGTATATTTTTTGAGCTGTGATAGTGTCCAGAAACGCCTCAACCCATCGAGGCTCGTGAAAACCCCGCCTTTTTCTGGCGGGGTTTTGCTTTTTCTGTGCAGAAGAAAGGAGTCTGCCTCTATCATGACCGCACCTTCCATCACCCTTACTCGTCTGGACGTTCAACGTCTGGAACGCCTGATCGACAGCCTGGACGACACGCTGCCGGGCGTTATCGCGCTGCAAACCGAACTGGATCGCGCCGATACCGTGGTCGGTCACGATGAAGTGCCCGCCGATGTCGTGACTATGAATTCCAGAGTGCATTGCCGCGAAGAAAGCAGCGGCAAGGACTATCACCTGACGTTGGTGTACCCCAAGGATGCCAACGCGGACGAAGGCAAGATCTCCATTCTAGCGCCTGTCGGTAGCGCACTGCTGGGCCTGAAGGTTGGCCAGCACATCGATTGGCCCGCTCCGGGCGGCAAAACCCTCAAGCTGACCCTGCTTGAAGTCGAATCGCAGCCAGCCAATGGCGGCCCCTTCCCGGAATAACTTGCCTCAGACCAGCTCGAGCGCGTCATTCAATGCGCGCTCCAGATCGGCCTTGTAGCGCAGGTACAAATTGCTTGAGCTCTGACCATCACCGAGCAGGCCCGACAGGTCCAGGTCGGTGATGTAGCAGCGATAGCGATCGGTTTCACGGCGCTGCTCGACGATTTCCCGGGCGACCACACTGAACAGTTGGTCGCCATGCTCCAGCTCTGAAAATTCCCGCTGATTGCAATACAACGTGACTTGCACCTTGCCCGGTGCGGCCTTGCCGACGATCGCCTGCACATCGTAGAACGGCTTGTTGACCGGAGTTTGCGGCGCGAGTCGGGCTTCGACCCGGCGCGCTCGTCCGGGACCCGACGGCAGCAGTTGGTAATACAGCGTGTCGAGGCTCAGTGGCTGGGCGGCGTCCATCGGCAGCAATGCATCGCGCCGGTACTGGATCGATTGCAGGAAGCGTTGCAACGGCACCAGCAGGCTTTGTTCGTCGTGATAGGGCAAGCGCTGCTGCCACAAGGCATTGAATTCATCCAGCACGTACAGATCGGCCTGGTCATCGTGAGTCCGGTAGAACACCTGAATGCACTCGGGCTGACCCATGGGCAGAATCAGTGCCAGGTCCTGATCCTCAAGCGCCATTGGGTCCAGGTGCAGCGGGCTGTAGCTCGCCAGCTCTTCGCCGAGGTAGTCGAACAGCGCCGGCAGGGTGGCGAGGGCGACGTGATTGACCTGCCCCGGCACCAATTCCAGCACGTGATAATGCTGCTGGACCTGAATCAGGTAACGGTGATTGAGCTTGCTCAGCAGCAGGTTCTGCGCGGTGTCGATCACTTCCTCGACCCGTTGCGCAATGAACTGCGCGCGGTTGTGGCAGAAGCAACGCACCCGCAACTTGGGTTGCTGTGGGCCGTTCGGCAGGTTGTTGAGGTAATCGCGCAGGCAGTCGAGCAGGGCGTGAGGGCCATCGAAGCGATTGACCGAGACCTCGTTCCAGCTGTTGAGCGTGACCTGATCCAGGGTCAGCACCAGGTTCTCGCGGACCCCGGCGTAACTCAGCGAGTCAGTGCGCTCGGTGGTCATCAGAATGTTCAGGTCGCGGTGATGCTTGAGCGGATCGACGCCGACGTTCACCAGAATCAGCACTTCGCTCGGCACGCTGGCGCGCAGCAGCGGTTCTTCGGCGACCGTGGGCAGGGGCAGGGCGATGCTCTGTTGCAGGCTGCCGAGCAGGTTGAACAGTTCGAATTCGCTCAGGTCACTGTCGCCGGGATGCAGCGCCAGGCGTGTGCTGCTATCGATCACGCCGTTGCGATGGCACCAGGTCAGCAGTTCCAGCAATTGGCGGCTGCGCTTGATCGGTGCGAAATGCTCCCACTCGAGGGCGGTCAGGCTGCCGTTGTACAAGCCCCACTGGGTTTGCCCCGATTCTTTCTTGTCTGGCGCATGTACCAGGGTCAGGGTGTCTTCGGCCAGGTCCGGGGCGATGCCCGGGTTGATGAACTCGACTTTGTCGGCCTTGCGCTCGAACGCTGCGTACAGGCGTCGGCCCAGTACGTTGAGGTCGCGCTTGTTGATCAGGCTGACGGTCTGTTCGCTGCGGGCGAACTCGGTCAGGAAGCGGTAGCTGTAATTCAGTTCGTTGACCAACGCCCGGCGCTCGGAACTGACCTGACGGACTTTCCATTGGCTACGACTATCAAGCAGCGCCAGTTGACGCTGATCCCAATGCCATTCGTGGGCCAGGCGTTCCAGCAACGAGCGCTGCCAGCTCTGGGTGCGGCTGCTGCCAGTGAGTTTACGATTGACCTTCAGGTACAGCGCGCGCCGCACCAGCTCCAGGCGCTCCGATTCGCCACGGGCGGTGAGGTATTCCTCGATTCGCCGGTAAACCACGACGTACGGGTCCAGCTCATCGAGGTCGAGCTGGTTGGCGAACACCGCTTGTTTGAAACGCAGGCTCAGGCATTGAACCTTGGGGTGTTCGCTGGCGTAGACCTCGGTCAGCAACAGCTTGAGCACCGACTTGTAGGGTGACTCGATCCCTTTGAATAACTGCCAGAGCCCGGCACCGATGAATTCGCCGGGCGGGATGTACGCCAGGTGCCCAAGGTCCAGGGTTTCGTCGGCACGGATGAAGCGTTTGGACAGCAGCGTGTGGGTGTAGCGGTCGTACGCGGCCTCTTCGTACACCGGCACCAGCCACCAGATGGGCGTGCGGCCGGCCAGCCAGATTGCAGTGCGGTAGAACTCGTCCAGCAGCAGGTAATGCTGGGTGGTGCCGCAGTCTTCCGAACTCAGTTGATTGTCCCGCTCGCCGAGCACGAAGCGGGCCGGGTCGATCAGGAAAAAATGCGCCTCGGCGCCCTGGCTCGCGGCCCAGGTTTCGAGCAACTGGCACTTTTTACGCAGCTCGTTGAGTTCGCTTTCGCTCAAGTCCGGTGCGTGACAGACCCATACGTCCATGTCGCTTTGATCGGCCTGCGCCAGGGTGCCGAGGCTGCCCATCAGGAACAGGCCGTGAATCGGTCGCGGTGGATTGCTGCCGTGGCGCGGCTTGTATGAAAACGAGCGGGTCAGGCGCTGGGCTTCGGCCAGGGCGTTGGCGTCAGGCTCGAAGTTCGACAGCCCGGCGGGGGTGCTTCCGGAAACGTAACCCGGCAACAGCGGATGATTGACGTGGAAAAACAGCGGCAGCAGGGTCAGCACCCCTTGCTGACGGGTCGACAGCCCTTCCATGGCCCGCGCCATGCGGCCCTCGTTGAGCTTTAGAAAACGTGCGCGCAACTGACCGAGAACCTTGCGGTCGATTCCCTCGTCCAGATCGGGGCGGATTTCATGGGTGCGGGTCATGTCAGCTCAAACCGGCTCGCAGGGCTCGGACGTGGAGGATCTCAGGATGAGGGGCAGTTTAGCGCCTCGGCCCCGGGATATTCAGGCTGATTTTGTTTTTTTGGCGTCAGATTTCTATCGTTGGGCGACAGTTCGTATCGAAGAGTGCCCGCGGAAATCCCGTAGCGGGGGTTTCCGTGGGCGATACGGTGGGTCAGGCTGTTTCCTGGACGCTCAGAATGGTGAGAACGGTTTGCACACTTTGCGCGGCATCACGACCCAGGCTGGTCAGATAACCGCCATCGGGTTGGTCAATCAGTTCTTTTTCGAACAGGCGTTGAGCGGCAGCTATGGCTTTCGGGGCAGCGGTCTGATGAATTTTCAAACCTTCCTGGGAACTGTCCAGGTTGAAGAGTGCGAGGATTTCCAGTTCGGCAACCAACTCAGGGGTAAGCGACATAAGGACTCCAGACTTTCTAGGAATTGGACGACAGCGCCCCTAAGGTGATCCCACTCGCGCGGCATGTCCAGTGCTCACGACAGGGTTTTTTCTCTTCGGGAAGCATTCCCCGGCAGCGGGGTGCGTACCAGTGTAGTCAGGGTTCAAAAGAACGATGTATTGATTACCTGTAGGAGCGAGGCTTGCCCGCGAAGAACGGTAACGCGGTGTTTCAGAGGGACCGCGGTGGAGCTTTCGCGGGCAAGCCTCGCTCCTACATTGGAGCAATGTTTACTTCTTTTCCGGCGGCAATTCCGGCAAGGCACGCAGTGCCGCTTCGTACCATTCGGTGTTGAACGCGCGGTCTTCTTCGAGGATCGCGTCGATTTCTACCGCTAAAACGTGAGCCATCAGGTTGAGGATTTCCTCACGCTCGTAACCCACCAGGGTCAACTTGTTGAAGGTCGCCTTGGCGGCTGGCGGGTTGTCGCTCTCGATCTGGTTTTCGATCGCTTCGATCAGGGTGTTTTCGGTGAATTCTTCTTCGTCGCTATCGATGTCGGTTGGCTCGCTCATGGCAGGCTCCTCAAGGTAAGGCGGGCAGTTTACCTGCATTCAGCGCTGTGATGCTGCTGGCGAGAAACCCCCGGGCGTTCTATAAACAGGCACTGCCAACCCCGCACGGCCTGGAGGCTTCGTGATGCTCAAGCTTTATGGATTTTCCGTCAGTAACTACTACAACATGGTGAAACTGGCGCTGCTGGAGAAAGGACTGCCGTTCGAGGAAGTGCCGTTTTATGCAGGCCAGAGCCCTGAGGCGCTGGCCATCAGCCCGCGTGGCAAGGTGCCGGTGCTGCGCGACGAGCAAGGGTTTGTCAACGAAACCTCGGTGATTCTCGAGTACATCGAGCAGAGCCAGAAAGGCACGCCGCTGCTGCCGAGCGATCCCTTCGAGCGCGCACAGGTCCTGGCGCTGGCCAAGGAAATCGAGCTGTACATCGAGCTGCCCGCTCGCGCCTGCTTCGGCGAAGCGTTTTTCGGCAGCCCAGTACCGGATGCGATCAAGGACAAGACCAAAAACGAGTTGCTGCTGGGGTTTGCCTCGCTTGAACGGCACGGCAAGTTTGCCCCTTATGTCGCAGGCGACAGCCTGAGCATTGCGGATTTGTACTTCCTGTACAGCGTGCCGTTGGCCTGTGCGGTGGGCCACAAGCTGTTTGGTATTGACCTGTTGGCAGACATGCCAGCGGCCAAGGCATTGCTCGAGCGCCTGGAGCAGAACCCGAACGTGCAGCGGGTTGCGGCGGACAAGGATGCGGCGATGCCAGCGTTCCTGGCGATGGTGGCGTCCAAGAAGTAAAGAAGTGGCGGCCATTGTGTGTGTCAGAAGATTCGCAATCTTTTGTCCCATATGGCCGTCGCCCTTGTCCGACGGGCCGTTCAGGCATTTGCGTCTTACGCGGTAATAACCGGGTTCTTTCACGGCCCCGGGTATTGGTTACTTTGGGCATCGATCGTTTCCGATCAGGAAACTTCCACGGTCAAGGAGACCCGACGATGCTCAAACTGTATGGCTTTGCGGCCAGCAATTATTTCAACATGGTCAAACTGGCACTGCTGGAGAAAGGCGTGCCGTTTGAAACGGTTCCGTTTCATGGATGCCAGAACCCGGACATCCTGGCAGTCAGCCCACGCGGGAAAGTGCCGGTACTGGAAACCGAACAAGGGTTCTTGAGCGAAACGGACGCGATCCTCGATTTCATCGAAGAGACTCAACCGGGCATTTCACTGCTGCCGCAAACGCCGTTTGCAAGGGCAGGCGTTCGAGCCTTGGCCAAGGAGATCGAGTTGTATATCGAACTGCCGGCGCGAGTCTGTTATGTCGAGGTGTTCTTTGGTGGCAGGCCGACCCCCGAGGCGCTGAAGGCCAAATCCGAGCGAGACCTGATCAAGGGATTTGCCGCCCTGAAACACCGGGCGCGGTTTGCACCGTACGTGGCGGGCGAACAGTTCACCCTGGCCGATTTGTACTTTCTTTACAGCGTCGATCTGGCTGTTGACGTCGGAAAGCGTTTGTTCAACGTCGATTTCCTCGACGACATGCCCGGCGCCAAAGCGTTGCTGGAGCGCCTGGCGGATAACCCGAATGTACAAAAAGTCGCCGCTGACCGGCTGGCCGAGGCGCCTGCCTTTTTGCAGCGGGTGGGAGCCGTTGGGCGCGTGACAGCCTGAGCATAAAAAAGCTCGATGGCCTTTCAGCCATCGAGCTCAGGTGTTACAGAGACCGTTTAACGGCTGGCGAGCAACGCCTGGCCGCGAGCCACCGCCTGCTTGACCTGCGCCGGAGCGGTCCCGCCGATGTGGTCACGGGCGTTCACCGAACCTTCGAGGGTCAGCACGGCGAACACGTCCTGATCGATCTGGTCGCTGAACTTGCGCAGCTCTTCCAGGCTCATTTCCGCCAGGTCTTTACCGCTTTCCACACCGTACTTCACGGCATGGCCAACGATTTCGTGGCAGTCACGGAATGGCAGGCCACGACGCACCAGATAGTCGGCCAGGTCGGTGGCGGTGGAGAAACCGCGCAGGGCCGCTTCGCGCATCATTGCGTGCTTGGGTTTGATCGCCGGGATCATGTCGGCAAAGGCTCGCAGCGAGTCGCGCAGGGTGTCGGCGGCGTCGAACAGCGGTTCCTTGTCTTCCTGGTTGTCCTTGTTGTAGGCCAATGGCTGGCCTTTCATCAGGGTCAGCAGGCCCATCAGTGCGCCGAATACGCGACCGGTCTTGCCACGAACCAGCTCTGGCACGTCCGGGTTTTTCTTTTGCGGCATGATCGAGCTGCCGGTGCAGAAGCGGTCCGGCAGATCGATGAACTGGAACTGGGCGCTGGTCCACAGCACCAGCTCTTCGGAGAAACGCGACAAGTGCATCATCGCGATGCTCGCGGCCGAGCAGAACTCGATGGCGAAGTCACGATCGGACACGTTGTCCAGCGAGTTGCCGCCCACGGCGTCGAAGCCCAGCAGTTGCGCGGTGTATTCGCGGTCGATCGGGTACGTGGTGCCCGCCAGCGCGGCACTGCCCAACGGCATGCGGTTGGTGCGTTTGCGGCAGTCGACCAGACGCTCATAGTCGCGGCTGAGCATTTCGAACCAGGCCAGCATGTGGTGCCCGAAGGTCACCGGCTGCGCGGTTTGCAGGTGAGTGAAGCCCGGCATGATGCTGCCGGCTTCGCGCTCGGCCTGCTCCAGCAGGCCTTTTTGCAGGCGGGTGATTTCGCCCAGGATCAGGTCGATCTCGTCACGCAGCCACAGGCGAATGTCGGTGGCGACCTGGTCGTTACGGCTGCGGCCGGTGTGCAGCTTTTTACCGGTCACGCCGATGCGGTCGGTCAGACGCGCCTCGATGTTCATGTGCACGTCTTCGAGGTCGATGCGCCAGTCGAACTGGCCGGCCTCGATTTCACCCTGGATGGTCTTCAGGCCATCGGTGATGCTGTCGCGCTCGGCATCAGTCAGCACGCCGACCTTGGCCAGCATGGTGGCGTGGGCGATCGAGCCCATGATGTCGTGGCGATACAGGCGCTGGTCGAAAGTGACGGAGGCGGTGAAGCGGGCGACGAAGGCGTCGACGGGTTCACTGAAGCGGCCGCCCCAGGACTGATTGGTCTTGTCAGTGCTCATGAATTCGCTCGTATCGGCTGAAGAAAGATGGCGTTGAAAGCTGCGGCGGATAATAACAGGGTTGCCAATCCTGTCGCTGACACTGGTCGACACGTTTTTTTCTCATGCGTCGACCCATACTCAAGGCAGGCATTGTGGAAATTGGGCAACGATATTTTTCAATTGAGCAATAACGTGCCGGCAACCGTCTACAGTTGGACAGTAGGATCAGCGCACTTCCTGGCGCTGCAGCGGACGATAAGAAGAGGGGGTGTTCATATTGTGTATCAGCAAACCCTACGGCGATGCCTCGCCAACCGCCAATTGCCCGGCAAATAAAAATTTAGCAGTCGGACGGGCGGCACTTTTTGGCCCTCGCGCTAGTCTTAGCGTGGATCGCGGTGACAGACGTCACTTCACCTGTCTACGCTATCCTTGTGCGAGACTCACGCAGGAATCCAGCGCAATATGAATGTCCTGATCGTTGATGACGAACCCCTTGCCCGCGAGCGCCTGAGCCGAATGGTCGGCGAACTCGAGGGATACAGTGTCCTGGAGCCGAGCGCCACGAACGGCGAAGAAGCGTTGGCACTGATCGACAGCCACAAACCGGATATCGTGCTGCTCGATATCCGCATGCCGGGCCTCGATGGCCTGCAAGTGGCTGCACGATTGTGCGAACGCGAAACCCCGCCCGCCGTGGTGTTTTGCACAGGTCCCGATGAATTTGCCGTGGAAGCCTTACAGGCCAGCGCCGTAGGCTATCTGGTGAAACCTGTGCGTACAGAACAATTGCATGACGCGTTGAAAAAAGCCGAACGCCCCAATCGCGTCCAGCTCGCGGCTTTGACCCGTCCCGCCGCCGAAACCGGCAGCGGCCCGCGCAGCCATATCAGCGCCCGTACCCGTAAAGGTATTGAACTGATCCCGTTGGGGCAGGTGGTCTACTTCATTGCGGATCACAAATACGTGACCTTGCGCCATGAAGGCGGCGAAGTGCTGCTGGATGAGCCGCTCAAGGCCCTTGAGGATGAATTCGGTGACCGTTTCGTGCGGATCCACCGCAACGCCCTGGTCGCCCGCGAACGCATCGAACGCCTGCAACGCACGCCACTGGGGCATTTTCAGCTGTTCCTCAAAGGCCTGAACGGTGACGCCCTGATCGTCAGCCGACGCCATGTGGCCGGTGTGCGCAAAATGATGCAACAGCTTTAATTCGCCACCCGCAGGCGAACTTCTCACCCGATTGCCGGACGTCCGGGGCCAGGGAGGCCAGGCAATTCCTGATTCAAGTCAAAGCGGATTTGGTTGAGCTGTTATTATCTGCCGTATCTATTCAGTACGGATTGATCCATGTCCTCTCGCGAAATCCGCATCGCCACCCGCAAAAGTGCTCTCGCCCTGTGGCAGGCCGAATACGTCAAAGCCCGTCTGGAAGAGGCTCATCCAGGTCTGCTCGTGACGTTGGTGCCCATGGTCAGTCGTGGCGACAAGCTGCTCGACTCGCCGCTGTCGAAAATCGGCGGCAAGGGCCTGTTCGTCAAAGAGCTGGAAACCGCGCTGCTGGAAAATGAAGCCGACATCGCCGTGCATTCCATGAAAGACGTCCCGATGGACTTCCCGGAAGGCCTCGGTCTGTTCTGCATCTGCGAACGAGAAGACCCGCGCGATGCCTTCGTCTCCAATACCTATGCCAGCCTGGACGAATTGCCGTCAGGCAGTATCGTCGGCACCTCCAGCCTGCGCCGTCAGGCTCAGTTGCTGACCCGTCGCCCGGACCTGGAAATCCGCTTCCTGCGCGGTAACGTCAACACGCGCCTGGCCAAGCTCGATGCCGGCGAATACGACGCCATCATCCTCGCGGCGGCCGGTCTGATTCGACTGGGCTTCGAGGATCGCATCACCTCGGCGATCAGCGTCGATGACAGCCTGCCCGCCGGTGGCCAGGGTGCCGTAGGCATCGAATGCCGCTCCGCCGACCGCGAAATTCACGCCTTGCTCGCGCCGCTGCACCATCAGGACACCGCCACCCGTGTCACCGCCGAACGTGCCCTCAACAAACATCTGAATGGCGGTTGCCAGGTGCCGATCGCCTGCTACGCCGTGCTGGAAGGCGAGCAGATCTGGTTGCGTGGCCTGGTGGGCGATCCGAGCGGCGGTCTGCTGCTCAGCGCCGAAGCCCGTGCACCGCGCGCCGATGCCGAAGCACTGGGTGTGCGAGTGGCCGAAGACCTCCTGAGCCAGGGTGCCAACGACATTCTGAAAGCGGTCTACGGTGAGGCAGGTCACGAGTGACGGGCTGGCGCCTGCTGCTGACGCGTCCGGCGGATGAGTCGGCGGCGCTGAGTGCTGTGTTGGCCGACGCGGGGATTTTCAGCAGCAGTTTGCCGCTTTTGGAAATTGAACCGATTCCGGCCTCTGCCACAATGCGCCTGGTGATTCAGGATCTGGATCGTTATTGCGCCGTGATTGTGGTCAGCAAGCCCGCCGCCAGAATCGCGGTGGATCTGGTCGACCAGTACTGGCCGCAAGCACCGCGCCTGAAGTGGTTCAGCGTAGGCGCGGCGACGGCGCAGATCCTTGATGAACACGGGTTGGACGTGAGTTTTCCGGCCGAGGGTGATGACAGCGAAGCCTTGCTGGAGCTTGCGTCGTTGCGCGAGGCTGTCGAGCAGCCTGATCCACGGGTGCTGATCCTGCGTGGGGAGGGTGGCCGCGAGTTGCTCGCTGAGCGTTTGCGCGAGCTTGGTGCTAGTGTCGACTATCTGGAGTTGTATCGCCGCAAGCTTCCACAGTATCCGCCGGCAACACTGCCTGAGCGGATCAAGGCGGAACGCTTGAACGGGCTGGTGGTCAGCAGTGGACAGGGTTTTGAGCATCTGTATCAATTGGCCGGCGATGCCTGGCCACAGTTGGCGCAGTTGCCGTTGTTTGTACCAAGCCCCAGGGTCGCCGAGCTGGCACGTGCCGCCGGGGCCCAAACAGTTGTGGATTGTCGTGGCGCGAGTGCCACGGCTTTGCTGACGGTGTTACGGGAGCATCCCGAACCCGTTCTCTAATGCAAAGGATGGATACGTGAGCGAAACAGCCTTGCCTAAAGATGACTCCCGGCCATTGATCGATGCGCCGGTAGATGCACCGGTAGAAAGTGCGCCACCTGCTGCAGAGCAGCGCCGAGGCAATGGGCTGGCAATCGTCGCGCTGTTGCTGGGCGCCGCCGGTGTGGCGGTGGGCGGTTGGGGTGTCTGGCAGGTGCGTCACCTGCAAGCCAATACGCAGGAGCAGTTGAGTCAGGTGCAGGCGTTGAACGATCAGGCGCAAAGCCTGAAGCTCAACGAGCAGCGCCTTAGCGCACGCCTTGAGCAAATGCCTGCCGCCGAAGAACTCGATGCCCGCAGCCGTCTGGTGATCCAGCTGCAAGGCGATCAGCAGCGCTTGAATCAACGTCTGGAAACCGTCCTCGGCGCCAGCCGCAAGGACTGGCGCCTGGCTGAGGCCGAACACTTGCTGCGCCTGGCCAGCCTGCGTCTTTCGGCGTTGCAGGACATCAACAGCGCTCAGGCGCTGGTGCAGGGCGCCGACGAAATTCTTCGCGAACAGAACGATCCGGGTTCCTTTGCCGCTCGCGAGCAAGTGGCGAAAACCCTGGTCGCCTTGCGCAGTACCGAACAGCCGGATCGCACCGGCCTGTTCCTGCGACTGGGTGCGCTGCGCGATCAGGTGGTCAGCCTCACCGAGCTGGCTCCCGAGTACAAGGACCGGGGCGATTCGCTGCTGGGCCTGACCGCCGATGGCGACGGCGCGAGTCGTTGGGCGCAGTGGTGGGATCAGATCTCGCGTTACATCCGTATCGATTTCAATGCCGATAAAAATGTCCGTCCGCTGCTGGCAGGGCAGAGCCTGAGCCAGGTGCGCCTGGCCTTGAGCCTGGCGCTGGAGCAGGCGCAGTGGGCGGCGCTCAATGGTCAGGCTGCGGTCTACACCCAGGCGCTGGCCGAGGCGCGGGACGTGCTCAAGGGTAATTTCAACCCGGACAACCCGCAGAGCAAAGTGATGCTCGAACAGGTTGGCGAACTGAGCAAGCAGCCGGTCACCGTGGTCACGCCGGACCTGACCGGTACGCTGAGCGCGGTTCAGGGCTATCTCGAGCGACGTAATGTCAACGCCGAGGACTCGATCAAACCCATGGCCAAACCTGCCGCAAGCACCGCGCAGGAGGCCACGCCATGAAACGCCTCTATGTGATCGTGTTTCTGGCCATTGCCGTTGCCGCCGCGTTGGGGCTGGCGATTGCCGAGCATTCCGGCTACGTGCTGATCGCCTACAAGAGCTTCCGTTTCGAATCGAGCCTGTGGGCCACCCTGGCGCTGGTGGCGGTGCTGTGGCTGGTGTTCTGGGGCATCAAGGCGTTGATCGAATTGGTGACGACCTCCAGTGGCGTGGTCAACCCATGGTCGCGGCGCAATCGCAGTCGTCGGGTGCAAGTGGCGATCGAGCACGGTCAGCTGGATTTGGCTGAGGGTCGCTGGGCCAGCGCGCAGCGTCATCTGCATCGTGCCGCCGAAGCCGAGCGCCAGCCGCTGCTTTACTACCTCGGCGCTGCCCGCGCGGCGAACGAACAAGGTCATTACGAAGAAAGCGACAACCTGCTGGAGCGCGCACTGGAGCGACAGCCTCAGGCCGAGTTGGCGATTGCCCTGAGTCATGCCCAATTGCAGACCGACCGTGGCGACACTGACGGCGCCCTGTCGACGTTGCAGGCGATGCATGAGCGTCACCCTCACAACGTACAGACCTTGCGCCAGTTGCAACGCTTGCATCAGCAGCGCGGCGACTGGTCAGCGGTGATTCGCCTGCTGCCGGAGCTGCGCAAGGACAAGGTCCTGCCGGCGGCCGAGCTGGCCGAACTTGAGCGCCGGGCCTGGGGCGAAAACCTGTCCCTGGCTGCGCGTCAGGAAGAAGACGGGACGGTGGGTTTGCAATCGCTCAACCGCGCTTGGCAACAACTCACCTCGGCTCAGCGCCAGGAGCCGCAACTGGTATTGGCGTATGCCGAGCAACTTCGGCAACTGGGCGCGCAGGTTGAGGCCGAAGAGGTCCTGCGAACGGCGCTCAAGCGCAACTACGACAGCCATCTGGCACGCCTTTACGGGCTGGTTCGCGGCAGTGACTCTGCGCGTCAATTGCAGACCGCCGAGGGCTGGCTCAAGGATCATCCGGCTGACCCGAGCCTGTTACTGACCCTTGGTCGTCTGTGTCTGCAAAACAGTTTGTGGGGCAAGGCCCGGGACTATCTGGAAAGCAGCCTGCGCGTGCAGCGCAACCCGGAAGCCTGTGCCGAGCTGGCTCGGCTGCTGGCGCAACTGGGCGACACCGAGCGCAGCAATCAGCTGTTTCAGGAAGGCCTTGGTTTGCTGGACGAACGCTTGCTGGCCGCGCCGCTACCGGCGCCGGTTCATGCCTGATTGTGTGGCGAGGGGGGCAAGCTCTCTCGCCACGCAGTAGGTGTTGCAGCGACGTTTTCTTACATTCGTAGAGCCTCGACGGCAAAGTCCTACAGAGGACTACACCTGATCCTCTCGCTTCTGTCGGGAATTCCCTACACCTCTGTTGAAGTGTCCTTGCTGGCTTGCCTTGAAAGGCTGCCGCGCTTTCCTCTACCGTAACCACTTGTCTCTACTGGTACGGAAAAGCCATGACGTTGGCCTGCTCACGCTCCTTGTTTTTCATGGTTTTCATTGCCGGCGCGCTGGCGTTGGGCGTTTCCTACTACCTGGAATATGCAGTCGGCCTCAAGCCCTGCGGGCTGTGCCTTTTACAGCGGATTTGCCTGGCGGTGCTCACGGGTGTCTGCCTGATGGCTTCGGTTCATGGCCCCGGTCGCTTCGGTTCGTTCCTGTACTGGCTGCTCGGTCTATTGTGCAGTCTGGCGGGTACGGTGACGGCGTGGCGTCAGGTGTTGTTGCAAGGCGATCCGGTGCAACAGCTGTCAGCGTGCTCGCTCAGCCTGACGGACCCGTTCGCAAGCACCCCCTTGGTTTATGTGGTGCAGCAGATGTTCAAGGGCACGGCCGAATGCGCACAGATTTCCTGGACGCTGTTTGACCTGAGCCTTCCCGAGTGGAGTCTGCTCTTCTTCATCGCCATGACGATCCTGAGTGTTTACCAGTTGCTGCGCGTGGTCTGGATCGCTTGTCAGCGACCGCTCAGCGGCACGTCGTCGCACCGGGCGCTGGTCGGCGATTAAACACTTGTATGAACTTTATCTGCTGCGTACCTTGAAGCCACAGTCGCGCGGGCATAATCTGGCCCGCACGTGTCATTGGAATTATGTTGCTCGAATGACGCTCTGCCTGGCCGACTCTTGATCTTCAAGTGTGCGACAGGTGTAGAGCAGCATGACCCACAAGGGAAGAGAGACCGCCATGCTCGAAAGTTGTCAGAATGCTCAGGAACGCTGGGGTGGAGTGCATCTGCTGATCGATCGTTGGTTGCAGGAACGTCACGAACTGGTTCGGGCCTATGATGATCTCGGCGCCAAGCCTGAGGCGCTGGGTGAGAACCGCAAGCCATTGCAGGAATTCTGCGGCGTGCTGGTCGATTATGTGTCTGCCGGGCACTTCGAGATCTACGAACAGCTGACGGGGGAGGCCAAGGCTTTCAACGACAAGCGTGGTCTGGAACTCGCCGAGACCATCTACCCGCGCATCGACGTCATCACCGAGAAGCTGCTCGCGTTCAACGACCTGTGTGACGCAGGCAAATGCGTAGCAGAGAAATTCAAAGAGTTGGGTGGCTTGTTGCACGAACGCTTCGAACTGGAAGACTGCCTGATCGAAGTGCTGCACACCGCTCACAAGGAAGTGGATTCGGTTCAGGCCTGAACCCTTTCCTGCCACACCTCAAAACGGTGCGCTTTGCGCGCCGTTTTTCGTTTCCGCTGTTTAGCTGGTGGCGCCGCGCAATTCGACTTCGAATACCAGCGGCGTGAACGGCTCGATCAAGTCGCCGGCACCGTCGGCGCCATAGGCTTGGGCCGATGGAATCACCAGTCGCCACTTCGCACCGACCGGCATGTTTTGCAGCGCGCTGCGCCATCCGCTGATCACGCTGTCGAGACTGAACCATTGCGGTTGAGTGTTCTGATCGAACACGGTGCCGTCGGGAAGACGACCGACGTACAGCACCTGGACCTTGCCATTCGGACCGGCTTTCGCGCCGGTGCCGGGTGTCAGCTCCGTCAGCAATATTCCATCGGCCAGTTCGCGAACGCCGGGTCTGGTTTTTTCTTCGGCGAGAAATCGGTGCTCTTTTTCGAGGGCGGCTTCGCTCTGTGGCGGAGGCGACTGCAAAGCTGTCTGCGCTTCGTGCTCGGTCAGAATCTGTTCGATCTGCTCATCTTTCAGGGCCAGGGGTTTGCCTTGATAGGCTTGCTGCAAACCTTCGACCAGCGCCTGCAGTTGCAGGTCGGGAACCTCCAGGCGCAAGCGTTCGCCGAGGCTCGCGCCCAGGCTGTAAGCGAGATCGTGAGCTTCATTTTCCTGGGTTTTTTCGGCGGCTTGAGCGATGGAAAAAAACACGCACAGCGATAAAAAAAGGTAGCGCGACATGGGCACTCTCCGACCTGAGATGCGGCAGATTATGCCAGTGTGAATGCGTTCGACAGTGAACTTGTTTTGCGTAAGCGCAGAAGATTTTCGATCCGTTGCAACGCGACGCTTTCGATACTGTCAACATGCCCTAGCGGCGGTAGCAGCAGAGGTCTAGTATGAGCCGCACCCACGTCAGCCAGGAGGTAAACCATGTCGGCCACCAAGAAGCCTGTAAATACCCCGTTGCACTTACTCCAACAACTCTCGGGCAGCTTGCTCGAGCATCTGGAAACCGCTTGTTCCCAAGCCTTGGCTGATGCTGAAAAACTGCTCGCCAAACTGGAAAAACAGCGCGGAAAAGCACAAGAGAAATTGCACAAATCCCGCACCAAATTGCAGGACGCTGCGGCGGCCGGCAAAGCCAAGGCACAAGCCAAGGCGAAGGACGGCGTGCAGCAACTCGAAGACGTGCTCGATGCCCTCAAGGATCGTCAGTCCGACACCCGCGCCTACATTCTGCAACTCAAGCGCGATGCCCAGGAAAGCCTGAAACTGGCCCAGGGCGTCGGTCGTGTTCAAGAGGCTGTCGCCAAGGCGTTGTCCTTGCGTGCGGCCAAGCCTGCTGCGGCCCCTGCGAAGAAAGCCGCTGCCAAACCGGCTGCTGCAAAAGCACCGGCCAAACCTGCCGCCAAGGCACCTGTGAAAGCGGCGGCTAAACCTGCAGCTAAACCTGCGGCGAAAAAACCAGTCGCTGCCAGCGCTGCGAAACCGGCTGCAAAACCAGCCGCTAAAACTGCTGCTGCCAAACCTGCTGCCAAGCCAGCCGCTGCCAAAACAGCTGCCGCAAAACCGGCTGCAAAAACCACTGCTGCCAAACCGGCCGTAGCGAAAACTGCAGCGGCCAAACCCGCCGCAAAACCGGCAGTTAAAACGGCTGCAAAACCAGCCGCCAAACCTGCCGCTGCGAAGCCTGCTGCCAAGCCAGTCGCCGCTAAAACCGCTGCCAAGCCAGCGGCAAAACCAGCGGCTAAAACTGCTGCTGCGAAACCTGCTGCCAAACCGGCCGCTACCAGGACTGCTGCTGCCAAGCCAGCCACCGCGGCAAAACCTGCCGCAGCGAAACCAGCAGCCAAACCTGCCGCTGCCAAGCCGGCTGCAAAACCAGCTGCCAAGCCAGCAGCCAAACCAGCCGTGAAAAAACCGGCCGCTGTTGCCAAGCCGACCCCGGTAATTGCTGCCAAGCCAGCGACTCCGGCGCCATCCGCTTCGGCCGCGCCTGCATCAGCAGCCTCCACCTCGACAGTCACCACGGCGCCAACGCCTGTCGCACCGTCGAGCA
Organism: Pseudomonas sp. FW300-N2A2; assembly: GCF_017351735.1. Lineage (NCBI taxonomy): Bacteria > Pseudomonadati > Pseudomonadota > Gammaproteobacteria > Pseudomonadales > Pseudomonadaceae > Pseudomonas > Pseudomonas sp. FW300-N2A2. The sequence continues at coordinate 397,177 of NZ_JACNDU010000003.1, read as the reverse complement.
CCAGCTCCACCCCAACCAGCGCTTCCTAAGTGCCGGTTGCCGCGACGCGCAGCTGATGCAGCGCGTCGCGGTCCAGGTGGGCGGCACCCGCCGCCACACCCTCCAGCCAGGCCGATAAATCGGTCGCCTCACACTGCGGCCAATTCAACGTCGCTCGCTCCAGCCGCATCAGCAAATGCCGCTCGGCTTCCAGCTCCAGCGTTTTTACTTGTTCGCGTAACGCATTCAGTTCGGCGTCCTCAGTCGCGACGACTTTCCATCGCATGCGCAAGGCGCGCAGCGGTTGAACGACATCCGCGTCCCAAGGCTGCGCCACGTTGCGAAGCTGCTGCAGTCGATGCTCGTTGCAGGCGACTCCCCGCTGGCCCAGCCACAACCCGCACAGCAACAAACACACATTCACCCCCGTCGATTGCAGGGTCAGGCACGCGGCTTCAACGCCGGGACGGGCGTAAGTGCCAAGGGAAAAGCTCCACAGGTCAGAGGACATAGTGCTACTCGCGCCAGTTGCGAGCGAAGCTGGTAGACTCCGCCGCCATTATGATTCGACTTCAGAACCTGACTTTACAGCGTGGCCCGCAACGTCTGCTAGAAGACGCCGAGCTGACCCTGCACGCCGGCCACAAAGCCGGCCTCATCGGTGCCAACGGCGCCGGCAAATCGAGCCTGTTCGCCTTGATCCGGGGCGAACTGCACCCGGACTCGGGTGACTGCTTCCTGCCGGCCGACTGGCGCATCGCCCACATGCGCCAGGAGATCGAGACGCTCGAACGCCTGGCGGTCGACTACGTGCTCGATGGCGACCTGCGCCTGCGCGAGGTGCAACGTGACCTCGCCGCGGCCGAAGCCGCCCATGACGGCACCGCTCTGGCCCGCCTGCACTCGGAACTCGACAGCGCCGACGGCTACACCGCCGACGCTCGTGCCCGCAAGCTGCTGGCCGGGCTTGGGTTCACCAATGAGCAGATGGATCGCCAGGTCGGCGATTTCTCCGGTGGCTGGCGGATGCGTCTGAATCTGGCGCAGGCATTGATGTGCCCCTCGGACTTGCTGCTGCTCGACGAACCGACCAACCACTTGGACCTCGACGCCATCATCTGGCTCGAAGAATGGCTGAAAAGCTATCCCGGCACCTTGCTGCTGATTTCCCACGACCGGGATTTTCTCGACGCCGTGGTCGATCACGTGGCCCACGTCGACCAACGCAAGATCACCCTGTATCGCGGTGGTTACAGCGCTTTCGAACGTGCCCGCGCCGAACGTCTGGCCCAGCAACAGCAGGCCTACGAGAAGCAGCAGGCGCAACGTGCGCACATGGAAAGCTACATCGCCCGCTTCAAGGCCCAGGCCACCAAGGCCCGTCAGGCCCAGAGCCGGATCAAGGCGCTGGAGCGGATGGAAGAGTTGTCCGCCGCCCACGTCGATTCGCCATTCGACTTCGTCTTCCGCGAGTCGACGAAGATTTCCAGCCCGCTGATCGATCTGTCCGATGCCCGTCTGGGCTACGGCGACAAAGCCGTGCTGGAGAAGGTCAAGCTGCAACTGACCCCCGGCGCGCGCATCGGTTTGCTCGGCCCCAACGGCGCCGGTAAATCGACCCTGATCAAAAACCTCGCCGGTGAGCTTTCGCCGCTGGCCGGTCGGCTGACCCGTGGCGAGAACACTGTCGTCGGTTACTTCGCCCAGCATCAGCTCGATTCCCTCGACTCGAAGGCCAGCCCGTTGCTGCACTTGCAGCGTCTGGCGCCAACCGAGCGTGAACAGACGTTGCGCGACTTCCTCGGTGGTTTCGACTTCCGCGGCGCACGCATCGACGAGCCAGTGCTGAACTTCTCCGGTGGCGAGAAGGCGCGTCTGGCCCTGGCGTTGATCGCCTGGGAGCGGCCGAACCTGTTGCTGCTCGACGAACCGACCAACCACCTGGACCTGGAAATGCGCCTGGCGCTGACCATGGCCCTGCAGGAATTCAGCGGTGCGGTACTGGTGGTCTCCCACGATCGTCATTTGCTCAAAAGCACCACCGACAATTTCTATCTGGTGGCGGACGGCAAGGTCGAGGAGTTTGATGGCGACCTGGAAGACTACGCCCGTTGGCTGGTCGACTACCGTCAGCGCAACGCCCCGGTCAGCACCACGCCGGTCAATCCGGACAAGACTGACAAGAAGGCCCAGCGTCAGGCCGCCGCTGCGTTGCGTCAGCAACTGGCACCGCACAAGCGTGAGGCTGACAAGCTCGAAGCCGAGCTGGGCAAGCTCCACGAGAAGCTGGCGAAGATCGATACCAGCCTCGGCGACAGCGACATTTACGAGCCGGCGCGCAAGAACGACCTGCGTGATCTGCTGGCCGAGCAAGCCAGGCTGAAAGTGCGTGAAGCCGAACTGGAAGAAGCCTGGATGGAAGCCCTGGAATTGCTGGAAAGCATGCAGGCGGAGCTGGAGGCGCTGTCCTGATGGAGGCGTTCAAGCTGCCGCTGCCGGCGGTGTGGGTCGAGCCGATCTGGCTCGTCGTGCAAATCCTGCTGATTCTGTTGGCCGGTTACTTCACCCAGCGCTTTGTTGCGAAGTGCCTGACACGCCTGGGCGAGCGCTACCCGTTTCCGCCGCAGCTGCTGATGCCGCTGCGGGGCGGTCTGCGCTGGCTGATCATGGGCAGTGCGCTGATTTTCGTGCTGGAACGCCTCGGGGTGTCGGCGACGGTGCTCTGGACCGCGCTGTCCGGCTTCGTCGCGGTCGCGGCGGTGGCGTTTTTCGCCATGTGGAGCGTGCTCTCCAATCTGCTCTGCGCGATCCTGATCTTCACCGTCGGCCCGTTTCGCCTCGGCGATGTGGTCGAGCTGGTGGACACCACTGACAAGCCTGGCGTCAAAGGTCGGGTGGTGGCGATCAATCTGCTTTACACCACGTTGATCGAAGCTGAAGAGCTTGGGACCGGCAGTGCGATGGTTCAGGTGCCTAACAGCCTGTTCTTCCAGCGCTCGGTTCGACGCTGGCGTGGTACGGATGTATTCCCTTCCAGCGGGTTTGAAAAGTAAGCCCTCAAAGCTGCAAACGCTGGTCGGTCGCCGCAATATCCTGCAAAAAAATCGATGGTCATCGGCCCAAAGCCGCATTAGCTTAGACATCTGTTTACGAGTCTGAGTCGAGGTGTGCGATGGAGCTTCAAACATGGCTGGCTTTTTTTGCCGCCTGCTGGGTGATCAGCCTGTCCCCCGGTGCCGGCGCCATTGCGTCGATGTCCAGCGGTCTGCAATACGGTTTCTGGCGCGGTTACTGGAATGCCCTGGGCCTGCAATTGGGCCTGGCGGTGCAGATCGCGATTGTCGGCGCCGGTGTCGGCGCGATCCTCACGGCGTCGGCCAGCGCTTTTTATGCGATCAAATGGTTCGGCGTGGCGTACCTGGTTTATCTCGCGATCAAGCAATGGCGCGCACTGCCCAGCGACATGAGCGATGACGCGGCGGTGCGTCAGATCGGCAAGCCGATGGCCCTGGTGTTCCGCGGTTTCCTGGTCAACATCAGCAACCCCAAGGCCCTGGTGTTCATGCTGGCGGTGTTGCCGCAGTTTATCGATCCGCATGCGCCATTACTGGTTCAATACCTGATCATCGGCGTAACCATGGTCTGCGTTGACCTGATCGTCATGGCCGGTTACACCGGGCTGGCGTCCAAAGTGCTGCGCATGTTGCGCACGCCCAAGCAGCAAAGACGCATGAACCGCACGTTTGCCGGGCTGTTCATTGGCGCTGCGGCGTTTATGGCGACGCTGCGCAAAGCGGCGGTGTAAAACCGCCAGGCACAAAAAAGGCGACCCTTGAGGTCGCCTTTTTCGTTCAAGGGATCAGCGCAAAATGACCGGCTCTGTATCCTCTGGCAGGTTATTGCTCAACGGCGCCTGCTCTTGCTGCTCATTCCCGCTGCCACCCAGTTGTTCGCTCAACTGACGAGCCACATCTTCCCCCAGGGACTTGGACACCTCACGTACCAACCGTGGGCGACTCTGTGAGATCTTCGCGTCCCGATGGTTCGTCAACTTGGTGTCCTGGCCTTCGCCCATCGCCGTGAAGGCCGAGGTGATTTCGAAGGTTTTGGTGTCGATCAGGCTGAAATCCGCCACCAGGGTCAGTGCCAGCACCGAGGAATAGCTGTTGGTGTTGGGTATCTCGTTGACATCACTGTTGAAGTCTACGTCCGACAAGGTGCCGAACAGTACATAGTCGGCGCCCTCGAAGTTGCCGGCCTTGATCCGCTCGATCACGTCATAGATATCGACTTTGGATTCGGCGGTGTGCGGCTTGCCTTGCACCAGCTGGAACATTCCGGAGCGCAGCATCTGGCCCTTGATGTCGCCGGTGAATTTGCGCAGCTCGGTTTGCTCGATGTAACTGGTTTTGGATTCGAACGAGTCGTAGCTCGAAGAACCGCTGGAGCTGTACTCACCCTCGCGGTAATTGTCCTTGGACGAAACGGTGTGGATGTACTGCTCCACGCGCTCCTCGTATGCCAGGTCGGTTACTGCGACTTTCGGGGCCGCCTGCACGCTGAACGTGCAAGCCAGGGCCATCATCCCAATCCATGCGCGCATTGATTAATGCTCCGTAGTTTTTCGGATCTCTTTTTCGTCCATCCACTCGGCCAGACCGCTTTCAACGTCGATCAATTGCAGGCTGAATTTGTAGAAGACGTCCTTGTACTCGCTGCTGCGCTTGACGATCGAGCTGATCGAACCTTCAAGGCGGTATTTGGCGGCGATCATGTTGCCGATCTTGGACACGGTGGCTTTCTTGTACAGACCGCTCTGGTTTTGCAGCTGGATCTGATCAACCTGGTTCTGCATGTCGGCGTTGTCGCTGGAGAAGCGTGCCGTGCCCGATTTCATCAGTTGGGTCTTGATGGTGGTGGTGATTTCACGGGTGTCGATGTATTCGCTGGTCTTGTTCTTCACGTCGTAGACCTGGACCACCGGGCGTCCACGCAGAATGCCGGACTGGGCGAGAGAGCGGGTCATGGACTCGGCGATGATCTGCAGGTCGGTGGAGCTGAACTCGTTGGTGATGGTTTCCACAGCCTTGGTGTCGCCATAGCTGGTGTTCTTGCTGCCCAGGGTCGGTGGGTGGTTGCTGGCGCAACCACTGGCCAGGAGGGCGATAGCGGCAATAATCGAAAAGCGTACAAACATGGGAATGCTCTCTGAAGCTGAACGAATAGGGTGTTAAGGCGTATTGATTTCCAGGCGGAAATCCACGGCCTTGGGGGTGGGCGCTATGGCCTGAATGTAGCGGGTCTGCTCGCCGTACATCATCTGGCTCTTCCAGGTTTCTTCTTCGGCAACCGGGAAGCCATCAGGGTCAAGCCAGGCAAAGCGGTAGTAGAAGGTCTTGTTGTCGGAGCTGGTGTTGCTCAGCTGTGTATTGACCGTAATGAAGCCGTTTTCCCGGGCGACACGCATGGCGTCGACCTCAATGTCCCTTAGCTTGCCCAAGGCCACGACCTTGCTGGCGGCTGTTGTGGCGCAACCGGCCAACAAGGCCAGGATGACGACAGCGATGAGTTTGAAGCGCATGGGAAGACTCCGTAATTAAAGTTGTTTGAAGCTGGCCACGGCTGTCGGGCTGGCGCTCGGGGTCGCGTGAACGGCCAGGCCGCTGGCGAAGACCTGGTTGCCCACGGCGCGCAGGCTGATGACTTGATAGCGCTGGTCAACGGTGATCTTGAGCACCGTCGTTCCAACCGCGACCTGGTGCTCGCCTTTCTTCAGGCGCAGGCGCACGACATGGGTGTTGTCCGGCAGGGTGCGCCACGTACGGGTATCGGCACCTTCGAGCACGGTTGAACTGTAACCGACTGCCATGCCCGCCAGCTGGCTGACTTGTTTGATCTTTTCCTGCGCCACGCCACGGGTAGCTGCACGAACAGTGGTGCGCACAATGATGCCCGGCATGTCGTCACGCAGTGCGCGGCGGGACATGGTGGTAATGCTGTTGAGTTGCGTCAGGGGGAGTTGCTGACCGTCCACGCCAATCTGGGTGAGCGGGGCGGTGGAGGTATCTGGCTTGATGACCGGGAAGGACAGCGGAGCGATCACCACGCCGTTGCTGATCGGCAGAGTCAGTGGCAAGCGGATCGAGCCCCGGGCCGGCGCCAGCCCGCTTTGCACGACGATCAGGATGTCGCTGTCTTCGTCCTCGGCACTTTTCTGGTCCAGATCCTTCAATGCCTGCTCCAGCAGCGGAGTGTTCGGGCGCAGTTCGGCTGCTGTGCGGTAACCCGGTGCGGCCAGGCCTTTTTCGCCCAGGGCTTCGTAGACGAAGCCGGCCAGGTAATGGCTGAAGGCACTCTGGTAGCTGTTTTTCAGCCCAACCACTTCAGGTGCGTCGAGGCTGGCGACGGGATAGCCATACAAGTCTTTTAACTCGGTCTTGATGCCTACCTTATCGGCTTCCTCTTCGCTCTTGAGGTATTCCTTGTCGCGCAGGTCGGCGATCACCGCTTCTCGTTCGTGGGTTTTCTTGATCGCGATACGTGCGCCGTCGAAGTCGTTGACGGCCAGCAGATTCAGGGCCATTTGCGTGGTCAGCATGACTTTTTCGTAGTCGTAGCCTTCGTAGCGGCGGACCTTGTCGTTCACCAGGAAGCTGCCGAACTGAGCGAGGTACTTGCCGGCATCGAGTTTGACCGACTCTTCCCATTGACCGACCACGACATCGGCGCTGTTCCAGGCGTTCTGGCTGCCAGACAGATCGCCCTTGGCGCGCAGCAGTTCACCCTTCTCGAAGTAGTAGAGGAGGTCCTTGTCGGCACCGAAGTTGTTCTTTTCCAGCAGGGTCAGCGCCGCATCGATATTGCCGGAAGCCAGCTGCATGTTGGTTTGTGCGAGCTCCGAGTCGTAGTTGCGAAACACCGAACAGCCGGAGAGGAGTGTGACAGCGCTGACCGCAATCACTGCAAGGGCGCGGGAGGCCATAGGTACTTCTTCCGTGAATGGTGATCAGCCGCGCTTGCTGGTCGGGCTTTTTGGACCTATCGGCGCAGACGGGCGTCCTGCCAATTCCTCATAAGCAGAGGAGCTTTGAGTGCCATATCGATCAATTGAAGGCTCGTCATTATAGACAGGGAAGGTGGCGCAGTAATGGCTTTTTGATTGCTGCTAAACATAAAGATGCCATCATCTGGCAAAAACACCATTCGAGGTCTGCGACGGCGTTTCAGACAACAAAGCTTGAGCGAAACTCATTCGAAGTGAACAATGTGTTACTTCGTATTTCCAATTGAGATTCATTCATGACTGCCCCGTCCCGTTTCTTGGCCTGGCTGGTATTGCCGCTGTTTGCCTTGTGCAGTTCCAATCTGCTGGCCGACACCGTAGAAGGTGCGCCGCAAGCGCTGCATTTGCTTGATTACATCGGCGCCGATTACCCGGAGTCGGTCGAGTCCGGCAAAGTCATCAATGAGTCTGAATACCGCGAGCAGCTGGAATTCAGCAAGGTGCTGCAAGGCCTGATCGCCGGCCTGCCGGCCAAGCCGGAAAAAGCGGTGCTGGAGCAGGGTGTCAGCACACTGCGCAAATCCATCGCTGCGCGGCAGGACGGCTCGGACGTTTCCCGTCAGGCACGGCAGCTCGGTGCGAAGCTGGCGGTGGCCTATGAGGTCAGTCAGGCGCCGATCATTACGCCGGACCCAACCCGTGGTGCGTCGATGTACACCCAGCATTGCTCGGTCTGCCATGGCGATGCGGGGGCCGGTGATGGCCCTGCCGGTGTCGGCCTGACGCCGCCGCCAGCCAATCTGCGCGATGCCGCGCGGTTGGATCGCCTGAGCCTGTACGCGATCTACAACACCTTGGGGATGGGTGTCGAAGGCACTGACATGCCGGCCTTCGCCGACCAACTGGACGATCGTCAGCGCTGGGACCTGGCGACCTACATCGCTGGTTTCAGTGCCGAACCGGCCGCAGCCGCATCTGAAAAGACCTACAACATCGCCGACCTGGCCCGTCAGACTCCGGCCGAAGTGCTGGCTGCCGAAGGTCCGCAAGCGGCAGCGACTTTCCGTGCGCAGCGTGCGCAACCGCCGCAGGTCAAGCGTGGCCCGGCGCAATTGCTCGATTACACCGCTGCAACGCTGGACAAAAGTATCGCGGCCTATCGTGCCGGCGATCACGACCAAGCCTATGACTTGTCGGTGGCGGCGTACCTGGAAGGTTTCGAACTGGTCGAAAGCTCACTGGACAACGTCGACGCCAACGTGCGCAAGGACACCGAAAAATCGCTGATGGCGTACCGTCAGTCGTTGCAGGACGGTTTGCCGGTGGCACAGGCCCAAGAGCGTCTGGAGGCGGCCAAAGCCAAGTTGAAAGAGTCTGCCGGCCTGCTGGGCAGTGATGGCCTGAGTTGGTCCTTGAGTTACATCTCCGGTCTGCTGATTCTGCTGCGCGAAGGTCTGGAAGCGATTTTGGTGCTGGCGGCGATCCTTGCCTTCCTGCGCAACACCGGCCAGCAATCGGCGGTGCGCAGCGTCAACGTTGGTTGGGGCCTGGCGTTGCTGGCCGGTCTGGCGACCTGGGCGCTGGCGGCGTACGTGATTGATGTCAGCGGCTCTCAGCGTGAATTGCTGGAAGGTGCGACGGCGTTGTTCGCCGCGGTCATGGTGCTCTGGCTCGGCGTGTGGATGCACGACCGTCGCCACGCGGCGGCCTGGCAGGATTACATCAAGAGCAGCCTGGTGGGCGGCGGTGGCCGTTTCGGTTTTGCGACACTGGCGTTTTTCTCGGTGTACCGCGAACTGTTCGAAGTGATTCTGTTCTACGAAACCCTGTGGCTGCAGGCGGGGCCGGCAGGGCACAACGCGGTGTTGGCGGGCGGGGCGACGGCGCTGGTGTTGTTGGTTGGCCTGGCGTGGGTGATCCTGCGGGGCTCGGCGAAACTGCCGCTGTCGCTGTTCTTCAGTATCAACGCCGGGTTGTTGTGCGCGTTGTCGGTGGTGTTTGCCGGTCATGGCGTGAAGGCGTTGCAGGAAGCCGGGATCTTCGGTACGCGGCCGGTGCCGTTCTTTGACTTCGACTGGCTGGGTATTCACGCAGATGCGTATTCGTTGAGTGCGCAGGCGGTGGCGATCATTGCGATTATCGTGCTGTATGGACGTAGCTGGATGGCGGAGAAGCGGCGGGTGCAGGTTTCTTAAACGGCATTCGCTGCGCTCACATTCGCGGGCAAGCCTCGCTCCTACAGGATTCGCGCGTTTTTTGTGGGCGCGTATAACCTGTAGGAGCGAGGCTTGCCCGCGAAGCTTTTAAAGGGGAAAAATTCTATGCGTGTGTGGATCGATGCCGACGCTTGCCCCCGGGCAGCGAAGGATCTGGTAGTGAAGTTCGCCCTCAAGCGTCAGTTCGAGGTGGTGCTGGTGGCCGGGCAGCCGCAGATCAAGCCGGGGCTGGCGCTGGTGAAGTTGATCGTGGTGCCGAGCGGGCCGGATGCGGCGGACGACTATCTGGTGGAACACGCGGTGCCTGGTGAGCTGGTGATCTGCAGCGATGTGCCGCTGGCGGACCGCTTGGTGAAGAAAGGCGTGGCGGCGCTGGACCCGCGAGGCAAGGAGTTCGACGCGCAGAACATGGGTGATCGGTTGGCGGTGCGCAACCTGTTCACCGACTTGCGTGAACAGGGGCAGATGAGCGGCGGGCCGGCGCCGTTTGGCGAGCGCGAGAAGCAGGCGTTTGCCAATGCGCTGGACCGGATCCTGACGCGGCTGACCCGCAAATCCTGAACCCTGCGTTAACCCCTGTAGGAGCTGGCTTGTCGGATCGCCGCAGCGATAGCAATCGAACAGTCAGCAAATGATGCGCTGAATGTTACGGCCTCATCGCTGGCAAGCCAGCTCCTACAGTAATCCGTGTCAGGCGTCGTTTTCGTGGGTCAGTTCGAGCACGCGGTCGACCAGTTTGTTGATGCCGGACGCTGCTTCGCTGATCGATTGCGCCAGCATGTACGCCGGGGTGCTCACCAGCTTGCGTGCTTTGTCTTCAACGATGTCAGTCACTGCGCAATCCTTGTGAGTGGCGCCCATCTTGTTCATCGCGGCGGCGGTATCGGCGTCATTGCCGATGGTGCAGGTCACGCCCGGTCCATAAATCTTCGCGGCCAGCGCCGGCGAGATGCAGATCAGCCCGACCGGTTTGCCCGCTTCGGCAAACGCCTCGGTCAGGGCGAGAACATCGGGTTGCACGGTGCAGCCAGCGCCTTCGATGGCGAAGTTCGACAGGTTCTTCGCCGCGCCAAAACCACCCGGCACGATCAGCGCATCGAACTCTTCGACGTCAGCTTCGCGAATATCCTTGATGTTGCCCCGGGCGATCCGCGCCGACTCCACCAGCACATTGCGCGACTCGGGCATTTCTTCGCCGGTCAGGTGGTTGATCACGTGCAACTGCGCGATGTTGGGGGCGAAGCACTGCACCTGCGCGCCGCGCTGATCCAGTCGCAGCAAGGTAATCACGCTTTCGTGGATCTCGGCGCCGTCGTAGACGCCACAGCCGGAAAGGATCACTGCAATTTTTTTGCTCATGGGCTTTTCTCCAGATTCATGGCGTTAAATGTCCACTAATTTGTCACTCGTTGCCATAGGTTCAATTCGCGGCTACACCTAGCATCTGTCCTCAAGATTCCGATCAGGGCGCGTCATGGACTTCATTCTGTATGCGGTGCCGTTCTTCTTTGTGCTGATTGCCGTCGAGCTGCTGGCCGACCGTTGGCGCGGGGTCAGCAACTATCGGGTGGCCGACGCGATCAACAGCATCAGCACCGGCGTGCTGTCGACCACCACGGGCCTGTTGACCAAGGGCGTGGGGCTGGTGACCTATGCCTTCGCGCTCAAGCATCTGGCGCTGTTCGAACTCTCTGCCGACAGCGTCTGGGTCTGGGTGTTCGCCTTCGTTCTCTACGACTTCTGCTACTACTGGCTGCATCGCATGGGCCACGAACGCAACATCCTCTGGGCCGCACATTCGGTGCATCACCAGAGCGAGGACTACAACCTCTCCACGGCGTTGCGCCAGACCAGTACCGGTTTCCTGCTGAGCTGGATTTTCTACCTGCCGATGGCGGTACTCGGCGTGCCGCTGCTGGTGTTTGTCAGCGTCGCCGCGCTGAACCTGCTGTATCAATTCTGGGTGCATACCCGGCACATTCCCAAGCTCGGGTGGTTCGAGTGGTTCTTCGTCACGCCATCCAATCATCGGGCCCACCATGCACAGAACGCTCTCTACATGGATCGCAACTACGGCGGGGTGTTCATTATCTGGGACCGTCTGTTTGGCTCGTTCCAGGAAGAAGACGACAACGAACCGGTGATTTTCGGCGTGACCACGCCGCTGGCGAGCTGGAATCCGTTGTGGGCGAACGTGCAGTTCTACGCGCAGCTGTGGGATGACGCGCGACGGGCTGAAAGCACGTGGGACAAGTTGCGGATCTGGTTCATGCGCACCGGTTGGCGGCCAGCGGACGTGGCGGCGAAATACCCGATGAGCAAGCCGGACTTGAGCCAGTTCCGCAAATTCGAAGTGCCGCTGGATGGGCGTCAGCAGATTTATGTGCTGTTGCAGTTCTGCGTCTACATCGCGCTGGGCAGTTACTTGATGAACTTTGAGCCGCACCTGCCGACCGCTGCGCTGGTGCTCGGCTGGAGCGCCGTGGCGCTGGGGTTGTTTACCTTGGGCGTGGCCCTGGAGAATCGCCCGTGGGCGTTGAAGCTGGAGCTGCTGCGGCTGGCGTCGAACGTGCCGCTGGTGTGGCTGGCACCGCTGGTCGGGCTGTGGCCGGCCAGCGCGGTGGGCTGGGTCGGCCTGCTGAGTTACAGCCTGCTCAGCGGAATCGGTCTCTACTGTTGCAGAAACCGTTTCACTCGCTTGGCGTCTTGACCTCGGCGGCCTTGGCCTGTTCGGCTTTCAAGGCCTGCTCTTCGGCATAGACCTGCTTGGCCAGGCGCGCATTCTTGAAGCGGCGACGCAGCCACAAGGCAAAGCCCAGCACCAGCAGGGCGCCGAGTACCCATAGCTCATACTTCTTGACGCTGCCCAGCATGCCTTCGAGCACAGCGCCGAAGTGATAGGCCGCAGCCGCCAGTGCGGCCGCCCAGATCGCGGCGCCGATCCCGTTCAGCAACAAGTAACGTCCCGGCGGATAACCCGACAGGCCGATCGCCACCGGCATCACCGTGCGCAAACCGTAGACAAAACGGAAGCTCAGCACCCAGATGTCCGGGTGCCTGCGAATGTGTTCCAGTGCCCGGTCGCCCATCATCTGCCAGCGAGGCTTGCGCGCCAGCAACTTGCGGCCGTGCTTGCGTCCCAGGAAGTACCACAGCTGGTCGCCGGCATAACTGCCGAAAAACGCCACGACCACCACGATATTGATGTCCATGTATCCACGGAACGCGAGGAAGCCTGCGAGCACCAGGATGGTTTCGCCTTCGAAGAACGTGCCGAGAAAAAGGGCAAAGTAGCCGAAGTCATGCAGAAATTGTTGGAGCATTGTCTGGGTGCTGGCGAAATGAACGCGCAGCCTAACCCTTCGTGCACATTCATGAAAGTGTCCAAATGTGTCTCGACGTGAACATTTCCTACAAGGACAATGGAATGCGACTACGTGTCGCGGGGGTGCACACAACTGTAATACCACGGTCATAATGGCCGCTTATAACTGTCACGCTCGCCCGCCAGCGCGGGCTCAGGAGTCTGCCGTGAGTTTTACCCCCGCCAATCGCTTGTTTCCAGCCACCCGCCTGCGCCGTAACCGCCGTGATGATTTCTCGCGTCGACTGGTTCGTGAAAACGTCCTGACCGTTGATGACCTGATCCTGCCGGTGTTTGTGCTGGACGGTGAAAACCGTCGCGAAGCGGTGGCCTCGATGCCCGGCGTTGAACGCCTGACCATCGACCTGTTGCTGGAAGAAGCGGCCAAGTGGGTTGAACTGGGGATTCCAGCCGTGGCGCTGTTCCCGGTCACGCCACCGGAACTCAAGTCGCTGGACGCCGCCGAAGCGTGGAACCCGAACGGCATTGCCCAGCGCGCCACTCGCGCCCTGCGTGCGCAGTTCCCTGAACTGGGTGTGATCACCGACGTCGCGCTGGACCCGTTCACCACCCACGGTCAGGACGGTATCCTCGACGAAGAAGGCTATGTGCAGAACGACATTACCGTCGACGCACTGGTCAAGCAGGCCCTGTCCCACGCCGAAGCCGGTGCTCAAGTGGTGGCCCCGTCGGACATGATGGACGGTCGCATCCAGGCGATCCGCGAAGCCCTCGAGTTGGCCGATCACGTCAACGTGCGGATCATGGCCTATTCGGCGAAGTACGCCAGCGCCTATTACGGCCCGTTCCGCGATGCGGTGGGTTCGGCGCTGAACCTGGGCAAGGCCAACAAGGCCTCCTATCAGATGGACCCGGCCAACAGCAACGAAGCCCTGCACGAAGTGGCGGCGGACTTGTCAGAAGGCGCAGACATGGTCATGGTCAAGCCAGGCATGCCATATCTGGACATCCTTTACCGGGTCAAAGAAGAATTCAAAGTGCCGACTTTTGTTTATCAGGTCAGCGGTGAATACGCCATGCACATGGCGGCGATCCAGAATGGCTGGTTGAGCGAAGGGGTTATCCTCGAATCCCTGACCGCTTTTAAACGTGCAGGCGCTGATGGCATCCTGACTTACTTTGCCGTACGTGCTGCTCAATTGTTACGAGAGCAAAAATAGCCCTCCCAGGAACATTCGATGAATACCGAAGGACTCACTGAAGTTGCAGTACAAGAGGCTCAACCCGTGGTGGAGCCGATCGCCGAAACCCCGCCGGAGCTGGAGCCTGCTCCGCCTGCGGTAGTGGTCGAAACCGCGCCGGCGGCGCCAGCGATTGTCATTCCGGGCCTGGATGACAGCAGCCTGTACATCCACCGCGAACTCTCGCAACTGCAGTTCAACATCCGCGTGCTGGAACAGGCGCTGGACGAGTCCTATCCGTTGCTGGAACGGCTGAAGTTCCTGCTGATTTTCTCCAGCAACCTGGATGAGTTCTTCGAAATTCGTGTGGCCGGTCTCAAGAAGCAGATCACCTTCGCCCGTGAACAGGCCGGCGCCGATGGTCTGCAACCGCACCAGGCCCTGGCCCGGATCAGTGAGCTGGTGCACGGTTACGTTGACCGCCAGTACGCCATCCTCAACGACATTCTTTTGCCGGAACTGGAGAAGCATCAGGTCCGCTTCATCCGCCGTCGTTACTGGACCACCAAGCTCAAAACCTGGGTTCGCCGTTATTTCCGCGACGAGATCGCGCCGATCATCACCCCGATCGGCCTCGACCCGACGCACCCGTTCCCGTTGCTGGTGAACAAGAGCCTGAACTTCATCGTCGAGCTTGAAGGCATCGACGCCTTCGGTCGCGACTCCGGTCTGGCGATCATCCCGGCCCCGCGTCTGCTGCCGCGAGTGATCAAGGTGCCGGAAGAAGTCGGTGGCCCTGGCGACAACTATGTCTTCCTGTCTTCGATGATTCACGCGCACGCCGATGACTTGTTCCAGGGCATGAAGGTCAAGGGCTGCTACCAGTTCCGCCTGACCCGAAACGCCGACCTTGCCGTCGACACCGAAGACGTGGAAGACCTGGCCCGCGCCCTGCGCGGCGAGTTGTTCTCCCGTCGCTACGGTGACGCGGTGCGTCTGGAAGTGGCCGACACGTGCCCGAAACACCTGTCCGACTACCTGCTCAAGCAGTTCAACCTGCACGAGACCGAGCTGTATCAGGTCAACGGTCCGGTCAACCTGACCCGCCTGTTCAGCATCACCGGCCTCGACAGTCAGCGCGAGCTGCAATACCTGCCGTTCACGCCGCAGATCCCGAAACTGCTGCAGAACAGCGAGAACATTTTCAGTGTGATCAGCAAGCAGGACATTCTGCTGCTGCACCCGTTCGAGTCGTTTACGCCTGTGGTCGATTTGCTGCGTCAGGCGGCGAAAGATCCGCACGTATTGGCGGTGCGTCAGACGCTGTACCGCTCTGGCGCCAACTCGGAAATCGTCGATGCGCTGGTGGATGCGGCGCGTAACGGCAAGGAAGTCACCGCGGTGATCGAATTGCGCGCGCGGTTCGACGAAGAGTCCAACCTGCAACTGGCCAGCCGTCTGCAAGCGGCCGGTGCGGTGGTGATCTACGGCGTGGTCGGCTTCAAGACCCACGCCAAGATGATGCTGATCCTGCGTCGCGAAGCCGGCGAGATTGTGCGTTACGCCCACTTGGGTACCGGCAACTACCACGCGGCCAACGCCCGTCTGTACACCGACTACAGCCTGCTGACCTCCGACGACGCCCTGTGCGAAGACGTCGGCAAATTGTTCAGCCAGCTGATCGGCATGGGTAAAACCCTGCGCATGAAGAAGCTGTTGCACGCGCCGTTTACCCTGAAGAAGGGCATGCTCGACATGATTGCCCGGGAGACGCAGTTCGCCCTCGACGGCAAACCGGCGCACATCATCGCCAAGTTCAACTCGCTGACCGATCCGAAGATCATCCGCGCGCTGTACAAGGCCAGCCAGTCCGGCGTGCGCATCGATCTGGTGGTGCGCGGCATGTGCTGCCTGCGTCCGGGAATCGCCGGGGTTTCGCACAACATCCACGTGCGCTCGATCATCGGCCGCTTCCTGGAACACACCCGGGTCTTCTACTTCCTCAATGGCGGTGAAGAGCAGATGTTCCTCTCCAGTGCCGACTGGATGGAACGCAACCTCGACAAGCGCGTCGAGACTTGCTTCCCGGTGGAAGGCAAGAAGCTGATCATGCGGGTCAAGAAAGAGCTGGAGCTTTATCTCACCGATAACACTCACAGCTGGAGCCTGCAGGCGGACGGTCGTTACATCCGCAACACGCCGACCGGCAACCAAAACCCGCGCAGTGCGCAGGCCACGTTGCTGGAGCGGTTGGGCAGCCCGATTCTGGCGGTGCGTTAACCTTCACACGGCATAAAAAAATGGCGATCCCTGCGGATCGCCATTTTTGTTTCCACCACAACCCCCTGTAGGAGCACGGCTTGCCGGCGAAGGCGTCAGTGAGATCGCCATCGTCGGAACGCCGCCCGCAGCAAGCCGGCTCCTACAGGTGTCGCCTGAGCACACAGACCCGTAGGAGCACGGCTTGCCCGCGAAGGCGTCCTCGAAATCGCCTTCGCCGGCAAGCCGTGCTCCTACAGAACCGTGTACGGCGAGCGTTTTTCGGGGTGTTACCGGACGTTGAGCACGAAACCCACACGCGTCAGCCATTCAGCTTCCAGCGCAAAGTCAGCCTGAGTCAGCTGGTTGTCGTCCAGCCAGTTTTCCGGGAACAACACCTCCAGGCTGTCACCATTGGCGTGCAGCGCCACTTGAGGCATTTCCTGGGTGCCGCGGATGTGATGGAACAGGATCGCAAAGCGCAGCAGCACACACAGGCGAATCAGCTTGATGCCTTCGTCGCCAAAATCGGCAAACCGGTCCCGGGGAATATTGCGGCGGTGGCCACGCACCAGGAGCGCGAGCATCAGTTGGTCTTCGCGGGAGAACCCGGCGAGGTCCGAGTGCTCGATCAGGTACGAGCCGTGCTTGTGATACTGATAGTGAGCGATGTCCAGGCCCACTTCATGGACCTTGGCAGCCCAGCCGAGCAGTTCGCGCCAGACGCCGTCGTCCAGCTCCCAATCCTCCGCCACCTGATCGAACGCATGCAGTGCCTTGCGCTCGACCCGTGCCGCTTGCTCCAGATCGACGTGATAGCGCTCCATCAGCGAGCTGAGCGTGCGCTCACGGACGTCTTCATGATGGTGACGGCCCAACAGGTCATAGAGCACGCCTTCGCGCAGTGCGCCTTCGCAGTGGTCCATGCGTTGCAGTTCGAGGGCGTCGAAGATCGCTTCGAGAATCGCCAGGCCCGCCGGGAAAATCGCCCGACGGTCAGGCTTGATGCCTTCGAAGTCGATTTTCTCGACATCACCGAGTTTGATCAGCTTGCGCTTGAGCCACGCCAGGCCTTGGGCGTTGACCTCGCCCGTACCGTGACCGCCGGCTTTCAGCGCCAGGCCGATCGCGCGGATGGTGCCCGAGGAGCCGATGGCTTCGTCCCAGGTCAGGCGATGCAGGGCGTGTTCGATGCTCATGATCTCCAGCCGCGCCGCCGTGTACGCCTGGGCGTAGCGGGCCGGGGTGATCTTGCCGTCCTTGAAATAACGCTGGGTGTAGCTGACGCAGCCCATTTGCAGGCTTTCGCGCAGCAGCGGCTCGAAGCGCTGGCCGATAATGAATTCGGTACTGCCGCCGCCAATGTCGGCCACCAGGCGTTTGCCCGGCGTATCGGCGAGGGTGTGCGACACGCCGAGGTAGATCAGGCGCGCTTCTTCACGACCGGAGATGACTTCCACCGGGTGGCCGAGAATTTCTTCGGCGCGGCGGATGAATTCGACGCGGTTACGAGCTTCGCGCAAGGCGTTGGTGCCCACGATCCGCACGGCGCCGGGCGGCATACCGCTGATCAGTTGGGCAAAACGCTTCAGGCAATCGAGCCCGCGCTGCATGGATTCTTCGTTGAGGTGGCGCTCTTCGTCGATGCCGGCGGCCAGCTGAACCTTCTCCCCGAGACGCTCGAGAATACGGATTTCGCCGTTCTGGGCCTTGGCCACGACCATGTGAAAGCTGTTGGAGCCCAGGTCGATTGCGGCGATCAGGGACAGATTCTTGGCTTGGGATTGCGGCATGGTCAGGGGGTCTCGGTCGATAACCTCGACATCGTGCCACGATCAAACGCTGACGCCAACGCGTAGCGTTCAAAGCCTTGATCCTGAGCAGGAAAGAGTAGTGATCTCGCAGACGCCTTCGCGGGCAAGCCTCGCTCCTACAGGTTGGCGGTGGGTGAATGTTCCGCGAACAGCCTGAATCTGTAGGAGCGAGGCTTGCCCGCGAAGGCGACATAACAGCCACTGAAGGTCTTTCAGGCTGTCGACTCGACCGTCCCGATAAAATTCGCCAGCTCCGCCGTCTGCGGGTTCGCGAACAGAATCTTCGGATCCCCGACCTCATGCACCTTCCCCTGATGCATGAACACCAACTTGTCCCCAACCTCCCGGGCAAAGCGCATTTCATGGGTGACCATGATCAGCGTCATGCCCTCCTTGGCCAGTTGTCGAACCACGCTCAGCACCTCATTGACCAGTTCCGGGTCCAGCGCCGAAGTGATCTCGTCGCACAGCAACACCTTCGGCGACATCGCCAGCGCCCGGGCAATCGCCACGCGCTGCTGCTGCCCGCCGGACAGCCGATCCGGGAACGCATCAAACTTCTCGCCCAACCCGACCCGTTCCAGCATCTCCCGCGCCAACTCCACCGCTCTGGCCTTGGGCACTTTTTGCACCACTTGCGGCGCGAGCATCACGTTTTCGCCCACCGTCAGGTGCGGGAACAGGTTGAACTGCTGAAACACCATCCCGACTTTCTGCCGCAGGCTGCGTAAATCGGCGCGCGCGGCATCGAGGTATTCGCCGTCGACTTCGATCACGCCGTCGTTGATCGACTCCAGGCCGTTCAGCGTGCGCAACAAGGTCGATTTGCCCGAGCCGCTGCGGCCGATGATCGCCACCACCTGGCCTTCCTCGACGCTGAGGTCGATGCCTTTGAGTACATGGTGGTCGCCGTAATATTTATGCAGGGCGGAAATTCTAAGCAGAGGCATGCAGTCTCCTTTCCAGGTAGCGCGCACTGAGGGACAAGGGGTAGCAGAGCAGGAAGTAGCCGAGGGCGACGAGGCCGTAGACCATGAACGGTTCGAAGGTCGCGTTGGCGAGCATCCCGCCGGTCTTGGTCAGTTCGGTGAAGCCGATGATCGAGGTCACGGCGGTGCCTTTGACCACTTGCACCGAAAAACCCACGGTCGGCGCCACGGCGATGCGCAACGCTTGCGGCAGGATCACGTAGCGCAGTTGCTCCAGCGGGTTGAGCGCCAGGCTCGACGAAGCTTCCCACTGACCGTTGGGGATCGAATCCACGCAGCCGCGCCAGATCTCCGCCAGGTAAGCGCTGGTAAACAGGGTCAGGGCAATCGCCGCCGCCATCCACGCCGAGATTTCCACCCCGGCCAGCGCCACCCCGAAAAACACCAGGAACAACTGCATCAGCAGCGGCGTGCCCTGGAACAGCTCGATGTAGGTGCGTGCAACGTTGCGCGGCAGGGCATTTTTCGAAATGCGCATGACCATGATCAGCAACCCGATCAACCCGCCGCCGATAAACGCCACCAGCGACAGCGCCAGCGTCCATTGTAGGCCTGTGAGCAAGTTGCGCACGATGTCCCAGAACGTGAAATCGCTCATTGGCTGCTCCTTGCTATGTAACGACGACCGATCCAGTTCAGCAATTGGCGGATCAATAAAGCCATGCACAGATAAAGCAGCGTGGTCAGGGCGTAGGTTTCAAAAGCGCGGAAGTTGCGCGACTGAATGAAGTTGGCGGCAAAGCTCAGCTCTTCAGTGGCGATCTGCGAACAGACCGCCGAGCCGAGCATCACGATGATGATCTGGCTGCTCAGCGCCGGCCACACCTTGCCCAGCGCTGGTAGCAGGACCACATGGCGGAAGGCTTCGAACCGGGTCATCGCCAATGCCGCTGCGGCTTCAAGTTGCCCGCGAGGGATCGCTTGAATGCCGGCGCGGATGATCTCGGTCGAATAAGCGCCGAGGTTGATCACCATCGCCAGCACCGCCGCCTGCCATTCGGAAATCTGCACGCCCAGCGATGGCAAACCGAAGAAGATGAAAAACAACTGCACCAGGAACGGCGTGTTGCGGATCAACTCGACGTAAACCCCGAAGATCGCCGAGAACGGGCGGATATTCCACGCCCGCACCAGCGCGCCGACAATGCCCAGACCGACGCCGAGCACCGCACCGATGGCCGTCAGTTCCAGAGTGAACAGCGCACCGCGCACGAGCAGGTCGGTGTTTTGCACCACCGGCAGAAAGTCGAACTGATAGGCCATATCAAATCTCCCGAGGGACGATCAGAGATCGGCCGGCAGCGGCTCTTTCAGCCAGGTCTGTGAGTTTTTTTCCAGTGCGCCGTCAGTCTTGGCGGTGGCGAGGATCTGGTTGACCTTGCCCAGCAACGCCGGCTCGTTCTTGTTTACGCCGACGTAGACCGGCGAATCCTTGAGCTTCACTTTCAGCGCGGGCACGCGTTTCGGGCTTTTCTCGCTGATCGCGACCATCACCACGTTGCCGCTGGCGATCAGGTCAACCTGTCCGGCGAGGTAGGCTGCGATGGTCGAGTTGTTGTCTTCGAAGCGCTTGATGGTGACGCCTTCGGGGGCGACTTTGGTCAGTTCGATGTCTTCGATGGCGCCACGGGTGACGCTGATGGTTTTGCCCTTGAGGTCGTCCAGGCCTTTGATGGCGGCATCCGGCGGGCCGAACACCGCGAGGTAGAACGGCGCGTAGGCGCTGGAGAAATCGATGACTTTCTCGCGCTCGGGGTTCTTGCCGAGGCTGGAGATCACCAGATCGACCTTGCCGGTGGTCAGGAACGGGATGCGGTTGGTGCTGTTGACCGGCGTCAGTTCAAGCTTGACCTTGAGTTGGTCGGCCAGCAGTTTGGCGGTGTCGATATCGAGGCCGCGGGGTTTCATGTCCGGGCCGACCGAGCCGAATGGCGGGAAGTCCTGAGGCACGGCAACCTTGAGGACGCCGCGTTTGACCACATCCTCCAGACCGTCGGCGTGGGCGGGCACCTGGCTCAGCAGCAGGCTGGCGAACAGGGAAGCGAGGAGGGCGCTGTAACGCAGGGTCATGGCAAATCTCCGGATCGGCGAGGAATGATTTCTGCGGATCGACAGAGCACGGGCCATGCCAACATTGGGTTTTTGCCGTGCCAAGCCACGGTTTTACTGGTGTTGTTCGGTCTTACTGGTCTGAACAGTCGGTCTGTGTTTCGCACTCTGATAGCGCATCGTCGGTCATTACCGAACCCCGGTGGGGCACGACTTGCCGGGCGCCGCGAATAGCTTTAAAACTAGCCGCTCATTCGCCTGGTTCGTCCGAAAACCATGAATTCGATTTCCCGAGCTGTACCTGAAGTGGCGCTGCAAGCCATCCGCAAACTGATCGCCGAACAAGGTTTCGGGCCGGGGGATGCCTTGCCTTCGCAGCGGGATCTGGCGGTGCAATTGGGGGTCAGTCGGGCGTCGTTGCGCGAGGCGTTGTCGTCGCTGAGTGCCTTGGGCGTGATCAGCATTCAGCCGGGCAAAGGCGTTTTCGTGCAGGCGCCGGTGGACTTGCCTCGCCAGGATGCGGCGCTGAGCTGGCCGTTCGCGGCACAGGCATCACCGCTGGATATCTTCCAGTTGCGCTATGCCCTGGAAGGTTTTGCCGCCGGGCTGGCCGCCGTGACGTTGAGCACCGATGAGCTCGATACTTTGGAGGACAACGTCGCTGCGATGCGCAATGAACTGAAGGTGGGTGACTTCGAGGCGGCGGCGCGCCTGGACTTCGAGTTTCACCGGCGCATCCTGCTGGCCAGCGGTAATCAGGCGATGCTGAGCATCCTGACGGCCAGCGCCGACATTTTCCTGGAGAGCCAGAAGCTACCGTTCATCCGGGCCGAACGGGCCATGGAAACCTGGCACGAGCACCGCAAAATCCTCCGTGCACTGGCCCGGCGTTCGTCCGGCGCGGCGCAGAAGGCCATGCACGAACATGTGCGCAACGCTGCCCTGCGCACCGGAATTGCCTTCGTCTCTCCCGCCACATCCTGACTTGAGCTATACCCAAACTCATGCACCACCATAGTGAGACTCAATCATCTGCACCTTCCTGAACGAGGGAAGGGCGGCTATGATGGGCCACGTTTTTTTGCTTACAACCTGGAGACTTCCATGAGCAGCGATCTTATCAAACACGTTAGCGACGCTAGCTTCGAGGCCGACGTACTCAAGGCCGAAGGCGCTGTACTGGTCGACTACTGGGCTGAGTGGTGCGGCCCTTGCAAAATGATCGCTCCTGTTCTGGACGAGATTGCTGAAACCTACAAAGGCAAGCTTACCGTTGCCAAACTGAACATCGACGAAAACCAGGAAACCCCGGCCAAGCATGGCGTGCGTGGTATCCCGACCCTGATGCTGTTCAAGAACGGCAACGTTGAAGCGACCAAGGTCGGCGCACTGTCGAAGTCGCAACTGGCTGCTTTCCTCGACGCCAACATCTAAGCGTCGTTTGTAAAGTGTCCGAAAAAAGGCCCCGCATATTGCGGGGCTTTTTCGTTATTGAGGGCTAGACGCTCCGAAACTCAGGTGTTACATTCGGCCCCGCACTGGTTTCTCCACTGCCCCCTGCTAGCCGTCGCCGACGCACTCCTTTTCGAATAAGTACGCGATCCTGTCGCCTTCTCCGCGGCGCGGCCTCATTAAGCCAAAAGCTTAATTTCCCCCCCTCCATAAATGATTACGTCATTCCTATATGAATCTGACTGAACTCAAGCAAAAGCCGATTACCGAACTGCTCGAATTGGCCGAACAGATGGGCATAGAAAATATGGCCCGTTCGCGCAAGCAGGACGTGATTTTCTCCCTGCTCAAAAAGCACGCTAAAAGCGGCGAGGAAATCTCCGGTGATGGCGTGCTGGAGATTCTCCAGGACGGCTTCGGCTTCCTGCGCTCCGCTGACGCTTCCTATCTCGCCGGCCCGGACGATATCTACGTCTCGCCGAGCCAGATCCGCCGTTTCAACTTGCGCACCGGTGACACCATCGTTGGCAAGATCCGCCCTCCAAAGGAAGGCGAGCGTTATTTCGCGCTGCTCAAGGTCGACACGATCAACTACGATCGTCCCGAGAACGCGAAAAACAAGATTCTCTTCGAGAACCTGACCCCGCTGTTCCCGACTGTGCGCATGAAGATGGAAGCCGGCAACGGTTCCACCGAAGACTTGACCGGTCGTGTCATCGACCTGTGCGCCCCGATCGGTAAAGGCCAGCGCGGTCTGATCGTTGCACCGCCGAAAGCCGGTAAAACGATCATGCTGCAGAACATTGCGGCGAACATCGCACGTAACAACCCTGAAGTTCATCTGATCGTATTGCTGATCGACGAACGTCCGGAAGAAGTAACCGAAATGCAGCGCACCGTGCGCGGCGAAGTGGTTGCCTCGACGTTCGACGAGCCGCCAACCCGCCACGTGCAGGTTGCCGAAATGGTGATCGAGAAGGCCAAGCGCCTGGTCGAACACAAGAAAGACGTGGTGATCCTGCTCGACTCCATCACCCGTCTGGCTCGCGCCTACAACACCGTGATCCCGAGCTCCGGCAAAGTGCTCACCGGTGGTGTCGATGCTCACGCCCTGGAGAAACCGAAACGTTTCTTCGGTGCCGCGCGGAACATCGAAGAAGGCGGTTCGCTGACCATCATCGCCACCGCGCTGGTTGAAACCGGCTCGAAGATGGACGAAGTGATCTACGAAGAATTCAAAGGCACGGGCAACATGGAACTGCCGCTGGATCGCCGTATCGCTGAAAAACGCGTCTTCCCGGCCATCAACATCAACCGTTCCGGCACCCGCCGCGAAGAGTTGCTGACAGCCGACGACGAGTTGCAGCGCATGTGGATCCTGCGCAAGTTGCTGCACCCGATGGACGAGATCGCTGCCATCGAGTTCCTGGTCGACAAGCTGAAAACGACCAAGACCAACGATGAGTTCTTCCTGTCGATGAAACGCAAGTAAGTCGATAGACCAGCAAAAGCCGGGGAAACCCGGCTTTTTGCTATCTGATTTTTGATGAACGGCACTTCGTTGTTCTGAACAGAGGGGTTCGGCGCTAAACTGCCAGCCCCCGAACGCCACGGCCAACACGAGGCTCACGCATGCAGTATCGCGACTTGCGCGACTTTATCAGCGGCCTGGAACAGCGCGGCGAACTCAAGCGCATCCAGGTTCCGGTGTCCCCGGTGCTCGAAATGACCGAGGTCTGTGACCGCACCTTGCGTGCCAAAGGTCCGGCCCTGCTTTTCGAGAACCCGACGGGCTATGACATTCCCGTCCTCGGCAATCTGTTCGGCACCCCCGAGCGTGTTGCGCTGGGCATGGGCGCAGAAGCGGTGAGCGAACTGCGCGAGATCGGCAAGCTGCTGGCGTTCCTCAAGGAACCCGAGCCGCCGAAAGGCTTGAAGGACGCTTGGTCGAAGCTGCCGATCTTCCGCAAGATCATCGCCATGGCGCCCAAAGTCGTCAAAGACGCGGTGTGCCAGGAAGTGGTCATCGAGGGCGACGACGTCGACCTCGCGATGCTCCCGGTACAGACCTGCTGGCCGGGCGACGTCGGCCCGCTGATCACCTGGGGCCTGACCGTCACCAAAGGCCCGAACAAGGACCGGCAGAACCTCGGCATCTACCGTCAGCAAGTGATCGGTCGCAACAAGGTCATCATGCGTTGGCTCAGCCACCGTGGCGGCGCGCTGGATTACCGCGAGTGGTGCGAGAAGCATCCGGGCCAGCCGTTCCCGGTGTCCGTGGCGCTCGGCGCTGACCCGGCGACCATCCTCGGCGCTGTGACGCCAGTGCCGGACAGCCTTTCCGAATACGCTTTCGCCGGTTTGCTGCGCGGAAATCGCACCGAACTGGTGAAGTGCCGCGGCAACGACCTGCAAGTGCCGGCCACCGCCGAGATCATCCTTGAAGGCGTGATCCATCCAGGCGAAATGGCCGACGAAGGTCCGTACGGCGACCACACCGGTTATTACAACGAAGTCGACAGTTTCCCGGTGTTCACCGTCGAGCGCATTACCCACCGGATCAAACCGATCTACCACAGCACCTACACCGGTCGTCCGCCGGATGAGCCGGCGATTCTCGGTGTCGCGCTGAACGAAGTGTTCGTGCCGATCCTGCAGAAGCAGTTCCCGGAGATCACCGACTTCTACCTGCCGCCTGAAGGCTGCTCGTACCGCATGGCCATCGTGACCATGAAGAAGTCGTATCCCGGCCATGCCAAGCGGGTAATGCTCGGTGTCTGGTCGTTTTTGCGACAGTTCATGTACACCAAGTTCGTTATCGTCACTGACGACGATATCAACGCACGGGACTGGAACGACGTGATCTGGGCCATCACCACGCGCATGGACCCCAAGCGCGACACGGTGATGATCGACAACACGCCGATCGACTACCTCGATTTCGCCTCGCCGGTGTCCGGCCTGGGTTCGAAAATGGGGCTCGATGCCACGCATAAATGGCCCGGCGAAACCACACGCGAGTGGGGCCGGGTGATCGTCAAGGATGAAGCCGTCACCCAACGGATCGATGCCATCTGGAATCAGTTAGGAATAGATTGATGCGTGTAACTTTGCAGCCCTCCGGAGCAGTGCTAGAGATACTGCCCGGCGAGCGGATTCTCGATGGCGCACGCCGTCTGGGCTATGAATGCCCGCAAAGCTGTCGCAACGGCAATTGCCATGTGTGCGCCGCGCTGCTGGTGGAAGGACGAGTCGAGCAGGCCGGTGGTGTGCGCGACCATGGCGAGTTCTACACTTGCATAGCAGAGCCGCTGGAAGACTGCATTGTGCTGTGGGATGGCGTGCTCGCGCTGGGAGAATTGCCGGTGCGCAGCGTCTCGTGTCAGGTCATTGAGTGCAAGGATGTCGGCGGCGATACCTGGCGCGTGAGTTTTCGCGCGCCAGCCGGCAAGCCGCCGCGTTATCACGCTGGTCAGTATTTGATGATCGAGCGTGAGAACGGCGAAAAATCCGCATTTTCCCTGGCCTCGGCACCGCATGCGGGGCGTGATCTGCAAATTCACGTACTGGCGCGCGAAAGCAGTGCGCTGAGCCTGATCGAGCAACTGCAACGCAATCCGATGGTGCGGATTGAAATGCCCTTCGGCGATACCCATCTGGCAGAGTTGCCGGACGGTCCGCTGGTGCTGATCGCTGCGGGCACCGGCATGGGCCAGATCCATAGCCTGATCGAACATTGCCGGGCGTCGGGTTTCAAGCATCCGGTGCACCTGTACTGGGGCGTGCGTCGCCCTGAAGACTTTTATGAGATCGAGCATTGGGACGAATGGCAGAAACTGCCGAATCTGTTCCTGCATAAAGTCGTCAGCGATCAATGTGGCTGGAAGGGGCGCTGCGGGATGTTGCATGAGGCGGTGTGCGAGGATTTTCCGGATCTGAAAGCGCTGCATGTATACGCCAGCGGCTCACCGGCGATGGTCTACGGGACGCTGGACGCGTTGGTCAACGCCGGGATGGATGCCCATCAGATGCGTGCCGATGTGTTTGCCTACGCACCCAGAGGATGACGCTTCCCCTGTAGGAGCGAGCCTGCTCGCGATGGCGGTCAACGATAACGCGCTGCAGCAGCATGAACGCGTTGTCCCTGCCTCCATCGCGAGCAGGCTCGCTCCTACATATAACTTCATATATAGCCGATCGGTATTTATAGATTTATATAAATACCGGTAGGTTATATCGCATCCAGGCAATTAATTAAGAACTGTGCCGTGGCACTTAAATTGCCTTAAAACATATGTGCCTTATTGTTACAGCGGTGCGTTCTATTAAGTAATTCATCACCCGCGGGGAGCTGAACGCTATTCGCCATGAGCGCCATTGAATCTGCTTTTATGAATCTGGCTTACCCTCCGCGGCTCGATCTGGGGCCGCAGCTGACGCACGAACAATTGCTCAGCTCGATGCAGTCGACCATGGCGCGCCACAAGGGTGGGCCGGTCTGGCTGTTCGCTTACGGCTCGCTGATCTGGCGCCCTGAGTGCGCAGCGGTTGAACGGGTTCGCGGCCGGGTGCATGGCTACCATCGCGGTTTGTACCTGTGGTCCCACGAACATCGCGGCACGCCGGAAGTACCGGGGCTGGTATTTGGCCTGGATCGCGGCGGCTCTTGCAGCGGCTTCGCTTATCGCTTGCCCGAAGAACAACTCGAAGCGTCGCTGTATGCCTTGTGGCAGCGCGAAATGCCATTCCCTTCTTATCGCCCACACTGGTTGAACTGCCGTCTCGAAGATGGCAATCAGGTTCAGGCATTGGGATTCGTGTTGGAGCGACACCTGCCCAGCTATGCCGGCAACCTGCCGGATCACGTGCTGAGCCACGTGTTCGAAAACGCTTGCGGGCGTTACGGCACCACTCGCGATTATGTCGAGCAGACCGCCAACGCCCTGCGTAGCCACGCCATGCCAGATCGGAATCTGGAGGCGCGGCTCAAGCGCTGCAAATCAAAGGTCGATCAGGCGATGGCTTCGCGGGTCTGACTGGCGATCTGCTTGTGCCACAAGGTTGGCGCAAGGAAGGCCATTGCCAGCAGGCACGCGCCGATCAGCAAGACGAAACCGCCGTCCCAGCCGAAATGGTCCACGGTGTAGCCCATGGCTGCACTGGCCGCGACTGAACCACCCAGGTAACCGAACAGACCCGTGAAGCCCGCTGCCGTACCGGCGGCTTTCTTCGGCGCCAGTTCCAGCGCTTGCAAACCGATCAGCATCACCGGGCCGTAGATCAGGAAACCAATCGAGATCAGCGCGATCATGTCGACCGTCGGGTTGCCGGCCGGGTTGAGCCAGTAAACCAGCGTCGCCACGGTCACCAACGCCATGAACACCATGCCGGTCAGGCCACGGTTGCCACGGAAGATCTTGTCCGACATCCAGCCGCACAGAAGCGTCCCGGGAATACCTGCCCACTCGTAAAGGAAATAGGCCCACGAGGTTTTATCCACGCTGAAACCTTTGGCTTCCTTGAGGTAGGTCGGTGCCCAGTCCAGCACGCCGTAACGCAGCAGGTAGACAAAGACGTTAGCCATGGCGATGTACCAGAGCATTTTGTTGCGCAGTACGTATTTGACGAAGATTTCCTTGGCGCTGAATTCTTCTTCGTGACTGGCGTCGTAGCCTTCCGGGTAGTCGTTCTTGTACTTCTCGATCGGTGGCAGGCCAACCGATTGCGGCGTGTCGCGCATGGTGGCGAAGGCAAATACCGCCACGGCCATGGCCACTGCCGCAGGCACGTAAAACGCCGCGTGCCAGTCATTGAACAGGCCCATGCCGAGCAGGAACAGCGGGCCGATCAAACCACCACCGACGTTGTGCGCCACGTTCCACAGGGACACCACGCCCCCGCGTTCCTTCTGCGACCACCAGTGGACCATGGTCCGGCCACTCGGCGGCCAACCCATGCCCTGCGCCCATCCATTGATAAATAGCAGGATGAACATGATGGTCACGCTGGACGTGGCCCAGGGCGCAAAACCGAAAATGAACATCACGCCAGCCGAAACCAGCAAGCCGAACGGCAGGAAGAAGCGTGGGTTGGAACGGTCGGAAACAATGCCCATCAGGAACTTGGACAAGCCGTAGGCGATAGCAATCGCCGACAACGCCAGGCCCAGCTCACCGCGGGTATAGCCCTCTTCGATCAGATAGGGCATGGCCAGGGAGAAGTTTTTGCGCAGCAGGTAGTAACCCGCGTAGCCGATGAATATGCCGGCGAAGATCTGCCAGCGATGCCGTCGGTAGGCGCTGTCTATTTTTTCTTCAGGCAATGGAGCCTGATGTGCGGCAGGACGAAAGAAAGCAAACATTCAAGAGCTCCAGATTTCTTGTTTTGACTGCGGATGCGAATGTTACAGTTTCGTTACCGAAAATAGCACTGGTTCACATCGACCAAACAGCGGAAATGTTGGAGATTGCATGTTCCTTTACGAACATGTCGCTCAGGTATAAGTGAAGGGCGCTGTGGGAATTGTTAGCTCACAACCTTTTATGGCGCAGCGATGCCCGGCGTAGGGCGGGACTTTGGGAAATGAATACGCATCAAGCGACGCGGTACGTGCATTTTCTTCCGAAGGAAATTCGTGAGTTGCTTTGACGAAAAGTTTGGAGCGCTGTCTTTCTGCTGGTCATGTAATCGAAAAGGCCAGAACAACCTCATCAGTTGTTCTGGCCTTTTTGTATCCTGCTGCGACTCAGCGAACCTGCACCACCACTTTCCCGACCGCCTTGCGCTGGCCAAGATCATTGATCGCCTGCGCCGCGTTGCTCAGCGGGTACACCTGCGACACCAGCGGCTTCAGCTTGCCCTCGGCGAACCAGCCAAACAATTGCTGGAAGTTCGCCGCGTTGTCTTGCGGTTGGCGCTGGGCGAAGGAGCCCCAGAACACGCCGACCACCGCTGCACCCTTGAGCAGTGCGAGGTTCACCGGCAATTCCGGAATGCGGCCGCTGGCGAAACCGACCACCAGCAACCGGCCGTTCCAGGCGATGGCGCGGATGGCCTGGTCGAACAGGTCGCCGCCGACCGGGTCGTAGATCACGTCCGCACCTTGGCCATCGGTCAGGCGTTTGATTTCGTCCTTGAGGCTGGTTTCGGTGTAGTTGATCAGTTCATCGGCACCGGCAGCCTTGGCCACGGCCAGTTTTTCGGCACTGCTGGCGGCAGCAATCACGCGGGCGCCCATGGCTTTGCCGATTTCCACGGCGGCCAGGCCGACACCGCCAGAAGCACCGAGCACCAGCAGGGTTTCACCCGGTTGCAGGTTGCCGCGTTGCTTGAGCGCGTGCATTGAAGTGCCGTAAGTCATGCTGAATGCGGCAGCGGTGTTGAAGTCCATGGAGGTCGGGATCGGCAGCACGTTGTAGCCTGGCACCGCGACCTGTTCGGCGAAACTGCCCCAACCGGTGAGGGCCATGACCCGATCGCCGACTTTCAGGTGGCTGACTTTTTCGCCCACTGCGCTGACCACGCCAGCCGCTTCGCCGCCCGGCGAAAACGGGAAGGGCGGCTTGAACTGGTATTTGCCC
Organism: Pseudomonas sp. FW300-N2A2; assembly: GCF_017351735.1. Taxonomy (NCBI): domain Bacteria; kingdom Pseudomonadati; phylum Pseudomonadota; class Gammaproteobacteria; order Pseudomonadales; family Pseudomonadaceae; genus Pseudomonas; species Pseudomonas sp. FW300-N2A2. The sequence goes on along the minus strand of NZ_JACNDU010000003.1, from coordinate 367,330 downwards.
TCGATGATCAGCGTGTCCGGGAAATTCACCCCGGCGGCGTGCACGTCCAGCAGGATTTCATTCTTCTTCGCGACAGGACTGGCGACGTCTTCCAGCACCAGCGATTCGGCAGGACCGAAGGCTTTGCACAGCACGGCTTTCATCAGGGCTATTCCTTTGGGAGTGATGGCCGATAAGTGTAGGTGTGTGAGTCGACGGGTCAACGAGCATGCCCCGCCCTGATAGTCAGCCATAAGCTTGTGCTTGCGCGGCGGGTCGTTATGCTAGGCCGCAAACCGGATAAGGAGCGAATTGTGAAAGCGTGGATCATGTTGTTGCTGGCCCTGTCTCTGCCTGTGGCAGCAGTGGCTGAAGAAGCCGCCAAAGAAGGTGAAGCCCCGAAAGTCAGCTACCTCACCCTGAGCCCGCCATTCGTGGGCAACTATGGGTTGGATGGCACGGCGAAGTTGAAGGTCTTCAAGGCTGACGTAGCATTGCGGGTCACTGGTGATGAGGCGGCCAAACAGGTGAAGGCCAATGAACCGTTGATTCGCAATCAACTGGTGGCGTTGTTCACCCAGCAAACCACCGAGGCGATGAACAGCATCGAGGGGAAGGAAAAGCTGCGTCAGGAAGCGTTGAAGCAAACCCAGCAGATCATGAGCGATGAAACCGGCAAACCGGTGGTTGAGGATTTGTTGTTCAACAACCTGATTATCCAGTAATGCTGGATTTGTAGGAGCCGGCTTGCTGGCGATAGCGGTTTAACATTCAACATCCATATTGATTGTTACATCGCCATCGCCAGCAAGCCGGCTCCTACAAAAAGCGTGTCAGCGCAACGCAATCACCGCCGCCCACTGTTCAGCGGTAACAGGCATCACCGACAACCGCGAACCCTTCTGCACCAGCGGCATCTCCGCCAACGCAGTCTGCTGCTTCAAATAATCCAGCTTCAACACCCTGGAAAACGTCTCCACATGCGCGACATCAATCGCGCTCCAGGCGTTTTTCTCGGCGCTGGCCTTCGGGTCGTAATAATGACTCTCCGGCTCCAGCGCCGTTGGGTCCGGATACGCCGCTTCGACAATCTTCCCGATCCCGGCAATCCCGGGCTCCGGGCAGCTGGAGTGATAGAAGAAGAACTCGTCGCCGACCGCCATCGCACGCAAAAAGTTACGCGCCTGATAGTTGCGAACCCCATCCCAGCGCGCGTTGCCGAGCTTCTCCAGACCTTTGATCGAGAGCTCGTCGGGCTCGGATTTCATCAGCCAATAGGCCATGGTTTTTGCTCCTTGCGAGTCAGGTGGACAAGTTGTCGGGCGATTTTATGACAAACCGACGGTCGGTTGACGCCAGCGTTTGCGTGTCGGTTCACGTTGTCGCAAAATGCCGGCCTTCTAAGCTTGACGCTGCTGCACGGCCTACACCTACAACGGAAACCGCTGCTGTCATCGTATTGATGTGCCTTTGGGGGGCAATCGATGAAACGCAAACCGGATTTACTATGGATTTTGGTTATTTTGTTCGGCCTTGGCGTCGTGACCACTGGCTATGCCCAAAGCTTGTGGAGCAACAAGACCGATGCGCCGATTGAAATCGCGCAGCAACAACAGCCGTCAGCCTTCAAGCGCTGAACCTGTCTTTTCGACGCCGCTGATTCGAGTGGCGTCTAGTCTGCGAAATACCACGCCTTGTCTGTAACCGTTCCTTGCAACGGCACATCCCAGCTCGCCTGAGCCAGTCTTCCGACCTTCTGACATTCATGGGCCAGCCCCAATAGCGTCGGCTTGCGCCAGTTTTTCCTCCGCGCCAGATACGCCAGGCTCCGGTCGTAGAAACCACCACCCATGCCGAGTCGGCCACCGACATCGTCGAATCCCACGAGCGGCAACAGCACCAGATCGAGCGCCCAGACTTTGCGTTGTCGGGCGAGGTTGTGCCTGGGTTCGAGAATACGGAAGCGATTGGGTTGGAGCTTTTCGCCGGGGCGAATCCGCTGGAACACCATTTTGGTTCGCGGCCAGGCGCTGAGCACCGGCAGGTAAGTCGCCTTGCCCCGACGTTGTGCGGCGCGCAGCAACAGGCGCGGATCGATTTCACCGTCGGTGGGTAAATAGAGCGAGATATGTTTGGCGCGGCGAAACAACGGCTGCTGGGCCAATTGCTTGTACAGCCCGCGAGCGGCCTGGCGCTGCTGACTGGCTGTCAGTGCGCGGCGGGCCTTGCGCAGCATGCGTCGAAGTTGCGGGCGGGGCAGCAGCGCAGGTTCGGTCATGGATTCGGGCTTCGGCAGTGCGGGTACACAAAGCGTACCCGTAAAAAAGCCGATGCCGGTATTTAAACCGGCATCGGACTGGAATCAGGCTCCCCGGATGAACCGCTGCTGACTTAGCCCTTGAACCCGAAAGTTCAAGGTGGAAGATGCAGTAGGCTTTAAGGCTTTCCGTCTAGCGGACATGCACACCAGCCCAACGTGCAGCCTCCAGGGTAGTGCGAATCGGCTCAGGGACGTGGTCAACTGGCAAGCACCCCAGGGAGTGTTGCGAGTATAACCCAAGCGGTCGGACGAATCAGCCCTTGGTGACGTCTGGATCGGTGGCGAGCACCAGATCGACGCGATCCAGCAGGTCGCGCACCTGCTCGCGGGTCGAACCGCTGACCTGTACATCCGGCCGCTCTTCCTTGTGCAGAAGGTCGTGCGTGATGTTCAGCGCAGCCATCACGGCGATGCGATCTGCGCCGATGACTTTGCCGCTGCTGCGGATCTCGCGCATCTTGCCGTCCAGGTAACGGGCGGCGCTCACCAGGTTGCTGCGCTCTTCCTGGGGGCAAATGATCGAATATTCTTTGTCGAGGATCTGCACGGTGACGCTATTGCTTGAACTCATGAGTCTTGCTCCAGGGCCTTGAGGCGCGAAATCATCGATTCGACCTTACGCCGGGCGATTTCGTTCTTTTCAATGAGGTGAGCGCGTTCCTCGCGCCAGGTTTTTTCCTGAGCTAGTAGGAGTCCATTTTGACTCTTAAGTTGCTCGACTCGATCAATTAGCAGTTCGAGTCTGGCCATCAGCGCTTGCAGGTCGGTGTCTTCCATTGTGTCCACTGAAATGTCTGATGGGTGTTGAGCCGTAGGAGCGAGCTTGCTCGCGATGGTCGCCAACGATAACGCTGGGTCCCTGACACCCAGCGGCGTTCTCGGGTTCATCGCGAGCAAGCTCGCTCCTACAGGGGTAGTCGATGTAGGATACAAGGCCTTCATTCTAGACATAGCGCCGTCTGGCGCCTAGCTGCCCATGCCCATTCAGAATTCTCCGTACCAAGCCTTCGCCACCCTGCTGACTTCCAGCGGTCACAACGTCTCGCCTGCCGAACTGCATGGCCTGCTGCTCGGTCGCAGTTGCGCCGGTGCCGGTTTCAATGCAGAAGAGTGGCTGATCGATGCCGCCGAGCTGCTCGAAGGCGAGCCGCAAGACAACGTTCGCAATGCCTTGATCGGCTTGCAAGAGATGGTCAAGGGCGAACTCACCGGCGACGACGTGACTGTCGTTCTGCTGCTGCCGACCGATGACGCGCCGCTGGCTGACCGTGCCGCTGCACTGGGTCAATGGTGCCAGGGCTTCCTCAGCGGTTTCGGTCTGAACTGCCGCGACAGCAGTATGCTCAGCACCGAGGCCACCGAAGTGTTGCAGGATCTGGCGGCCATTTCCCAGGTGCAAGACGCGCTGGAAGAGTCCGACGACGGCGAAAGCGACTACATGGAAGTCATGGAGTACCTGCGTGTCGCGCCGCTGCTGCTGTTCTCGGAAACCCGCAAGCCAGACGCGCCGGCTGCCGCCAAACCGTCGTTGCATTAATCGCGAGCCAGGAAAAGCCATCTGCCCATGATTCATATCCCGAAATCGGAATACAGCCGTCGCCGCAAGGCCTTGATGGCGCAGATGGAACCCAACAGCATCGCGATCCTGCCCGCCGCCGCGGTCGCCATCCGCAACCGCGACGTCGAGCATGTTTACCGCCAGGACAGCGACTTCCAGTACCTCAGCGGTTTCCCCGAGCCTCAAGCCGTTATCGTGCTGATGCCGGGTCGTGAGCATGGCGAATACCTGCTGTTTTGCCGTGAGCGCAACGCCGAGCGAGAACTCTGGGACGGCCTGCGTGCCGGTCAGGAAGGCGCGATCCGCGACTTCGGTGCCGACGACGCTTTCCCCATCACTGACATCGACGACATCCTGCCGGGCCTGATCGAAGGACGCGACCGAGTGTATTCGGCCATGGGCAGCAACCCGGAATTCGATCGCCACCTGATGGAATGGATCAACGTGATCCGCTCCAAGGCGCACCTCGGTGCGCAGCCGCCGAACGAATACGTTGCGCTGGATCATCTGCTGCACGACATGCGCCTGTATAAATCGGCGGCAGAAGTGAAGGTGATGCGCGAAGCCGCGCGGATTTCCGCTCAGGCGCATATTCGCGCGATGCAGGCCAGCCGGGCCGGGTTGCATGAGTACAGCCTTGAAGCCGAGCTTGATTACGAGTTCCGCAAGGGCGGGGCGAAGATGCCGGCGTATGGTTCGATCGTCGCGGCGGGGCGCAACAGCTGCATCCTGCATTACCAGCAGAATGACGCGGTGCTCAAGGACGGCGATCTGGTGCTGATCGACGCCGGTTGCGAGATCGACTGCTACGCCAGCGACATCACGCGCACCTGGCCGGTCAACGGCAAGTATTCAGCGGAACAGAAGGCGATCTACGAGTTGGTGCTGGCTTCACAGGAAGCAGCCTTTGCCGAAATCGCCCCGAACAAACACTGGAATCAGGCGCACGAAGCCACGGTCCGGGTGATTACCACCGGTCTTGTGAAGTTGGGCCTGTTGCAGGGCAACGTCGACGAACTGATCGCCAGCGAAGCCTATAAAGCGTTTTACATGCACCGCGCCGGCCACTGGCTGGGCATGGATGTGCATGACGTCGGCGAGTACAAGGTCGGCGGCGAATGGCGCGTGCTGGAAGTCGGCATGGCGCTGACCGTGGAACCGGGGATCTACATCGCCCCGGACAACCAGAACGTAGCGAAGAAATGGCGCGGCATTGGCGTGCGCATCGAGGACGACGTCGTGGTCACCAAAACCGGCTGTGAAATCCTGACCAATGGCGTACCGAAAACGGTCGCCGAGATTGAAGCCTTGATGGCGCAAGCGCGGACAAAAGCAGCATGAGTCGAGTCAATCTGGCAATTATCGGTGGCGGCCTGGTCGGTGCCAGCCTGGCGTTGGCCTTGCAGGCCGGAGCCAAGGCGCGCGGCTGGAAGATCGTGCTGATCGAACCGTTTGCCCCCGGCCACACCTATCAACCGAGCTACGACGCCCGTTCTTCGGCGTTGTCCTACGGTGCCAAACAGATTTATCAACGGTTGGGCGTGTGGCAGGAAATCTCCCGCCGTGCCGAGCCGATCAAGCAGATTCACGTTTCCGACCGTGGCCGTTTCTCCACCGCGCGCTTGTCGGCGATGGAAGAGGGTGTGCCGGCGCTGGGGTATGTGGTGGAAAACGCCTGGCTTGGCCAATGCCTCTGGCAAGGTCTGGACAAGGACGTGGTCACTTGGCGCTGCCCGGCGGAAGTCACGCGCATGGAACCGCTGACCGACGGCTATCGCCTGACCCTCAGCGACGAAACAATGCTGGAGTGCGACCTCGCAGTGCTCGCTGATGGCGGCCGTTCCGGTCTGCGCGAGCAACTGGGGATCGGCATCAAAAAGCGCCCGTACAACCAGAGCGCGCTGATCGCCAACATTACTCCGAGCGAAGCGCACAACGGCATGGCGTTCGAGCGTTTCACCGACGACGGTCCGATGGCGTTGTTGCCGTTGCCGGAAAATCGTTGCGCATTGGTCTGGACCCGTCTGGGCATGGACGCGCAACGGCTTGCGGCCCTGGATGAACGCAGTTTCCTCAGCGAATTGCAGGGCGTGTTCGGTTACCGCCTCGGCACGTTGAAACAGGTCGGCGCACGGCATCTTTATCCGTTGACGCTGATCGAAGCCGAGGAGCAGGTGCGTCCGCATCTGGCGATCCTCGGCAACGCCGCCCACAGCCTGCACCCCATTGCCGGCCAGGGTTTCAACCTGTCGCTGCGTGATGCGCAAGCGTTGGCGGATGCGCTGCTGGCGAGCGAGACCTCGCTCGGCGATTTCGCGACCTTGCAGGCTTACCGCGAACGCCAGCGGATGGATCAGAACCTGACCGTGGGCTTCTCCGATCAGGTCACGCGGTTGTTCGGCAGCACTCAACCGCTGGTTTCGCTGGGCCGTAACATCGGCCTGCTCGGCCTCGATCTGCTGCCGCCGGCCAAGCGCTGGTTCGCCCGACAGGCCATGGGCCTGGGTACGCGTCCAGATGCGTAAGTGGCTGACGAGCAGGTTCGGCAAAGCGCGGTTGATGCGTTGGATCATGACCTTCTACCCGCCGTACCTGGGCGCCGGGGTTCGCGTGCGGCACATCAGCGATGATTTCCGGGACATCACGGTGTCCATGGGCCTGGGCAGGTACAACCGCAATTACGTCGGCACGCAGTTCGGTGGCAGCCTGTATTCGATGGTCGATCCGTTCTACATGCTGATGCTGATGGAAAACCTCGGACGCAATTACATCGTCTGGGACAAAACGGCAGACATCGATTTCATCTCGCCGGGCAAAGGCCCGGTGTTCGCCAACTTCAGGGTCGACGAGACCTTGCTCGACGAGGTCCGCCGGCAAACGGCGAACGGCGAAAAATACCTGCCGCAATTGCAGGTCGATATCCACGACGGCGCCGGCACCTTGGTGGCGCGGGTCCAGAAAACCCTTTACGTGCGGCTCAAGCCGCAAGCGAGACAGGCTTAAAGCATGGACATGCGCGCAGATCTGCTGATTGTCGGGGCCGGAATGGTCGGCAGCGCCCTGGCGCTGGCGTTACAGGACAGCGGGCTGGAAGTCCTGCTGCTGGACGGCAGCCCGATGAGCGTCAAACCCTTCGACGGGCAAGCGCCGTTCGAACCGCGCGTGAGCGCGTTGTCGGCGGCCAGCCAGCGGATTCTTGAACGCCTCGGCGTGTGGGACGGCATCGCGAGCCGGCGCAGCAGCCCGTACACCGACATGCATGTCTGGGACGGCAGCGGCACCGGGCAGATCCACTTTTCCGCCGCCAGCGTGCATGCCGAGGTGCTCGGGCATATCGTCGAGAACCGCGTGGTTCAGGACGCCTTGCTCGACCGTTTGCACGACTGCGACCTCGGGATGCTGGCCAATGCGCGCCTGGAGCAGATGCGCCGCTCCGGCGATGACTGGCTGCTGACGCTCGCCGATGGCCGCACCTTGCGTGCGCCGCTGGTGATTGCGGCGGATGGCGCCAACTCGGCGGTTCGGCGCCTGGCCGGGGTGGCCACGCGCGAGTGGGATTATCTGCACCATGCGATCGTGACCAGTGTGCGCAGCACCAGGCCTCATCAAATGACGGCCTGGCAGCGCTTCACCGACAACGGTCCCTTGGCGTTTCTGCCGCTGGAGCGCGACGGCCAGCAGGATTGGTGTTCGATTGTCTGGTCGACCACGCCGAGCGAAGCCGAACGGCTGATGGCGCTGGACGACACAGCGTTTTGCCTCGAACTGGAACGCGCCTTTGAAGGCCGGCTCGGTACGGTGCTGAGCGCCGACCCACGTCTGTGCGTGCCGCTGCGCCAACGTCATGCCAAGCGGTATGTGGCCGAAGGTCTGGCGCTGATCGGCGACGCGGCGCACACCATTCACCCGTTGGCCGGGCAGGGGGTGAACCTCGGTTTCCTGGATGCCGCGGTCCTGGCTGAAGTGCTGCTGCAAGCGGCCGAACGGGGTGAGCGGTTGGCGGATGCGAAAGTGCTGAGCCGTTACGAGCGTCGGCGCATGCCGCATAACCTGGCGTTGATGGCCGCGATGGAAGGCTTCGAGCGCTTGTTCCAGGCGGATCCGCTGCCGGTGCGCTGGTTGCGTAATACCGGTTTGAAGATCGTCGAGCAGATGCCGGAGGCCAAGGCGTTGTTTGTGCGTGAGGCGTTGGGGTTGACCGGGGATCTGCCGGCTCTGGCCAAGGCCTGACTTTCGCTGGAGCTGATGGCCCCTTCGCGGGCAAGCCTCGCTCCTACAGGTTTCGAGTTGATCGCGACATTGGCGTACAACACAAAACCTGTAGGAGCGAGGCTTGCCCGCGAAGGCGTCGACACATCCGCTACACATCCCTAGCCATGCAACATCTGGTAACTCCTCCGCAAACTGTTCGATTGAGAAGGTAAATGTGAGTCCTTATCATTTGGTCTCACTTTTCGAATCGAGAGATCGCTCCCATGTTGGCACCGAAGCGTCTACTGACAGCACTCGCCCTGACCCTGATCGGCAGCACCGTCGCCCAGGCCGCTGACGAGGTGGTGGTTTACTCCTCGCGTATCGACGAGCTGATCAAACCGGTGTTCGACGCCTACACCGCGAAAACCGGCGTACAGGTGAAGTTCATCACCGACAAGGAAGCCCCGCTGATGCAGCGCATCAAGGCCGAGGGCGAGAACGCCACCGCCGACCTGCTGCTGACCGTCGATGCCGGCAACCTGTGGCAAGCCGAGCAGATGGGCATCCTGCAACCTTTCACTTCGAAAACCATCGACACCAACATCCCACCGCAATACCGTGCGGCTTCTCATGCCTGGACCGGCCTGAGCCTGCGGGCGCGGACCATCGCGTACTCCACCGACCGGGTGAAACCGGGCGAGTTGACCACTTACGAAGGTCTGGCCGACAAGAACTGGGAAGGCCGCCTGTGCCTGCGTACGGCGAAGAAGGTCTACAACCAGTCACTGACCGCCACCATGATCGAAGTGAATGGCGCCGAGAAAACCGAGAAGATCCTCAAAGGCTGGGTCAACAACCTGTCCACCGACGTGTTCTCCGATGATGTCGCGGTATTGGAAGCAATCAACGCTGGCCAGTGCGACGTCGGCATCGTCAACACTTACTACTACGGCCGTCTGCACAAGCAGAAGCCTGACCTGGCGGTGAAGCTGTTCTGGCCGAATCAGGCTGATCGAGGCGTACACGTCAATCTTTCGGGCATTGGCCTGACCAAGCACGCGCCGCACCCGGAAGCGGCCAAGGCGTTGGTGGAGTGGATGACCACGCCTGAGGCGCAGAAGATCTTCGCTGATGTGAACCAGGAGTTCCCGGCAAACCCTACGGTGGCGCCGTCCGCGGAAGTCGCCGCCTGGGGCAAGTTCGTCGCCGATACCTTGCCGGTGGAAGTCGCTGGCAAACGTCAGGCTGAAGCGATTCGCATGATGGATCGGGCTGGCTGGAACTGAGTCTGTCGATATACTGCGCCCCGCCTGTGTGCAGACACCGCTGACCCTGTAGGAGCGAGCCTGCTCGCGAAAAACGTCAACGATAACGCGGGGTGCCTGACGGTCCGCGGTGTTGTGTCGTTCATCGCGAGCAGGCTCGCTCCTACAATGGCCTCTGTGTATCGTCCATCCGCTTGAGAGCTTGTCCTTGGCCCACCCCGCCCAACGCCGCTGGTATCCCCTGGTCTTCGCCATCGCTGCGCTGGTCTTGCTGCCCCTCAGCGTTCTGTTGCTCTCCTGGCAAACCATCGATCATCAAATCTGGTCCCACCTCTGGGACACGCAGATGCCGCGGCTGCTGGGCAACACGCTGACCCTGGTGCTTGGCGTCGGTGCCGGCGTAACGCTGCTGGGTGTCAGCCTCGCCTGGCTTACCAGCCTCTGCGAATTCCCCGGTCGGCGCTGGCTGGATTGGGCGTTGATGCTGCCGTTCGCAATTCCCGCCTACGTGTTGGCGTTCGTCTTCGTCGGATTGCTGGATTTTGCCGGTCCCGTTCAAACGTTGATGCGCGAATGGTTCGGTACGGGCCTGCGACTGCCGCGAGTCCGCTCGACCGGCGGCGTCATCCTCGTTCTGGTACTGGTCTTCTATCCCTACGTTTACCTGCTGGCGCGCACGGCGTTTCTCGCTCAAGGCAAAGGCCTGATGGAAGCGGCGCGAGTCCTGGGGCAATCGCCGTGGCAGGCGTTCTGGCGCGTCGCGCTGCCGATGGCACGCCCGGCCATCGGTGCGGGCGTGGCGTTGGCGCTGATGGAAACCCTGGCGGATTTCGGTGCGGTGTCGGTGTTCAACTTCGACACGTTCACGACGGCGATCTACAAAACCTGGTACGGCTTCTTCAGTCTTTCGACTGCCGCACAACTGGCCAGCCTGTTGCTGTTGGTGGTGATGGTCGTGCTGTACGGCGAGCGCCGCGCACGCGGGGCCAACCGCGCGAGCAATGAACGACCGCGAGTCAAAGCGCTGTATCACCTGCGCGGCTTCAAAGCGCTGGCAGCGATGAGTTGGTGCGGTCTGGTGTTTGCCTGCGCCTTCGTGATCCCGGTGCTGCAATTGGTGGTGTGGTTCTGGCAGCGCGGGCGTTTCGACCTGGATGAGCGTTACACCGGCCTGATCGTCCACACCTTGTATCTGGGCGGCATGGCGGCGCTGATTACTGTCAGCGTTGCGCTGGTGCTGGCATTTGCCCGGCGCCTGGCGCCGACCCGGGCGATCCGCTCCGGTGTCAGCCTGGCCAATCTCGGCTATGCGTTGCCGGGTTCGGTGTTGGCGGTGTCGATCATGTTGGCGTTCAGTTATCTGGATCGCGAGCTGGTGATACCGCTGTCGGGATGGTTGGGTGGTGCCGGCAAGCCATTGCTTTTGGGCAGCCTGTCGGCCTTGCTGCTGGCCTATCTGGTGCGATTCATCGCGGTGGCTTACGGGCCACTGGAAAACAGCCTGGCGCGTATACGGCCATCTTTGCCCGAAGCGGCACGTAGCCTTGGGGTCGGTGGTCCGCGACTGTTTTTCAAAGTGTATCTGCCGTTATTGCTGCCCGGCACATTGAGCGCTGCGTTGCTGGTGTTCGTCGATGTGCTCAAGGAAATGCCCGCGACCCTGCTGATGCGCCCGTTTGGCTGGGATACGCTGGCCGTGCGCATCTTCGAAATGACCAGCGAGGGCGAGTGGGCGAGGGCGTCATTGCCGGCGCTGACCCTGGTTTTGGTCGGGCTGTTACCGGTCATCGGATTGATTCGACGTTCAGCGCATCGAAACACCTAGGTGTCAGTCCTACACCTTGAGGCTACAATGCGCGGCATTCGGTGCGGTCCGTCCTACAGACCCGGTTGCTGAAATCGGCTGAAAGCCTTCTATTTCAAGGCGTTCACTCCGTGCAGTACCGGCCCGCACCTTCGCCACGCCCGGAAGGAGAAACCCATGGGACAGCGTACGCCTCTGTATGACCTTCATCTCGCCCTCGGCGCGAAGATGGTCGATTTTGGCGGTTGGGATATGCCTCTGCATTACGGCTCGCAGGTCGAGGAACACCATCAGGTGCGCCGCGATTGCGGGGTTTTCGATGTATCCCACATGACCGTGATCGATGTCAGCGGCGGGCAGGCCAAGGCCTGGCTCCAGCATTTGCTGGCCAACGACGTCGAACGCCTGCACAGCCCCGGCCGTGCCTTGTACAGCACCATGCTCAATGAACGTGGCGGCATCGTCGACGACATGATCGTCTATCGCCTCGAGGACGGTTATCGCCTGGTGGTCAATGCCTCCACCCGCGATCAGGACCTGGCGTGGATGCAGGCGTACCTCGACGGCTTCGATGTGCAGCTCAACGAGCGCTCCGAGCTGGCGATGCTGGCCATTCAAGGCCCCCATGCCCGACACAAAATCTCCGAACTGGTCACCCAGGCTCGCGGCAACCTGATCCAGTTGCTCAAGCCGTTCGAAGGCCAGCCTGACGGTGACTGGTTCATCGCGCGCACCGGCTACACCGGCGAAGACGGTCTGGAAATCATTTTGCCGGCCAGTCAGGCACCGGGTTTCTTCAACGATCTGGTGGGTGCAGGCATCTCGCCGATCGGCCTTGGCGCACGGGATACGCTGCGTGTCGAAGCCGGCATGAACCTGTACGGTCAGGACATTCATCAAGATGTTTCGCCGCTGGCCTCGAACATGGCCTGGAGCATTGCCTGGGAGCCGGCCTCTCGCCAGTTCATCGGCCGGGGCGCTCTGGAAGCTGAACGGGCAGGCGGCGTGCAGCACAAACTGGTGGGGCTGGTCCTTGAGGAGCGTGGGGTTTTGCGCGCTCATCAAGTGGTCCGCATCGCCAATGTTGGCGAAGGAGAGATCACCAGTGGTAGTTTCTCTCCTACGCTTAGCAAGTCGATTGCACTGGCGCGCGTGCCAATGGCGACTGCCGACCGCGCAGAAGTGGAAATCCGTGGCAAGTGGTACCCGGTCCGAGTGGTCAAACCGACCTTCGTACGCCATGGCAAAACCTTGATTTAACCTTTTCTGGCGGGCAACGACCGCTGACAATTTTCTTGAGGACACAGAATATGAGCGATATCCCTGCCGACCTGCGTTTTGCCGAAAGTCACGAATGGGCCCGTCTGGAAGCCGATGGCACCGTCACTGTGGGCATCAGCGATCACGCTCAGGAAGCCTTGGGCGATGTGGTGTTCGTTGAGCTGACTGAAGTAGGAAACGTCTTTGCAGCTGGTGATCAATCCGGCGTGGTTGAGTCGGTTAAAGCAGCGTCCGACATCTACTCCCCGGTTGCCGGTGAAGTGATTGCGATCAACGAAGAGCTGAGCGCCAATCCGGAACTGCTCAACTCCGACCCGTACGGTGCCTGGATCTTCAAGCTCAAGCCAAGCAACACCGCCGATCTGGACAAGCTGCTTGATGCGGCTGGCTACAAGGCCGCCATCGGCGAGTAAACATCGCCAAAAGCGGATCCGCTACAAGAACGCCGCGTTTTCCTTGCCTGGAGAACGCGGCGTTTTTGTTTAATGCCGTGCGGTGAAGTCTTGCTGTGACGGTTTGCTGACCAATCATGCCGCCATTGCTACCGCTTTGTTTACCCTGGCATGAAGCGCCGTTATCTGGTCGTCTGTCAGACGTGTTGCCGGTTCGCCCGGAACCCAAACACCGCTGTCGTTGTAAGTGATTGTTTTGGTCTCTCCGTCATTGACCGTGACGACGTAAGAGTTAGATACATTTCCGGCGATTAAAGACCCCGCCGCCTGGGCTGTGCCGAACCATAGTTGGAACTGGTTTTTTGGTGTCATGGTGGTTGCACCGATGCTCATGCCGCCTGAACAGTTCACCCAAATACTGTTACCTTTGGAGTCCAGCAATATTTCGCTTGGATTGGCCAGTAGTTGGTTGTTGATTAAAATATCTCCAGAGACACCGCCATTTGTGGCAGGGCTGAATACGCCATATTCATCGAGTGTCGTTTTTTGTCCCGTATTGATAGGAAGGTTTTTGCCTCCCGAGGTAAATGTAATATCGCCTTGTTGTATTGGGGAGTTTGTAAAATTGACCATAAAAGAGTTGCTGGATATGTCGAATGTGTTTTTATATTGATAGCTGGGCTGGCCTGTTGTGGCTTTGGCGGGCTTTGCTAACCATATGGCGGTAAAGCTGTTATTTACCATTTTTGCAAGGTAGAGGCTGTAATTGTTGGTTTTCTGGGCGATCAGTTGTGCCTCTTCGATATAAACAATAATTTGCTGTTCGCTCATGGCTGTTTTCCATTCGGTCCGGTATTTCTACCGCGTTGCTAGTGTCAATAAAAAACCCTGTAGATCCAGGATTTACAGGGTTTTTTGAACATGTCTGCGCGTTCAAGACTGTCAACGGTAAAACGAAAGGCTTTCAGTCCATTGTGCAAACGGTGCTCGATCCACCCTCCATACTATGCCGCTACTTTGATCCCCACCCGGGCATGCAGCGCCGCGACTTCCTTGTCGCTGAGGCGGTTGGCCGGCTCGCCAGTCACCCAGTCGCCACTGTCGTTATAGGTGAGGGTGATGCTGCCTCCATTCTGCAAGGTTGCCACATAGGGATTGGATAGGTTTTGGGCAATCAGTGAGCCAGTTTCTTGAAGGTTTCCGAACCACAGTTGGTATTGGTCTTTGGGTGTCAGCGTTGCGGTGCCGATGTTCATGCCGCTCTGGCGATTTACCCAGATATTATTGCCATCGGAATCCAGCAGTATCTGGTGGGGATTGCCTTGGAGTTTATTGTTGATAAGAATATCTGACTTCACGCCGCCGTTTTGGGCCGGTGAAAAAACACCGTTTTGATCCAGTGTTGTAATCTGGCCGGTACTGATGGGCAGGTTTTTTCCGCCGGAAGTGAAGGTGACATCGCCTTGTTGAACCGGATCGTTCGTGAAGTTGACATTGAAGGATGGTGTCGTGATATCGAATGTGTTGCGGTATTGATAGCTAGGATTACGAACGGTGGCCACAGCACCTTTTGATTGCCAGATAACAGTAAAATCATTATTTACCTTTTTGGCCAGGTAAAGACTGTAGTTGTTTTCTTTTTGTGCAATCAGTTGCTGTTCTTCAATATACAAAATTATTTGTTGGCTGCTCATTTTTGAACTCCATTTCGAATAAAGCGTAGCTTGGGTTGTTTGTAACTGGGTAGTGGCTTTTTGGTTCCGTTGCCCAGTCCTCAACAAACATAGCATGCGGATTATTGCGCTATAGATCTATTGGCTATGCTTTGATTCTATCTATCGCGATTGGTTTTTTTAAGAGTTTGGTTGTTTTTATAAGTGTTGGCTTTTCACATATTTGCGGGCGCTGTTGCACGGGTGATTATGTTCGGACTTATTTTTGGCGAGTAAGAATAACTATATATAACTATCGGCGATGCATATATCGCTGGAATGAAAGGGCATGAAGAGACTTGGCGTGTTTTGTATGCTTCAGGGACGGGCCGCGTCCAAAGACGCCATGCCTCGCACAGGGGAGCTATGCTGGTTTGACCGTGTTGCATCGACGTTGAGCGCCAGTCAAGAGAGAGCCCGTCATGTCCCAGTTGCCGTCCTTGAGCCAGTTACGCGACCCCAATGCCTTCCTCCGCCGTCACCTCGGGCCCGATGCCGCCGAGCAGCAGGCGATGCTCGACAGCCTCGGCGTTGGTAGCCGTGTCGAGCTGATCGAGCAGACGGTGCCGCCGGGAATCCGCCTTAACCGGGCGCTAGACCTGCCCCCCGCCCTCGACGAACAGGCCGCGTTGGCCAAGCTGCGTGGCTACGCCGAGCAGAACCAGGTCTGGACCAGCCTGATCGGCATGGGCTACCACGGCACGCTGACGCCGACCGTCATTTTGCGCAATGTCCTGGAAAACCCCGGTTGGTACACCGCCTACACGCCGTATCAACCGGAGATCGCCCAAGGTCGGCTCGAAGCGCTGCTGAACTTCCAGCAATTGACCATCGACCTCACGGGCCTGGAACTGGCCAATGCCTCGCTGCTGGACGAGGCCACGGCGGCGGCGGAAGCCATGGCTCTGGCCAAGCGTGTCGCCAAGTCCAGGAGCAATCTGTTCTTCGTCGATGAAAACTGTCATCCGCAGACCATATCCGTGGTGCAGACCCGGGCCGCAGGTTTCGGTTTCGAGCTGATCATCGACGCTGTGGATAACTTGAAACAGCACCAGGTGTTCGGCGCGCTGTTGCAGTATCCCGATACCCACGGCGAGATTCGCGACCTGCGTCCGTGGATTGATCACCTGCACGCCCAGCAAGCCCTGGCCTGCGTCGCCACCGATCTGCTGAGCCTGCTGTTGCTGACGCCGCCGGGAGAGTTGGGCGCCGACGTGGTGTTCGGTTCGTCCCAGCGGTTTGGCGTGCCCATGGGTTACGGCGGCCCCCACGCGGCGTTTTTTGCCAGTCGCGATGAATACAAACGAGCGATTCCGGGGCGAATCATCGGCGTCTCGAAAGACGCGCGCGGCAACATTGCGTTGCGCATGGCCCTGCAAACCCGTGAGCAACACATCCGCCGGGAGAAGGCCAACTCGAACATCTGCACCGCCCAAGTACTGCTGGCCAATATCGCCAGTTTCTACGCGGTCTACCACGGTCCGGAGGGGCTGAAGCAGATTGCCCAGCGTGTTCACCGGCTGACCTGCATCCTCGCCGCGGGTCTGGAGCGTCGCGGCATTAGCCGCCTGAACAAACACTTCTTCGACACGTTGACGCTGGAGGTCGGTGGCACTCAAACCGCAATCATCGAAAGCGCGCAGGCCGCGCAGATCAACCTGCGGATTCTGGGGCGCGGGCAATTGGGCCTCAGCCTCGACGAAACCTCTGACGAAAGCACCGTGGCGAAGTTGTTCGATGTCTTCCTGGGTGCCGATCACGGGCTCAACGTCGACGAACTGGACGCTGAAACCCTGCCTTCCGGCATTCCTGACGGGCTGCTGCGCACTTCGCCTTACTTGCGTCATCCAGTGTTCAGCGCCCATCACAGCGAAACCGAGATGCTGCGTTACCTCAAGCAATTGGAGAACAAGGACCTGGCGCTCAACCAATCGATGATTCCGCTCGGCTCTTGCACAATGAAGCTCAACGCCACCAGCGAAATGATCCCCATCACCTGGCCGCAATTCGCCAACTTGCACCCCTTTGTGCCGAAAGAGCAGGCGGCCGGTTATACGCTGATGATCGAAGAACTGGAGCGCTGGCTCTGCGCGATCACCGGTTTCGATGCGATCTGCATGCAGCCCAACTCAGGTGCCCAGGGCGAGTACGCGGGGTTGCTGGCGATTCGCAAATACCACGAGAGTCGGCATCAAGGCGGGCGGGATATCTGCCTGATCCCGTCCTCGGCCCACGGCACCAACCCTGCCTCGGCGCAAATGGCCGGGATGCGCGTGGTGATCGTCGAATGTGACGAGGCGGGCAACGTCGATCTGGAGGATCTGAAAGGCAAGGCTGCTGAAGCGGGCGACAAACTCGCCTGCCTGATGGCGACGTACCCTTCGACCCACGGCGTGTACGAGGAAGGCATCAGCGAGATCTGTGAAGTTATCCACAGTCACGGCGGTCAGGTGTACATGGATGGCGCCAACCTCAATGCGCAAGTCGGGTTGGCGCGGCCGGCGGACATTGGTGCCGACGTTTCCCATATGAATTTGCACAAGACCTTCTGCATTCCCCACGGCGGTGGCGGGCCCGGCATGGGGCCGATTGGCGTGCGGGCGCACCTGGCGCCGTTCGTGGCCAACCACCCGGTAGTGGCGATTGACGGCCCGCTGCCGGAGAACGGCGCAGTCAGCGCAGCGCCCTGGGGCAGCGCGAGCATTTTGCCGATCAGCTGGATGTACATCGCGATGATGGGGCCGCAATTGGCGGACGCCAGCGAAGTGGCGATCCTCGCCGCGAATTACCTCGCGCAGCATTTGTCGGGGGCGTTCCCGGTGCTCTACACCGGGCGTAACGAGCGTGTGGCCCACGAATGCATCCTTGATCTGCGGCCGCTCAAAGTGCTGACCGGCATCAGCGAAGAGGACGTCGCCAAGCGCCTGATGGACTACGGCTTTCATGCGCCGACCATGTCCTTTCCGGTACCGGGCACCTTGATGGTCGAGCCGACCGAAAGTGAATCGAAGGCGGAACTGGACCGCTTTATCGGGGCGATGCTGAGTATCCGCGCGGAAATCACCGAAGTGCAAAACGGCAATTGGCCGGCGGAAGACAATCCGCTGAAACGGGCGCCGCACACCTTGGCCGACATCACCGGGGTTTGGGAGCGGCCCTACACCATCGAACAGGGCGTCACGCCGGACGCGCACACCAAGGCGCATAAATATTGGCCGGTGGTGAATCGTGTCGATAACGTCTACGGCGACCGGAACCTGTTTTGCGCGTGTGTACCGGTGGACGACTACCGCTGAAACACACACGGCCCTGTAGGAGCGAGGCTTGCCCGCGAAAGCGTCTTAACATCCAACATTTATGTTGACTGACATGACGCTTTCGCGGGCAAGCCTCGCTCCTACAGGGGTTTTGTGTTGCCCATAAAAAATGCCGCTCATGTGAGCGGCATTTTTGTTCAGCCGTAAATCTTACTTCGACGCGACGGCATTCTTCGCCAGGATCGCATTCGCCAGTTCCATATCCGTGGCCTGCAGGCCCGGGTTGTCGGCGCGGACTTTCTGCATTGCGGCTTCCAGATAGGGGCCGCGAATAGCGCCGTCACTGGCGACAAAGCTGCCGGCGTCGTCCTGGGCGGCGACGATCAGCTTTTGATCCCTGGAGGTCAGGTAGGACGAACCGGTGGTGGCACCGGAAGTAAGGACGTTACGCCAAAAGCTGTCATCAGCCATCGCCGAACCGACTGGAAGGGACAACACGGCGAGGGTAGCAACAGCAAGTTTGAAACGCATGATGGGTGACTCCACTGGGTTAACTACGCGGGGTTGGATTGCCAATGACCCTGCCGAGTTCCATCACGGTCGCAGCTACTTTTGTTCACTCTGCGGTGTCACCCGCAGCACCTCCTCGATCGTCGTCAAACCCGCCGCCACCTTCTGTGCGCCCGACAGTCGCAAGCTGCGCATGCCTTCCTTGAACGCCTGGCGCCGTATCGCCAGCAAGTCGGTGTCGGGGTTGATCAGCGCTTTGAGGCCATCCGTCAGTTGCATGATTTCGTACACCCCGGCGCGGCCGCGATAGCCGGTGTCGCGGCATTCCAGGCAGCCGATGGCGCGTTGCGCATTGCCGGGCAATGGCGCTTGCCAGGGTTTGGTCAGGGTTTGCCAGTCTTCTTCACTCAGGGTCAGCGGGGCCTTGCAGTGCGGGCACAACGTACGGACCAGCCGCTGCGCCATGACGCCGAGCACCGTGGCCTTGATCAGGTAATGCGGCACGCCCAGTTCCAGCAGGCGGCTGATGGCGCTGGGCGCGTCATTGGTGTGCAGCGTCGATAGCACCAAGTGGCCGGTGAGCGCGGCCTGAATCGCCATTTCGGCCGTCTCCAGGTCCCGGATCTCGCCGATCATGATGATGTCCGGGTCTTGCCGCATCAGTGCGCGCACACCGGCAGCGAAGGTCAGGTCGATGTTGTGCTGGACCTGCATCTGGTTGAAGGCCGGCTCGACCATCTCGATCGGGTCTTCGATGGTGCAGAGGTTAACCTCCGGCGTCGCCAGTTTTTTCAGCGTGGTGTAAAGCGTGGTGGTCTTGCCCGAACCGGTCGGGCCGGTCACGAGGATGATGCCGTTGGGCTGGCTCGTCATGTCCTGCCAGCGGCGCAGGTCTTCGGCGGAAAACCCAAGCTGATCGAAGTCCTTGAGCAGCACTTCCGGGTCGAAAATCCGCATGACCATTTTTTCGCCGAACGCCGTCGGCAATGTCGACAGCCGCAGTTCGACTTCGCCGCCATCCGGGGTCTTGGTTTTGACCCGGCCGTCCTGGGGTTTGCGTTTTTCCGCGACGTTCATCCGCCCCAGGCTCTTCAGGCGACTGACAATCGCCATGGTCACCTGCGGCGGGAATTGATAGACGTTGTGCAACACGCCGTCGATGCGAAAACGCACCGTGCCTTGCTCGCGTCGGGGCTCGATGTGGATATCGCTGGCGCGTTGCTGGAAAGCGTACTGGAACAGCCAGTCGACGATATTGACGATGTGCGCGTCGTTGGCGTCCGGCTCCTGATCGCTGGCACCGAGGTTGAGCAGTTGTTCGAAATTGCCCAGGGTGCTGGTTTGATGATCGTTGTTGGTCGCGCCGCTGACCGATTTGGCCAGGCGAAAGAACTCCACGCTGAAGCGCTGGATGTCCACCGGGTTGGCCACCACCCGTTTGATCGGCAGCTTCAACACATGGGTCAGGTCGGCTTCCCAACCTTTGACGTAAGGCTGGGCGCTGGCCACGGTCACGGCGTCGCGATCGATGGACACCGCGAGAATCTTGTGGCGCTGGGCGAAGGCGTAGGACATCAGCGGCGTAACGGCCGCGACGTTGATTTTCAGCGGATCGATGCGCAGATAAGGCTGACCGGCCTGCTGCGATAGCCACAGGGTCAGGCTTTCCAGATCGAGGTGTTTGCCGGGACGGCTGAGGTCATCCAGCTGTTGGCTGGCGATGAACTCCAGTGGGTGCATCTGGCCATTGGCGGCGTGACGGCGGCGGGCATTCAGTGCGTGCTCGGCCGAGTCCTGGCTGATAAAGCCCTGGGCGACCAGCTCGCGCAGCAAATCATTGAGATCCAGCCAGCGGTCCTGAAAGGCAAGTTGAACGGACATGCGGGCTCCTCGTGAACAACAGTTCGCAAAGGATAGTCGTGGACCCACCGACCGTTGGGCCACTACCCGACGAATCCGTATCAGGTTTTTTCAGCCCGTCGCCTGAGCGGCTTCAGCCCATGCGGAATCAGACGCTTGCAGGTCCACCGAGCAGACGCTGATCAGGTTACGTAGTTTTTCCGCGATCACTTGAGCGCGGTGCCAGCTCAGTCCATCCATGACGATGTCGATCGCCAGCAGATCGTCCGTGCGCTGTACGTTGACCTGTTGCGGCGTCAGGAACTGCAAAGCGAACAGGTTGAGCGCCCGGCACAGCAGGTCCGGTTCGGCTTCGGCCAGTAGTTGGTAGTGCACACGACACTGGGCGTTGCTGGTGTTCCAGACATCGGCGCGAGTGGGCGGGGTGTTCACGGCTTCAAGATGCGGCATGGTCGGTCTCCAAAATCACTGGAGGAATTTTTACATTCGATGCCGGGCATTTCTTATCTATGATGGGGCTAATTAACGATTTATCGAATCGTGTGATTCAACAAGACATCGATTACGGGTTTTTCTATGCAAAGCGAACTGGATGGCTACGACCGCAAGATTCTCGCGTTGCTGCAAGAGGACGCTTCGCTCTCCAGCGCGCAGATCGCCGAGCAGGTGGGGCTTTCGCAGTCGCCGTGCTGGCGGCGGATCCAGCGG
Organism: Pseudomonas sp. FW300-N2A2; assembly: GCF_017351735.1. NCBI lineage: Bacteria > Pseudomonadati > Pseudomonadota > Gammaproteobacteria > Pseudomonadales > Pseudomonadaceae > Pseudomonas > Pseudomonas sp. FW300-N2A2. The sequence goes on along the minus strand of NZ_JACNDU010000003.1, from coordinate 346,490 downwards.
ATGAAGGAGGAGGGGATCATTCGTGGTCAAGTGACGCTGCTGGACCGCAAGAAAATCGGGCTCAACACGCAGATTTTTGCCGAGGTCAAACTCAACGCGCACGGGCGTTCGAACTTCACTGAGTTCACCGAGGCGATTCGCGGTTTTCCCGAAGTGCTGGAGTGTTATGTGCTGATGGGGTCGGTGGATTTCTTGTTGCGGATTGTCACGGCGGACATCGAGGCGTATGAGCGGTTTTTCTTTGAGAAGCTGTCGATGGTGCCGGGGATTCAGGAGGTGAACTCGATTGTGGCGTTGTCGGAGATCAAGTCGACGACGAGTTTGCCGGTCTGAAGATTTGCGGTGAATTTGCTGGCCTCATCGCTAGCAGGCTAGCTCCCACACGGGTTTTGTGGCGTGCACAAAGCCAATGTGGGAGCCAGCCTGCTGGCGATAGCGGTTTTACATACGCAGCAGCATTTTCCAGGCACGATTCTGATAAACGGCAATCGCCTGCTGCTTACGCGCATCCAGCAATTCATCGGTGATCGGCTCGTTAGCCAGCAACGCCAACTGTTTCAGCTCGCCGTACAGTCGATCCATTTCCGGGACCTCCAGCACGTTGCGCGCATGGTGCAACCAGGACTGGATGCGCTCGATGCGCGGCAGTTGCTCGGCCAGATCTTCCGGCTGCTGCTGGTAACGCTGCAATTGCAGGGACGTCGCTTCTTCACCGAGCAAGCGCGGCAACCAGCTACCCAGTTGCGCAGCGCCCTGGCGATTGCCGCGAACATTACGATCGGCCGCCCAGGTGCGGGCCAGCAGCCAGCGCGAGGTGTTCAGCGAGAACAGGCCCCAGCGCGGGTCTTCGAGTTCTTCGAGGAACTGCTCCGGCGCGGCTTTGCGCACGTCTTCGTCGTCCAGGCCGGCTTGAACCAGCGGACGCCAGTCTTCAAGCAAGGCATCCAGCGCGAGACGCAGATCGTGCGTCGACTGACGTGGCGCGGCCTGGCCAAGGCTGCTCAGCAGGGCGCGCAATTCAGCAAGGTTTTCGACCCAGTCCTGCAACAGACGCCAGTGGCCATTGAAGCGATATTGCTCGGCCAGACGCTGGCTGCTGCTCAGCAAGTGCCAGCTCAACGCGGCGAACGCGTCGTCCAGCGGCATTTCGGCGCTGATCTGCGGGGCCGGCAGGCTCAACGAATAGCTGTTGGCGTCGTACAAGCGATAACCGCGTTCGGCCTTGCTGATGTCACACGGCATCAGGGCCAGGGTCGCGGCCAGTTCGGCGGCCAGCTCCAGCAATGCAGCCGGTTCGCCTTCGCGCAGTTCCAGTTCCAGCTCGCAGATTTCTTCTTTCTGCTTGCCGACCACCACGTGGCCCAGGTCCAGCGCGGCTTCGATGACCACTTTGGTCTTGCCACGGCCCCAGGCGATTTCAGCGCGTTCGCGGACGAAATCGGTGGTGAAGATCGGCTTCAGGGTTTTCTTGTCCAGCTCGGCCAGCTCTTCAGGCCAGCATTCGCCGTCGAGTTTTTTCACGTCGAGCTTGGCTTTGGGCAGGTTCCAGTCGTATTCGTTACGCTCGGACAAACCGGCGACGCTCTGGCCACGGGTCTTGAGGGTCTGAATGACTTCTTCGCCGTCCTTGCGCAGGCGCAGGGCAACCTTGGCGCGGGCCAGGTCGCGCTCAGGCGTGTCGAAGTACTGGTTCATCAGTTCACGGCGTTCCCAGCCACTTTTGTTGCGTTTTTTCAGGAGCGGGTGCTCGCGCAGTGCGGCGAGGGTTTCGCGGCTGACGCGGAGTTTGATTTCAGTTTCTTTCTGCATGGCCGGAAAATCCAGGATCGGGAGCGCAGCCGGGGGAATGTGTGGCTGCCAAGGTCGTGCAGTGTACAGCACTGCTCAGGCCTACGCGCCGCGACGGTTTATTCCTGTCACCGGATGGTTCTATGATGGACTTCAATTCGGGAGTTGGAGTCAGCGATGCCGTTGCCGTCGATGAAAGATCAGTTCGCTGCGCTGATTGCCGCACCATCGGTCAGTTGCACTCAGGCCAGCCTCGATCAGACCAACCGTCCGGTGATCGATTTGCTGGCGACGTGGCTCGGTGATCTGGGTTTTGCCTGCGATATCCAGCAGGTCAGCCCCGGCAAATTCAACCTGCTGGCCAGTTTTGGTTCCGGCCCCGGCGGTCTGGTGCTCGCCGGGCACAGTGACACGGTGCCGTTCGATGGTGCGTTGTGGCAGACCGATCCGCTGAAGCTGACTGAAGTCGATGGCCGCTGGGTCGGGCTGGGCAGTTGCGACATGAAAGGCTTTTTTGCCCTCGCCATCGAAGCCGTCCTGCCGTTGCTCGACCAGCCGTTCAAACAGCCGTTGCTGATCCTCGCCACTTGCGACGAAGAAAGCTCGATGTCCGGCGCGCGCGCCTTGGCCGAAGCAGGACGCCCGTTGGGCCGAGCGGCGGTGATCGGCGAGCCGACCGGGCTCAAGCCGATCCGCATGCACAAAGGCATCATGATGGAGCGCATCGACATTCTCGGTCAGAGCGGCCATTCCTCCGATCCGCGCCTGGGCCATAGCGCCCTCGAAGCCATGCATGATGCGATTGGCGAATTGCGCGGCCTGCGCCTGCTGTGGCAACGTGAATTCCGCAATCCGCAGTTCGGCGTGCCAACACCGACCATGAACTTCGGCTGCATCCATGGCGGGGATAACCCCAACCGGATTTGCGGTCAGTGTTCGCTGGAGTTCGACCTGCGTCCGTTGCCGGGCATGGACCCCAAGGTGCTGCGTGCGGAGATTCTGCAGAAACTCCAGCCGGTTGCCGAGCGCCATCAGGTGAAGATCGATTACGCGCCGCTGTTCCCTGAAGTGCCGCCCTTCGAGCAGGCTGAGGACGCAGAATTGGTCCGCATCGCGGAGCAGCTCACCGGTCATCGCGCCGAAGCAGTGGCGTTCGGGACGGAAGCGCCTTATCTTCAACGCCTTGGCTGCGAAACGCTGGTGCTGGGCCCGGGTGACATCGCGTGTGCGCACCAACCGGGGGAATACCTCGAAATGTCACGTTTGCAGCCTACCGTGCATCTATTACGACAGTTGATTGAACATTACTGCCTGAAGGCCACATAACCTGTAGGAGCCAGCTTGCTGGCGATGAACGATGACGCGGTTCACCTGATGGACCGCGCCGTATGGATCGCCAGCAAGCTGGCTCCTACAGGTAAATAACCGATGTTTAAACCCGTATTCATGAGGAGAGCGCGCGTGTCGCCAAGCCTGTTCCGACGATAACCATCAGCCCGCTGTGCGTTTTCTGTTTCGCCCATTTTTTGGCTGCTATTTATTACAGGCCCAGGTTCATGCCCGAATACGTTAATTGGCTTCGTCACGCTTCGCCTTACATCAATGCCCACCGCGATTGCACCTTCGTCGTCATGCTGCCCGGCGACGGCGTGGAGCATCCGAACTTCGGCAACATCGTCCACGACCTGGTGCTGCTGCACAGCCTCGGCGTGCGATTGGTGCTGGTTCACGGTTCCCGTCCACAAATCGAAACCCGTCTCGCGGCACGCGGCCTGACCCCGCATTACCACCACGGCATGCGCATCACCGATGCCGCGACCCTTGAGTGTGTGATTGATGCGGTCGGCCAGTTGCGTATCGCCATCGAAGCGCGCCTGTCCATGGACATGGCTTCGTCGCCGATGCAGGGCTCGCGCCTGCGGGTGGCCAGCGGCAACCTGGTGACCGCCCGGCCGATCGGCGTGCTCGAAGGTGTCGACTATCACCACACCGGCGAAGTGCGCCGGGTTGACCGCAAAGGCATCAATCGCCTGCTGGACGAGCGCTCCATCGTGCTGCTGTCGCCGCTGGGCTACTCGCCGACCGGTGAGATTTTCAACCTCGCTTGCGAAGACGTCGCCACCCGCGCGGCCATCGACCTGGGTGCCGATAAACTGTTGCTGTTCGGCGCGGACCTGGGCTTGATCGATGAAAACGGTCGTCTGGTGCGCGAACTGCGCCCGCAACAAGTGCCGGCGCATTTGCAGCGTCTGGGCAGCAACTATCAGGCGGAACTGCTGGATGCGGCGGCTGAAGCCTGCCGTGGCGGCGTGGCGCGCAGCCATATTGTCAGTTACGCCGAAGACGGCGCGCTGCTGACCGAACTGTTCACCCGTGACGGCGGCGGTACGCTGGTGGCACAGGAGCAATTCGAGGTCGTACGCGAGGCCGCGATTGAAGACGTTGGTGGCTTGCTGGACTTGATCAGCCCGCTGGAAGAGCAGGGGATTCTGGTGCGGCGTTCCCGCGAAGTGCTGGAGCGTGAGATCGAGCAGTTCAGCGTGGTCGAGCGCGAAGGCATGATCATCGCTTGCGCGGCGCTGTATCAGATTGCCGATTCGGATGCCGGGGAGTTGGCGTGTCTGGCGGTGAACCCGGAATACCGTCATGGCGGTCGCGGGGATGAGCTGCTGGAGCGGATCGAAACCCGTGCCCGGGCTCAAGGTTTGAAAACCTTGTTTGTCCTGACGACCCGTACGGCTCACTGGTTCCGCGAGCGCGGGTTTGTGCCAAGCAGCGTCGAGCGCCTGCCGTCGGCGCGGGCGTCGCTGTACAACTATCAGCGTAATTCGAAGATCTTCGAAAAAACCTTGTAACCCGGACCCTGTGGGAGCGAGGCTTGCCCGCGAAGGCGGCCTCAAATTCAACATATGTGTCGGCAGGTATGGCCTCTTCGCGGGCAAGCCTCGCTCCTACGGGGAACGGTGTGTTACTCGGTGACGAATTTCGCACTGACATACGGCGAATAGTCCGGCAGCACCGTCTCAACCTTGCCTTGTTCCTTCAAGAACTTCGCCGTCTCACCAATCGCCTTCGCCGTGCCGCCCTCCAGCAGCGCGGTGGTTTGTTGCGCCTTGGCGTCCGGGAATGCAGAACCGGCCAGCAGTTCCGGCACATCGGCGGCATTGGCACCGGTCAGTTTGGCGATTTTCTGTACCGGCACCGAATCCGCAGTCCAGCTGTCTTTATGTGCCGCATAGTCGGCGAACGAGTCCAGCGTCACCTTGGCGAACTTGGCGACGACGTCGGGATGTTTCTCGGCGTAATCCTTGCGCGCTACCCACACTTCAAAAGTCGGCGCGCCCCACTGACCGACCTGTGCAGCGTCAGTCAACGTCTTGCCAGTCTTGCGAATTTCCCCCAGGGCGGGCGACCAGACGAACGCACCGTCGATGTCCCCACGCTTCCAGGCGGCAGCGATTTCCGCTGGTTGCAGGTTCACCACTTTGACTTTCGAGGCGTCGAGGCCCCAGTGCTTCAAGGCGCCGAGCAAGCTGTAGTGAGAGGTTGAAACGAACGGTGTGGCGATGGTCTTGCCGATCAGATCTTCCGGTTTATCGATGCCGCTGCCGTTGCGTACCACCAACGCTTCGGCGGCGTTGATCTGGGCAGAAACGATAAACGCGACGATCGGCAAATTGCGCGAGGCGGCCGCGGCCAGTGGGCTTGAACCGAGGTTGCCAATCTGTACGTCGCCCGAGGCGATGGCGGTTACTACTTCCGGTCCACTGTTGAAACGACGCCAGTCAATTTTTTGGCCGATGGTTTTCTCGTAGAGTCCATCCGCCTGGGGAACTTTGCTGGGGTCTATTCCGGTTTGATAGCCGACGGTGAGGTTCGCGGCATGGGCGGAAAAAGAAAATAATACCGATACACAAACTGTAACAATTGGGTTGGATAGTGCGCGCTTGGTCGTCATGGCGTAGGCCTTATCGATAGGAATTGTTGCGGAATTGCTTCCAAACCTAATCGATCTAAAAAACGCCTAATAAATACCATTTAGGAATTAGCTTATGAGCTGGCCGCTCTAGTCCGCGGGGCAGCAAACGGTGAGCAAAATTCCTAAACGGTATTAGAAAAGAATCCATTCATTCTTTTCAGGTTTATGACGAAATCATGACCCTGCACGGACCAAAAAACGGGGATTAGACCATGGTCGTAGACACACATGGTTACGATTGACTTGTGGGTCACGCTCTGGCGCTAATCGCGCATCTTAGGACTTGGGACATTGATTCCGGGCCAGGAATACAAGAATTAGAGACGAGAGGAGTTTAACAATGAACAAGTCCACCTTGGCGCTGGCCGTGGCCCTAGGGGTTATGGCGCAGCAGGCAGGCGCCGCCGGTTTCATCGAAGACAGCAAGGCTTCCGTCAGTTCGCGTACCTATTATTTCGACGCCGATGTCCGTGAAGGCGCCAAGACCCCAGCTAACCGTCAGCGCGAAGCCGCTGAAGGCCTCAAATTCGATTACCAGTCGGGCTTCACCCAAGGTGTCGTAGGTTTCGGTATCGATGCCCAGGCATTGGTCGGTATCCATCTGGACGGCGGCAAGGGCCATCACCCGGACAATAACTCCTTCAGCCCTAGCGATACCGATGGTTCGGCAGAGAGTTCGTGGAGCCGCGTGGCGGGCAACGTCAAGGCACGCTTCTCGAAGACAGAGGCCCACTACGGTGGTGCCCTGCAGCCAAACATGCCGATCCTGATCGCGAACGACAGTCGCGTACTGCCACAAACCTTTGAAGGTGGCACCATCACCTCGAAGGAAATCGACAACGTGACCTTCAACGTAGGTCAGCTGGAGCACGCGACGGGTCGCGCATCCAGCAACAGCACTGGCCTGTCTGTGGCTGGCGCTACTCAGGACAGCAATCAGTTCCGTTATGCCGGTGCGGACTGGAAAGTCACCAAAGACCTGATGCTGCAGTACTACCACGCGAACCTGGAAGACTTCTACAAGCAGGACTTCCTCGGCCTGGTGCACGTCTACCCGATCGCACCCAACCAGTCGTTCAAGACCGACCTTCGTTATTTCGACAGCAGCTCCGACGGCAAGAACGGTCAGGCTGGCTACCAATTCAACAACAACGGTGGTTTCGCCAAGAACAAGGGCGAGGTCGATAACAAGACCTGGAGTGCCACGTTCACCTACACCCTGGGCGGCAACGCGTTCCTGCTCGGGCATCAGCGTGTCAACGATGACGGCGGCTTCGTCTTCTTGAACCAGGGCAACGTTGTCGATGGCAACGGTCGCAACGAAGGTGGTGGCGGCGCCAGCTTCTACTCGTTCACCGATGCCACTGTGGGCAGCTTTATCCGTGCCGGTGAAAACACCACGTACGGTCAGTACACCTATGACTTCGCGTCTTTGGGTGTACCAGGCTTGAAAGCTTCGGCTGCTTACTTGTATGGCCGGGATATCAAGACCGTCAGCGGCGCGGGTGAAGACCTGAACGAGCGGGAAACCGACCTGCGCGTAGACTATGTGATTCAAACCGGTCCACTTAAAGGGTTTGGCACGACGGTGCGTCACGGTGCTTATCGTGGCAACACCAACGCTGACCAAGACCAGACCCGTCTGATCTTCAACTACACCTACAGCTTCCTGTAAGAGATTGCGCAAAAGAGCCTCGCCGTTTGGCGGGGCTTTTTTGTGTTTTTTTCACATATGCCAATTAGGTATTACTTAGGAATTTATTATTCTTTTTGGCTTTTAAAATAAAGCCCTAAAGTGCATCCCGCCGGGGCCGATATCGAGTGTCCCGTAGCGATTAAAATGCCGCTTTTTATTCCCGCACGGCATGAAAAAGAATGAAATAAATGTATTTACGTTTACCATGCCGGCCCATTCGCCGCGCTTAGACCCTTGACTTAGACACATCAGTTGAGTGGCGCGCGGATTGCGGTTGGCGGTATCCGCACATTTCAGGATCCAGGGCATTCGACTCAGGACCGAAAAAATTAGAAACGAGAGGAGCGAAACAATGAACAAGTCCACCTTGGCCCTGGCTGTGGCCGTAGGGGTTTTGGCGCAGCAGGCAGGCGCCGCCGGTTTCATCGAAGACAGCAAAGCTACTTTGGGGCTGCGTAACTTCTACATCAACACTGATAACCGTGACCACGATGCCGCCACCGCTTCTGGTGTGCAGAGCAAAAACGAAGAATGGGGCCAAGGCTTCGATCTGCGCTTCACCTCCGGTTACACCCAAGGCACCGTCGGTTTCGGTATCGATGCTATCGGCCTGCTGGGCGTGCGTCTGGATTCGGGCGGCGGCACTAACGGCGCCACTTCGACTTCGTACGGCGGCACTGTTTTCCCAAGCAAATCCAACGGCGAAGCGGTTGATAACTTCTCCAGCCTGGGCCTGACTGCCAAAGCCAAGATCTCCCAGACTGAACTGAAGCTGGGCACCCTGCAGCCAAAACTGCCGGTTATCGTGACCAACGACGGTCGTCTGCTGCCACAAACCTTCCAAGGTGGCCAGATCACTACGAACGAAATCAAAGACCTGACACTGGTCGGTGGTCAGATCGAGCACGCCAAAGGTCGTAACTCCAGCAACAACGAAGAGTTGTCGATCGCTGGTGCCAACGCCCACACGGCTGCCGGTCGCGACAGCAACAAATTCATTTACGGTGGCGGTGACTACAAAATCACCAAAGACCTGACTGCCCAGTACTACTACGGCAACCTGGAAGACTTCTACAAGCAGCACTTCCTGGGTCTGGTTCACAACTGGGCCATCGGTCCGGGCGTGTTGAAGTCGGACTTCCGTTACTTCAACAGCCGTGACGATGGCGCTAATGGCCACAACTCGAGCTACTTCACTACCGGTAATGACACCGGTTTCGCTAACGGTCGAGGCAAAGTCGACAACAATCTGTACAGCGGCCTGTTCCTGTACTCCGTTGCCGGTCACACCTTCGGTGGCGGTTACCAAGCCAGCAACGGCAACAGCGACTTCCCTTGGTTGAACCAGGGCGACGGCTCGTCGGCTTACCTGACTACCGACAGTCAGATTGCCAAGTTTGCCCGCGCCGGTGAGCGCACCTGGCAAGCTCGCTACTCGTATGACTTCGCCAAAGTCGGCGTACCTGGCCTGACCGCCGGTGTGGTTTACCTGCGTGGCGACAATATCGACACCGTGGGTGCCAACGGTCGCGAAAACGGCTCTGACGGTTCCGAGTGGGAACGCGACCTGACCGTCGGATACGTCGTACAAGAAGGCACGCTGAAGAACCTGGGCGTGATGTGGAAAAACGCTACCTGGCGCAACGACATCCCTGGTCAGCGCGACCAGGACGAAAACCGCCTGATCGTCAGCTACTCGATCCCGCTGTTGTAATAGCGCTCGCGTAACCGCTGAAAAAAAGCCCCGCCCGGCATCACGCCGGGCGGGGCTTTTGCGTTTTCGGGGCGGGGTCACCCCCGTAATCCCGTCCCGAAACGTTCCCTCTTTTGCAGCGACTCAAGGCCTTCTCGAACCTTGGAAGCGATAGTCGTCGCGATGACTTTGCGGGTCCAGTGAACAGATCTTTAATATTCTTTTAGAGTCTAAGAATGGCTTTATTTATTCTTTTTCTAAACTCCCCAACACGAGCTACAGTTGAGTTCTACACCTACTCATCAGGAGCCCACCATGAGCATCAGACTCGGCGACATCGCACCCGACTTCGAACAGGATTCCAGCGCCGGCACCATCCGTTTCCATGAATGGCTGGGCGATAGCTGGGGCGTGCTGTTTTCCCACCCGGCGGATTTCACCCCGGTGTGCACCACCGAGCTGGGCTTCACCGCCAAGCTCAAGGATGAATTCACCCAGCGCGGGGTCAAGGCCATCGCGTTGTCGGTAGACCCGGTGGACTCGCACCACAAGTGGATCGAGGACATCAACGAAACCCAGAACACGATCGTCAACTTCCCGATCCTGGCCGACGCTGATCGCAAGGTATCGGACCTGTACGACCTGATTCACCCAAACGCCAACGATACCCTGACCGTGCGTTCGCTGTTCGTGATCGACCCGAACAAAAAGGTTCGCCTGACCATCACCTACCCGGCGAGCACCGGCCGCAACTTCCATGAAATCCTGCGGGTGATCGACTCGTTGCAACTCACCGACAACTACAAGGTGGCCACCCCGGCCAACTGGAAGGACGGTGAAGAAGTGGTGATCGTGCCGTCGCTTCAGGATCCAGAGGAAATCAAGAAGCGCTTTCCAAAGGGTTATCGCGCGGTGAAACCGTACCTGCGCCTGACACCGCAGCCGAACAAGTAACCCGCAGCATTTTGGGCGCTGCTGAAATCGTCATCGCGAGCAGGCTCGCTCCCACATTAGAACGCGGTCAACTGTGGGAGCGACGGTGCGACGATTCGACCTGCTCGCGATGACGGAGTATCAGGCGCCACAGAATTCAGATTCAGCAGCATCCATAAAGCAGGGGAATTTCAGGCCGTTTTCACGGCCTGTTTTTTTGCCCGGAAGAAAGGTTTTTGCATATCTCTTAAACGCATAACCAAATGAATAAATATGATTTAAAGATATATAAATCACCTGTTAAGGTCTCTCCATCGAAGCGAGATCGCCCACTGCGAATCGCCTGCACCGTTCAAGGAATCGTCTGAATGCTGGTCGTCTCACTCGGTGGCAGTCCCAGCCAACGCTCCCGTTCCGGGGTGCTGCTGGAGCGCTCTCAACGCTGGTTGCAAGAGCAAGGTGTGGAAGTGGTGAGTTATCAGGTACGGGACTTCCCGGCCGAAGACTTGCTGCACGCACGGTTCGACAGCCCCAAGGTGATCGACCTGTTGCAACAGATTGAAAACGCCGATGGCCTGCTGATCGCCACCCCGGTGTACAAAGCGTCGTTTTCCGGCGCTCTGAAAACCGTGCTGGACCTGCTGCCCGAACGCGCCCTGGCGCACAAAGTGGTTTTGCCCATGGCCACCGGCGGCAGCATCGCTCACATGCTGGCGGTGGACTACGCACTCAAGCCAGTGCTGTCGGCATTGAAAGCCCAGGAAATGCTCCACGGGATTTTCGCTGTGGACAGCCAGATCGCTTACGGCGAAGGCAGCGCTCAGGCGCAGCTGGCGCCGGAGCTGGAACAACGACTGAATGAATCGCTGGAGTTGTTCTTCAGCGCCATGGCGCGACGGCCCAAGCCGATCGATCCGAACCTGCTGAATGATCGTTTGTTGAGTGCTCGCTGGAGCATTTAAGCCTCACCCTGACTTGATGTACTCACCTTACTCAGCCGTCAACGGCCAAGCAGGTGCAGCCAAAACCCAACTGCAAAAAGGAGAGCGCTATGCGCACTGTCATTTTGCGTCGTGGTCTGGTCGCTCTGTTTGCTGCGGCTGTAACCTTCGGCGCCATTACTCAAGCACAAGCTGAAACCCTGCGGATCGGCTATCAAAAGTACGGCACCCTGGTGCTGCTCAAAGCCAAAGGCACCCTGGAAAAACGCCTCGCCGCCCAAGGCGTCGATGTGCAATGGACTGAATTCCCCGGCGGCCCGCAGCTGCTTGAAGGCCTGAACGTAGGCTCCATCGACTTCGGTGTCACCGGCGAAACGCCTCCGGTCTTCGCTCAAGCGGCGGGCGCCGATCTGCTCTACGTCGCCTACGAACCGCCTGCGCCGCACAGCGAAGCGATCCTGGTGCCGAAGGACTCGCCGATCAAATCGGTGAAGGACCTCAAGGGCAAGAAAGTCGTGCTCAACAAAGGCTCCAACGTTCACTACCTGCTGGTCCGCGCGCTTGAAGACGCCGGCCTCAAATACACCGACATCCAGACCGTCTTCCTGCCGCCGGCCGATGCCCGCGCCGCGTTCGAGCGTGGCAGTGTCGATGCCTGGGTCATCTGGGACCCGTACCAGGCCGCCGCCGAGAAGCAGCTGCAAGCGCACACCCTGCGCGATGGCAAGGGCATCGTCGACAACCATCAGTTCTACCTGGCGACCAAGCCTTACGCACAGAAAAATCCTGAGGTGATCAAGACCCTCGTGGAAGAAGTGCGCGCCGTCGGCGAATGGTCCAAGGCCAATCCTGAAGACGTGACCAAACAGGTCTCGCCACTGCTCGGCTTGCCGGAAGACATCACCCTGACCTCGGTGAAACGCCAGGGCTACGGCGCGTTGTTCCTGACCCCGGAAGTGGTCGCTGCGCAACAGAAAATCGCCGACAGCTTCTACCAGCTCAAGCTGATTCCGAAGCCGCTGAGCATCAAAGACGTGATCTGGACGCCACCGGCAGCCGTTGCCAAAGCGCAGTAATTCGATTCCCCAAGGAGACCACTCCATGAGCCTCAATATCTTCTGGTTCCTGCCTACCCACGGCGACGGCCATTACCTTGGCACCGCCGAAGGCGCTCGCGCCGTTGACCACGGTTACCTGCAACAAGTCGCGCAAGCGGCGGATCGCCTGGGCTTCGGCGGGGTGCTGATTCCCACTGGCCGCTCGTGCGAAGACTCATGGCTGGTGGCTGCGTCGCTGATCCCGGTGACCCAGCGTTTGAAATTTCTTGTCGCCCTGCGCCCCGGGATCATTTCCCCGACGGTGGCTGCGCGTCAGGCCGCGACACTGGATCGTCTGTCCGGCGGTCGTGCGCTGTTCAACCTGGTAACCGGCGGTGATCCGGAAGAATTGGCCGGCGATGGTTTGTTCCTGACCCACGAAGAGCGCTATCAGGCTTCGGTGGAATTCACCCGCATCTGGCGTCGCGTGCTGGAAGGCGAAACCGTCGATTACGACGGTCAGCACATCAGCGTGAAAGGCGCCAAGTTGCTCTATCCGCCGATCCAGCAGCCGCGTCCGCCGCTGTATTTCGGCGGCTCGTCGGAAGCCGCGCAAGACCTGGCCGCCGAACAAGTGGAAATGGTCCTGACCTGGGGCGAACCGCCGGCCGCCGTGGCCGAGAAGATCGAACAGGTTCGCGCCAAAGCCGCGAAGCTTGGCCGCACGGTGCGCTTCGGTATTCGCTTGCACGTGATCGTCCGTGAAACCAATGTCGAAGCCTGGCAAGCGGCGGACCGACTGATCTCGCACCTGGACGACGACACCATTGCCCGTGCCCAGGCTTCCCTGGCGCGCTTCGACTCCGTGGGCCAGCAACGCATGGCGGCGCTGCATGGCGGCAGTCGCGACAACCTGGAAGTCAGCCCTAACCTGTGGGCCGGCGTCGGCCTGGTGCGTGGCGGTGCCGGTACTGCACTGGTCGGCGACGGTCCGACCGTGGCCGCCCGCGTGAAGGAATACGCGGACCTGGGCATCGACACCTTCATCTTCTCCGGTTACCCACACCTGGAAGAGTCGTACCGCGTCGCCGAGTTGCTGTTCCCGCACCTGGACATCGAGCGTCCGGAGCTGCCGAAAAGCGCCGGTTACGTCAGCCCGTTCGGCGAGATGGTCGCCAACGACATTCTTCCCAAAGCTGCGTCCCAGAGCTGAGGCGCGCCATGAAGAGAATCATCCACAACCTGGCGCCCTGGGCGTTGCCGATTTTGCTGTTGGCGGTGTGGCAGTTGTCGGTGTCGGCGGGCTGGTTGTCGACACGGATTCTGCCGGCGCCGATTGCCGTGATCGAAGCCGGCGTGAGCCTGGTGCGCAGCGGTGAAATCTGGACGCACCTGGCCATCAGCGGCTGGCGTGCGGCGCTGGGCTTCACCATCGGTGGCGGTATCGGCCTGGCGCTGGGCTTCATTACCGGCCTGTCGAAATGGGGCGAGCGCCTGCTCGACAGTTCGGTGCAGATGATCCGCAACGTGCCGCACCTGGCGCTGATTCCGCTGGTGATCCTGTGGTTCGGCATCGACGAGTCGGCGAAGATTTTCCTGGTGGCGTTGGGCACCTTGTTCCCGATCTACCTCAACACCTACCACGGCATTCGCAACGTCGACCCGGCGCTGGTGGAGATGGCGCGCAGCTACGGCTTGTCCGGTTTCAGTCTGTTTCGTCAGGTGATTCTGCCGGGTGCATTGCCTTCGATTCTGGTCGGCGTGCGTTTTGCGCTGGGCTTCATGTGGCTGACCTTGATCGTTGCTGAAACCATTTCCGCGAGCTCCGGCATTGGCTACCTGGCAATGAACGCCCGAGAGTTTTTGCAGACCGACGTGGTGGTGCTCGCGATCCTGATGTACGCGGTGCTGGGCAAACTGGCCGACCTCGCGGCCCGTGGACTTGAACGTGTGTGGCTGCGCTGGCATCCGGCTTATCAAGTTGCCAAAGGAGGTGCCGCATGACCGCTCAACAACCTCCACGCCTGCTGCGCGGGATTCCGCTGGTGGTGCGCAAGCTGCAAAAAACCTTCGGTTCGCGGCAGGTGCTGCGCGAGATCGATCTGCACATTCCGGCCGGCCAATTCGTCGCCGTGGTGGGGCGCAGTGGTTGCGGCAAAAGTACCTTGCTGCGGTTGCTCGCCGGCCTCGATAAGCCGACTGGCGGCGAGTTGCTCGCCGGTTCCGCACCGCTGAGTGACGCACGGGAAGATACCCGGTTGATGTTCCAGGAAGCCCGTCTGCTGCCGTGGAAAAAGGTCATCGACAACGTCGGCCTCGGGCTCTCGGGCAACTGGCGGCCACAAGCGCTGGAAGCGTTGGAGTCGGTGGGTCTGGCGGACCGCGCCAATGAATGGCCGGCGGCCTTGTCCGGCGGGCAGAAGCAGCGTGTGGCCCTGGCCCGCGCGCTGATTCATCAACCGCGCCTGCTGTTGCTGGACGAACCGCTGGGCGCGCTGGATGCCCTGACCCGGATCGAAATGCAGCAACTGATCGAACGGCTCTGGCAGAAGCACGGTTTCACCGTGTTGCTGGTGACCCACGACGTCAGTGAAGCGGTGGCGATTGCCGATCGGGTGATCCTGATCGAAGAGGGCGAAGTCGGCCTCGACCTGCACGTGGAACTGCCGCGCCCTCGGGTTCGGGGTTCGCATCGGCTGGCGGCGCTGGAAACCGAAGTCCTCAATCGCGTCCTCGCGCTGCCCGGCCAGCCGCCGGAACCGGAACCTGTTTCACCCTTGCCTACGCAATTGCGCTGGGCTCAATAACTCAAGCCTCATTCAACGACAGGAATCAACATCATGACTATCAAAGCCATCAACGTTCGTAACCAGTTCAAAGGCTCGATCAAGGAAATCGTACTGGGTGACGTGCTGTCGGAAATCGACGTGCAAACCGCTTCCGGCATCGTCACGTCGGTGATCACCACCCGCTCGGTAAAAGAGCTGGAGCTGGTGGTCGGCAGCGAAGTGATCGCGTTTGTGAAATCCACCGAGGTGTCGATCGCCAAGTTGTAAGGGCGTGCGCCAACAACAACCCCGGAGGGCGTGAGCCCTTCGGGGTTTTTTGTGCATGTCTTGAACTCAGCTGTGTGGCCATCGCGAGCAGGCTCACTCCCACATTTGGAATGCATTCCCCTGTGGGAGCGAGCCTGCTCGCGATGAGGCCGGTGCAGCTGAAAAATAATCAGGCAGGAATAGCACGCTTGGGCAAATACGGCGGCAAATACAGCCCCAAATACGCATCAAACACCCGCATCCCTTCCTCGGCCATGCGCGGAGTGATCTGCCCATGCTGCTGCACTGAACGGGCATAAACGCGATCACCCAGCTCCATGGCCAGCGCAAACACATCAACGTCAGTCGGCAATTTAGGCAGTTCGAAATGATGATCGAACAGCTTGTGCATCAGGTCGCCCAGCTCAATGTCGTGCTGACGGTCGGCCTGGGTGACTTCGGTCAGGCCATGCTGCGCGAGGATCAATTGGCGAGCGGCGGCGTCTTCGTCGTAGATGTCGAGCATGCGTTGTTCCACCAGCCGCGACAGGTCGCGCCAGCCGTTGAGCGCATCGTGGTCGATGGGCGCTTGCAGGCAGGCGCGAAAAGCCGCGTGGACGTCGGCGGTCAGCGCTTCGAGCAGGGCCGGGACGCTGGCGAAAAAGTGGTAGACCGAGGAGGGCGGGATTTCCGCGCGTTCGGCAACGCTGTAGATCGACAGACTGGCCACGCCCTCGGCGGCCAGCAGCGTGCGGGCGGCATCGAGTATCGAATCGATCCGGGCCTGGCTGCGGGCGCGGGGTTTGCGTGGGGTGGCGAGTCGGGTCATTGAAGTCTCCTGCGGGGCAGCGGGCATTGTACGAGGCGGGTGGCACCTTGTCTGTATGGGCACCGCTGCCCGAATTGACTGTCAGGACTGTTTAGCCTCCGACGTGCACACTCCGACCGTTCAAGGGTTGAACTGGGCGTGAATTCATCGGATAGAGCACCTGGAAAGCCTCCAGTTGCGCGCGGGAAATTTCCAATGGAGTGGTCAGCACATTCCAGCGCACGCCTTCGGTACAGGGAGGTGTTGTGAGGGAGCCCATGTAGGAATAGGCGTTATGGTTTGCAGGTAATAACTGCGCAACGTTAATCGCCTCCAGGTTCGCAGTGCCACCTGTATTTTTTGGCATGGCTGCCAGGACAGGCTCCAGGTTCGGGTTGTGAGCACCTTCTTCAAACACCACGGCCACCACGGCCAGTTCGCCTGCGGCATTGCGATGAACCAGGTGTGCGTCCATCGGGAAGATGCGCCCCTGGATCATTTCTTCACTTGGCGTATGGAAATGCAGTTGTACCAAGGAGTAATGACCGGAGGCCAGATTGATTCCTCCGGCGTTCTCTGGAGTTACTTGAATCGTATGACCGTTGTTCACTACCGTGGCTTTGCCTGAATGATAGGTAAAGTTCAGAGGCTCCAGATCGGTTTTGACCGCGTCACGAATATCAATGGGCGACTGTGTTTGGCCTGACGAGCAGAGGCTGTACTCGCTCTTCAGTTCACCCCAGTTTTGTGGGCCGGTGGGGGCGGAATAGCTCCATGGGGCCGTGTCGCCAGCGGTTGCCCAGGCGGTCGTGCACAAACTGGCGACGATCAGAGTCATGGCTGTACCCAATCGCTGTTTTTTCATTTTTGTTCTCACACGTAGTCAGGGAAACGGAAAGAGTTCCGGAGTCTAGAGTGTGAGTGGGTGGTCAGGGGACAGATGTCGTTAGCGTCTGACGAATTCGTAGGAGTTTTCTTTGGTTTTTGGTCGCAAGCATTCCATAACAAATCGCGAGCAAAAAAAACGCCGCAAGCTGTGAAGCCTGCGGCGTTGTTTTCACTGCAACCGCTTAAACGGTATGCAGATACCAGTTGTACTCAAGGTCGGAGATGGAGTGTTCAAACTCCTCCAGCTCACTTTCCTTGCAGGCCACGAAGATATCGATGTATTTCGGATCGATGTACTTGGCCATGACTTCGCTGTCGTCCAGCTCGCGCAGTGCGTCGCGCAGGTTGTTCGGCAGGCTTTGCTCGTTCTGCTCGTAGGAGTTGCCTTCCACGGGTGCGCCCGGCTCGATCTTGTTGGTCAGGCCGTGGTGCACGCCCGCCAGGACCGAAGCCATCAGCAGGTACGGGTTGGCGTCGGCGCCGGCTACACGGTGTTCGATGCGCACGGCATCGGCGGCGCCGGTGGGTACGCGAATCGCTACGGTGCGGTTGTCCAGGCCCCAGCACGGCGAGTTCGGCACATAGAACTGCGCGCCGAAACGACGGTAGGAGTTGACGTTCGGGCAGAGGAAAGCCATCTGCGCCGGTAGGGTCTCGAGCACACCGCCGATCGCGTGACGCAGTGCGGCGTTCTGCTCGGGATCCTCGCTGGCAAAAATGTTTTTGCCGTCTTTATCAAGAATCGAAATGTGGACGTGCAGACCGTTACCCGCCTGGCCCGGGTAAGGCTTGGCCATGAAGGTGGTGTCCATCTCATGGTCGTAGGCGATGTTCTTGATCAGGCGCTTGAGCAGGACCGCGTAGTCGCAGGCCTTGATCGGGTCGGCCACGTGGTGCAGGTTCACTTCGAACTGCGCCGGGGCACTTTCCTTGACGATGGCGTCGGCCGGGATGCCTTGCTCTTTTGCACCTTCCAGAATGTCCTGGAGGCAGTCGACGTATTCGTCGAGGTCGTCGATCAGGTAGACCTGTGTCGAGTGCGGGCGTTTACCGGAGACCGGCGAGCGAGGTGGTTGCGGACGGCCGTTCACGTTCTCCTGGTCGATCAGGTAGAACTCCAGCTCGAACGCGGCGCAGATGGTCAGGCCCATTTCGTCGAACTTGCGCACCACGTTGGCCAGCACTTCGCGCGGGTCGGCGAAGAATGGCTCGCCTTCGAGTTCGTGCATGGTCATCAACAGTTGCGCGGTAGGGCGCTTCTGCCAGGGCTCATTGCACAGGGTGTCGGGGATTGGATAGCAGATTCGGTCAGCATCGCCGATGTCCAGGCCCAGGCCGGTGCTTTCCACCGTCGAGCCGTTGATATCCAGAGCAAATAGAGAGGCCGGCAGGTTGATGCCTTTCTCGTAAACCTTGTGGAGGCTGGTGCGTTCAATGCGCTTGCCGCGCACCACACCATTCATATCCGCAATCAGAAGGTCAACGTACAGAACCTCAGGATGTTCCTTAAGGAACGCGTTCGCTTCGTTAAGCTGAACGGCACGCGGGGGTACCGACATGATGCAACACCTTTGTTGTTAAAAATATCAATCATTGATCTCTTCGGATTCCAGTCAACCCGAACGGCATGCCGAAGTCAAGCGAGGCCTTTTTTGCCCTAAAAAAGCGCCCATGAGGCTTTTTTGAGGCACTTTGGGGCGTTTTTATGCCTTTGAATGCTTTGCCGTCCGCGGGCTTGAGCGGGCCGTGTTGTATTTTTTACGGGGGTGTTGTGTAAAAAAATGAACAAGGCTAAGCTCGATTCAAACCCATAACAGCAATAATACCGGGGTGCTTCATGTCTCGCCTGCCGTTAATCGGCGTCGCCGTCAGCTCTAAGCAGATCGGTCTGCATGCTTATCACATCAGTGGCGATCGTTACGCTCACGCCAGGGCCCGTGTTGCCAAAGGCGTGCCGTCGACTCTTCCTTCCCCGGCAAACCGGCTGGTTCCGTCCGATATTCTGGACGGTCTGCGCGACATTCTCTTTACGGGTTGTCCTTCCAATATAGAACCGTTTTACCTGGCTGGCCCGACCAACGTGTCGGTCATCGCTCATGATTCTGCACGCCTTGCATTGTTCCCGTTCACCCATGCCGTCGTCGAGGCAGGTATTTGTGCGCGGCAATTGCAGTGGCAATCTGTACCAAGCGACGCCCGTGCGTCAAACAACGCCTGACTTATAAGAGTCAGGAAACTCAGCCTAAGAGGCATTTATGAGTAACAACCTCGACCAGCTCACCGATTGGTTGAAAGACCACAAGATCACAGAAGTCGAATGCATGATCGCCGACTTGACCGGGATCACCCGGGGCAAGATTTCGCCGACCAACAAGTTCATTGCTGAAAAAGGCATGCGCCTGCCCGAGAGCGTTCTGTTGCAGACCGTGACCGGCGACTATGTCGAAGACGACATCTATTACGAACTGCTCGACCCGGCCGACATCGACATGATCTGCCGTCCCGACTCGAATGCAGTGTTCCTGGTGCCATGGGCCATCGAGCCGACCGCCCAGGTGATCCACGACACTTATGACAAGCAAGGCAACCCGATCGAGCTGTCGCCGCGCAACGTGCTTAAAAAGGTTCTGAAGCTCTATTCCGACAAGGGCTGGCAGCCAATCGTGGCGCCGGAAATGGAGTTTTACCTGACCAAGCGTAGCGACGACCCCGACTACCCGCTGCAACCGCCAATCGGTCGCTCGGGGCGCCCGGAAATCGGTCGCCAGTCGTTCTCGATTGAAGCAGCCAACGAATTCGATCCGTTGTTCGAAGACGTCTACGACTGGTGCGAACTGCAGGAACTGGACCTCGACACGCTGATCCATGAGGACGGCACGGCGCAGATGGAAATCAACTTCCGTCACGGCGATGCCCTGTCCCTGGCCGACCAGATCCTGGTGTTCAAGCGCACCATGCGCGAAGCCGCGCTCAAGCACGACGTGGCCGCCACTTTCATGGCCAAGCCGATGACCGGTGAGCCGGGCAGCGCGATGCACCTGCACCAGAGCATCATCGACATTGAAACCGGCAAGAACGTCTTCTCCAATGAAGACGGGACCATGAGCCAGTTGTTCCTGCATCACATCGGTGGCTTGCAGAAACTGATCCCCGAGCTGTTGCCGCTGTTCGCCCCGAACGTCAACTCGTTCCGCCGCTTCCTGCCGGATACGTCGGCGCCGGTGAACGTGGAGTGGGGTGAAGAGAACCGCACCGTGGGCCTGCGGGTGCCGGATGCCGGGCCGCAAAACCGTCGGGTGGAAAACCGCCTGCCGGGGGCTGATGCCAACCCGTACCTGGCGATTGCCGCGAGCTTGCTCTGCGGTTACATCGGCATGGTCGAAGGCTTGAACCCAAGTGCGCCGGTGGTGGGGCGCGGCTATGAACGCCGCAACCTGCGCCTGCCACTGACCATCGAGGACGCGCTGGATCGCATGGAAAACAGCGCGACCATCGAGAAATACCTGGGCAAGAAATTCATCACTGGCTACGTCGCGGTCAAGCGGGCCGAGCATGAAAACTTCAAGCGCGTGATCAGCTCCTGGGAGCGGGAATTCCTGCTCTTCGCCGTCTGATGCGCCGGGCGCCGCTGCTTTTGGCGGCGCCTTTCACCGAAATCTTAGGAGAGTTCGCATGACCAGCAACAACCCGCAAACCCGTGAATGGCAAACCCTGAGCAACGATCACCACCTGGCCCCGTTCAGCGACTTCAAGCAGCTGAAAGAGAAAGGCCCGCGGATCATCACCAACGCCAAGGGCGTTTACCTCTGGGACAGCGAAGGCAACAAGATCCTCGACGGCATGGCCGGCCTGTGGTGCGTAGCGATCGGCTACGGTCGCGATGAACTGGCTGATGCCGCCAGCAAGCAAATGCGCGAGTTGCCTTACTACAACCTGTTCTTCCAGACTGCTCACCCGCCGGTGCTCGAGCTGGCCAAGGCCATTGCCGACATCGCGCCAGAAGGCATGAACCATGTGTTCTTCACCGGTTCCGGCTCCGAAGGCAACGACACCATGCTGCGTATGGTCCGCCACTATTGGGCGATCAAGGGCCAGCCGAAGAAGAAAGTCATCATCAGCCGCAAGAACGGTTATCACGGCTCCACCGTGGCTGGCGCGAGCCTGGGTGGCATGACGTACATGCACGAACAAGGCGACTTGCCGATCCCGGGCATCGTCCACATCGCCCAGCCTTACTGGTTCAGTGAAGGCGGCAACATGACACCGGAAGAGTTCGGTGTGTGGGCAGCCAATCAGCTGGAAGAGAAGATTCTGGAAATCGGCGTGGACAACGTCGGTGCCTTTATTGCCGAGCCGATCCAGGGTGCCGGTGGCGTGATCATTCCGCCAGACACCTACTGGCCGCGCATCAAGGAAATCCTCGCCAAGTACGACATCCTGTTCGTGGCGGACGAAGTGATCTGTGGTTTCGGCCGCACCGGTGAGTGGTTCGGTACCGATTTCTACGGCCTCAAACCCGACATGATGACCATCGCCAAAGGCCTGACGTCCGGCTACATCCCAATGGGTGGCCTGATCGTGCGTGACGAAGTGGTGGCGGTGCTCAACGAGGGCGGCGATTTCAACCACGGTTTCACCTATTCCGGACACCCGGTGGCGGCGGCGGTGGCGCTGGAAAACATCCGCATCCTGCGCGAAGAAAAAATTATCGAGCGCGTTCATGCAGAAACGGCACCTTACTTGCAGAAACGTTTGCGGGAACTGAGCGATCACCCGTTGGTGGGGGAAGTGCGCGGGGTGGGGCTGTTGGGGGCCATCGAACTGGTTCAGGACAAGGCCACGCGCAAGCGTTACGAAGGCAAGGGCGTCGGCATGATCTGCCGCACATTCTGCTTCGACAACGGCCTGATCATGCGTGCCGTCGGCGACACCATGATCATTGCTCCGCCACTGGTGATCACCAAGGCTGAAATCGATGAGCTGGTGACCAAGGCACGCAAGTGCCTGGACCTGACCCTGAGTGCGTTGCAGGGCTAAGTGCTAGGCTCTGAGCGGGAGACATGAAACTTTCGCTCAGGGCAGTCGCAAACGGCGGCCTTTCCTTGAAAGACCGCCTCCGATCTTGCCAGACTAGCCGCGGTTCCAGTTGCCCGGGTTTGGCCGCTGAACAAAGTGGTTCAAAAAAGAAAAAATTTGGAGCATTACGCATGAAGGCATTAGGAAAAAAGCTTGCTGGCAAGACACTTCTCGCCATGTCCCTGATGGGCATTATGGCGGGTGCGGTTCAGGCGGACGACAAGGTGTTGCACGTCTATAACTGGTCCGATTACATCGCTCCGGACACCATCAAGAAGTTCGAAACCGAGTCCGGCATCAAAGTCGTTTACGACGTATTCGACAGTAACGAAACCCTGGAAGCCAAGTTGCTGGCAGGCAAGTCCGGTTACGACATCGTCGTACCGTCGAACAACTTCCTGGCCAAGCAGATCAAGGCCGGCGTTTACCAGAAGCTGGACAAGTCCAAGCTGCCTAACTGGAAGAACCTGAACACTGACCTGCTCAAAGCGGTATCGGTGAGCGACCCGGGCAACGAACATGCCTTCCCGTACATGTGGGGTTCGATCGGTATCGGCTTCAACGCCGAGAAGGTCAAGGCAGCACTGGGCGCCGATGCACCGACCAATTCCTGGGACCTGTTGTTCAAACCTGAAAACATCGCGAAGTTGAAATCGTGTGGCGTCAGTTTCCTTGATTCGCCAACCGAGATGATTCCGGTGGCGTTGCACTACCTGGGCTATCCAACCGACAGCCAGGACAAAAAACAATTGGCCGAAGCCGAAGCGCTGTTCCTGAAGATTCGTCCTTCGGTTGGCTACTTCCACTCGTCCAAGTACATCTCCGACCTGGCCAACGGCAACATCTGCGTAGCCGTGGGTTACTCGGGTGACATCTACCAGGCCAAAGCGCGCGCCGCCGAAGCCGGTGACAAGGTGAAAGTCAGCTACAACATTCCGAAAGAAGGTGCCGGCAGCTTCTACGACATGGTCGCCATCCCTAAAGATGCCGAAAACGTCGAAGGCGCCTACAAGTTCATGACCTTCCTGCAAAAGCCGGAAATCATGGCTGAAATCACCAACGCGGTACGTTTCCCGAACGGTAACGCGGCGGCCACTCCTCTGGTCGAAAAAGAAATCACCGAAGATCCGGGTGTCTACCCGCCTGCCGATGTGCTGGCCAAGCTGTACGCGATTGCCGATTTGCCGGCCGCGACCCAGCGGATCCTGACTCGCAGCTGGACCAAGATCAAATCCGGTAAGTAAGCAGTAGTAACCCTTGTAGGAGCGAGCCTGCTCGCGATGAACCTGAGAGCAACGCTGGGTGTCAGGCACCCAGCGTCATCGTTGACGACCATCGCGAGCAATCGAGCGTCGACCGGCTGCTCCTACACGGATCTTCATAAAGTTTGCTGGAACGGTTTTTCGAGGGTAAGTTGCGCGCCGGTTTTGTTGCTGGGCAGCGATGACTGTCATGTAACGCGGGGCAACTTGGGCCCAACTAATTTTAGAGGACCTCCACTTGCCTATTTTTTCTTTGTTGCGCAATGCATTGCTGGCCGGTGCCGGACTGACGATGGCTGTCAGTGTCCAGGCTGCCGGCACGGTGCATATTTATAACTGGTCGGACTACATCGGCGAGACCACCCTGGCCGACTTCCAGAAAGAGACCGGTATCAAACCGGTGTATGACGTTTTTGATTCCAACGAAACCCTGGAGGGCAAGTTGCTCGCCGGGCGTACCGGTTATGACGTGGTCGTGCCGTCGAACCACTTCCTCGGCAAGCAGATCAAGGCCGGTGCTTTCCAGAAACTCGACAAGTCGAAGTTGCCGAACTACTCGAACCTCGACCCCGTATTGCTCAAGCGTCTGGAACAAAACGATCCGGGCAACTTGTACGCCGTCCCTTACCTGTGGGGCACCAACGGCATCGGTTACAACGTCGACAAGATCAAGGCTGTGCTGGGCGTCGACAAGATCGATTCCTGGAGCGCGGTGTTCGAGCCGGAGAACATCAAGAAGCTGCAGAGTTGCGGCGTGGCGTTCCTCGACTCCGCCGATGAAATGATGCCGACGGTCCTCAACTACATGGGCCTGAACGCCAACAGCACCAACCCCGAAGATTACAAAAAGGCTGAAGCCAAGTTGCTGGCGGTGCGGCCTTACGTGACTTACTTCCACTCCTCCAAATACATCGCGGATCTGGCCAACGGCGATATCTGCATCGCGATCGGTTTTTCCGGCGACATGTTCCAGGCCCGCAACCGTGCGGCTGAAGCGAAGAAAGGCGTGAACATCGCCTACACCATTCCCAAAGAGGGCGGTGCGCTGTGGTTCGACATGCTCGCGATTCCGAAGGATTCGGGCAACGTCAAAGAGGCCCACGCCTTCATCAACTATTTGTTGAAACCCGAGGTGATCGCACAGGTCAGTGATTCTGTTGGCTATGCGAACCCCAACCCTGGCTCGGACAAATTGATGGAGCAGTCCATCCGCACCGACGAGTCGGTTTATCCACCGCAAGCAGTCCTCGACAAGACCTACGTGTCGGTCGAGTTACCACCAAACATTCAACGTTTGATGACCCGCAGCTGGACCAAGGTCAAGTCGGGCAAATAGCTTCAGGGCTCAAACTATCCAGGTTGGCTCACCTTGAGCGAACTGCACTCTTTTTTTTGGGAGTTTCGTAAATGGCAGTTGCCTCCGGCGCCTATAAGAAAGCCCTCGAGGGCGACCAGTCACCTAAACAGGTGCTGGTCAAAATCGACCGGGTCACGAAGAAGTTCGACGAGACGATTGCCGTGGACGATGTGTCCCTGGAAATCAAGAAAGGCGAGATTTTCGCCCTGCTCGGCGGTTCGGGATCGGGCAAGTCCACGTTGCTGCGCATGCTCGCAGGCTTCGAACGGCCCACGGAGGGGCGCATTTTCCTCGATGGCGTAGACATCACCGACATGCCGCCCTACGAGCGGCCGATCAACATGATGTTCCAGTCGTACGCCCTGTTCCCGCACATGACCGTGGCGCAGAACATCGCCTTCGGCCTCAAGCAGGACAAACTGCCTGCGGCTGAAATCGATGCCCGCGTGGCCGACATGCTCAAGCTGGTTCAGATGACCCAGTACGCCAAGCGCAAGCCGCATCAACTCTCCGGTGGTCAGCGTCAGCGTGTTGCCCTGGCGCGTTCGCTGGCCAAGCGACCGAAGCTGCTGCTGCTCGACGAACCGATGGGTGCGCTGGACAAGAAACTGCGCTCGCAGATGCAGCTTGAGCTGGTCGAGATCATCGAGCGCGTCGGCGTAACCTGCGTCATGGTGACCCACGACCAGGAAGAGGCCATGACCATGGCCGAGCGCATCGCGATCATGCACCTGGGCTGGATCGCCCAGATCGGCAGCCCGATCGACATCTACGAAACCCCGACCAGCCGCCTGGTCTGCGAGTTCATCGGCAACGTCAACATCTTCGACGGTGAAGTGATCGACGACGCCGAAGGCCATGCGACCATCACCTGCAAAGACCTGGATCGCCAGATCTACGTGGGCCACGGCATCAGCACCTCGGTGCAGGACAAATCCGTGACCTACGCGATCCGTCCGGAAAAACTGCTGGTGACGCCGGACATGCCGACCTGCGAATACAACTGGTCCAGCGGCAAAGTGCACGACATCGCCTACCTCGGCGGTCACTCGGTGTTCTACGTCGAGCTGCCGAGCGGCAAGATCGTCCAGTCGTTCGTCGCCAACGCCGAACGCCGTGGTCAGCGCCCAACCTGGGGTGACCAGGTTTACGTGTGGTGGGAAGACGACAGCGGCGTGGTACTCCGCTCATGAACATGCGCAAATTCAAACGCCGCCTCAATCGAATAATTCCCGGTGGCCGTCAGCTGGTCATCGGGGTTCCGTTCCTCTGGCTGTTCATGTTCTTCATGCTGCCGTTCTTCATCGTGTTGAAGATCAGCTTTGCTGAAGCCGACGTGGCCATTCCGCCGTACACCGAGATCTACAACTTCGTAGACCAGAAGCTGCAGGTGCTGCTCAACCTCGGCAACTACGCGATGCTCGGCGACGATGAGTTGTACATCGCCGCTTACCTCGGTTCGTTGAAGATGGCGCTGATCAGCACCATCCTCTGCCTGCTGATCGGTTATCCGATGGCCTACGCCATCGCCAGTGCCCGCAAAGAGCTGCAAACGGTGCTGGTGCTGTTGATCATGATGCCGACCTGGACCGCGATCCTGATCCGCGTTTACGCGTGGATGGGCATCCTCAGCAACAACGGTCTGCTCAACGGTTTCCTGATGAGCATGGGCTGGATCGACGAACCGCTGCAGATCCTCAATACCAACCTGGCGGTGTACATCGGCGTGGTTTATTCGTACCTGCCGTTCATGATCCTGCCGCTCTACGCCAACCTGGTGAAGCACGACAACAGCCTGCTGGAAGCGGCGTCCGACCTCGGTTCGAGTACGTTCAACAGCTTCTGGAAGATCACCATTCCGCTGTCCAAGAACGGCATCGTCGCCGGTTGCATGCTGGTGTTCATTCCAGTGGTGGGCGAGTTCGTGATCCCGGAACTGCTGGGCGGTCCGGAAACCTTGATGATCGGTAAAGTGCTCTGGCAAGAGTTCTTCAACAACCGTGACTGGCCGGTGGCGTCTGCCCTGGCGGTGGTGATGCTGTTGATCCTGATTGTGCCGATCATCCTGTTCAACCGCAGTCAGGCCAAGGAAATGGAGGGTAAAGAATGAAGCGCTTCCGTTTCTCGAGTTTCATGCTGATCGCGGGTTTGCTGTTTATCTACGCGCCGATGCTGATCCTGGTGATCTACTCGTTCAACGCCTCGAAACTGGTGACAGTGTGGGGCGGCTGGTCGATCAAGTGGTACGTCGGCCTGATGGACAACACCCAACTGATGGGCTCGGTGGTGCGTTCGCTGGAAATCGCCTGCTACACGGCGATTGCCGCTGTGGCGCTGGGCACGTTGGCCGCATTCGTCCTGACCCGCATTACCCGCTTTAAGGGTCGTACGTTGTTCGGTGGCCTGGTCACCGCGCCGCTGGTGATGCCCGAAGTGATCACCGGTCTGTCGCTGTTGCTGCTGTTCGTGGCCATGGCGCAGATGATCGGCTGGCCGCAAGAGCGAGGCATCGTCACCATCTGGATCGCCCACACCACGTTCTGTGCGGCGTATGTGGCGGTGGTGGTGTCGGCGCGCTTGCGTGAGCTGGACCTGTCCATCGAAGAGGCCGCCATGGATCTCGGGGCGAAGCCGTGGAAGGTGTTCTTCCTGATCACCATCCCGATGATCGCGCCATCCCTGGGGGCGGGCGGCATGATGTCGTTCGCGCTGTCGCTGGATGACCTGGTGTTGGCCAGCTTCGTGTCGGGGCCGGGGTCGACGACCTTGCCGATGGAAGTGTTCTCGGCAGTGCGTCTGGGCGTGAAGCCTGAGATCAACGCCGTGGCCAGCCTGATTCTGCTGGCGGTGTCGTTGATGACCTTCCTGGTCTGGTTCTTCAGCCGCCGTGCCGAAGAAAGCCGCAAGCGTGCGATTCAGCAGGCCATCGAAGAAAGCGCTGCCGATTCGTGGAAGCAACCGGACGTGCGTCGCGCACAGCAGGCGCCGGAAGCCGCCTGAGTGTTGGCCACAATCGCGTGGCCAACCCCGATCTACTGTAGGAGCCAGCTTGCTGGCGATGGTATGTCAGCCACATTGATGTCGACTGACACACCATCGCCAGCAAGCTGGCTCCTACAAGGTTTCAGGAAATCCAGGGGGATTTGCGGATGATCTCGACGAAGTTCATCGGCTTGAACCCTGGCTCGCTGTCCACCAGCACATCCGCGTTCACCGTACCGAACGTGGTATCCGGCTTGTGCTTGAAGCCGTTGGCGAACGCACACAGGATGCACTCCTTGAACCCCTCGCCCCGTGGATGCGCGTGCACCACCGCCTCACGCTGCGCCGTGGGAAACGCCGCGTAGTCGATCCCCAACACATCCATTTCAACGCCCGCCGTCACCAATGCCACGTTGGGGCGCAGGTGATGCACTACGTTCGGCGTGGTGTGCAGGGCAATCGACAACCACACCTGCTCAATGTCGTCATCGCTCAGGCCATAAGGCTTGAGAAACGCTTTGGCGGCGTTGGCGCTATCGACTTCGAAGCGTTCATCGTCGCTGCGATGACCTTCCACCAGACCCAGGTCATGGAACATCGCGCCGACGTATAACAGCTCCGGGTTGTAGGCCAGTTGCTTGCGTTCACCGCTCAAAGCGCCGAACAGAAACACCCGGCGCGAGTGGTGATAAAGCAGGTCGGATTCGACGTCGCGAATGTATTCCGTGGTGGCCCGGGCCAAAGCGCTGTCGGGGATTTTGATGCCGGCGATGGTGCTGCTCATGGTGCTGTCCTCGTGGGGTACGCCGTGGCGGCGCTGATGGAACAAGTCTGTTCCCGGCCCCAAAACCGGACAATCGATCCATGGCTGCGATCCTTGCCAATGAGCATGCAAATCGCGCCAACCTCGCTTGTTGAGCGCGGATTGGCTACGGTTGAGGTCCTGCGCGCACCTTGTAGGAGCCAGCTTGCTGGCGATCGCGGTGTATCTGTCAGCGAAATTGTTGAATGTTAAATCGCAATCGCCAGCAAGCTGGCTCCTACAAAGGTTGCGTATATCCAGAGCCATTGAGGGCGAATCCTGCCATGAGTAAAACCGTTGCCATCGTGGTGTTCGCTGGCGTGCAGTCCCTGGACGTCACCGGCCCCATGGATGTGTTTTCCGAGGCCAATCGTTTCCTCGCTCCGCAGGATCACTATCAACTGGAGGTGATCGGCGTCGAGCGCGGTGTGATGCCGTGCTCCAACGGTTTATCCCTCAATGCCCATCGGCATTTCAGCGAGGCGCTGGGGGCGTACGACTTGTTGCTGGTGGCCGGTGGGCCGCAGTTGCCGTTCATGGATTTCGGCGCGGCCTTCGATGCCTGGCTGCGCGATGCCAGCGCGCTGGCGCAACGGTTCGGCTCGATCTGCAACGGTGCATTCATGCTCGCCCGGGCAGGCTTGCTCGAAGGGCGGACGGTGACGACTCATTGGGGCGATGCCGCTGCGCTCGCGGCGTTGTGCCCTTCGACGCAGGTCGAGGCTGATCGCTTGTACGTGCAGGACGGCGAGCTCTATACCTCGGCCGGGGTCACGGCGGGGATCGATCTGTCGTTGTACTTGTTGGCCCGGGATCATGGGCCGGAAGTGGCGCTCAGCGTGGCCAAGCGGCTGGTGGTGTTCACGCAGCGCTCGGGCGGGCAATCGCAGTTCAGTCCATTCCTCACGCCCCACGCCGAGCCGACGTCGGCGGTGGCGATGGTTCAGCATTATGTGCTGGCCAACCTGACCGGCGATCTGACCATTGCTGACCTGGCCAACGCCGCCAACATGAGCGCCCGCAACTTTTCCAGGGTGTTTGCCAAAGAAGCGAAGGTCACCCCGGCGGAATTCGTCGAACGAGCGAGGGTGGATGCAGCGCGGGTGATGCTCGAAAGCACCGTCGCGCCGTTGAAGACGGTGGCGTATCAGTGCGGGTTTCGCGATGCGCAGCATATGCGCAGTGTTTTCAATCGCCGGTTGGGGGTAACGCCGCAGCAGTTCAGGTTGAATTTTGCGGCGATGGTTTGAACGCATGAATATGCGTTGTTCTTGCGGGCCTCATCGCTAGCAGGCTAGCTCCCACAATGGATCTGCGTGCACAGGACCACTGTGGGAGCCAGCCTGCTGGCGATGAGGCCAGTCCAGCCAATACAAATCTACTGAGCACTGCGCGCCGGCAACAGCTTCAACGTACTCCGCGTATTCGCCGTCACCTCTTCATCATTGAGATGCGCCTGGAAGTACACCCCTTCGACATACGCCTCGGCCTGATCATCAAAATGCCGGTCAAACGGCACGCCACTCTGGCCCACCGGGTTGACGGTCAGGCTGTGCGCCGGGTCGGCGAAGTCGATCAGGCGTCGGGTCGATGGCCCATAAGTCACCGGCCATGGCGCCGGGCCGATCTTGGCCGATAGGTTGTTCGGCACCTCGTGAGTGCCCGGTGCCGCGAACGGCCCGACATTGAAAATCCGGTCCAGCGGCTTCTGTTGCCCCAGTGGATGACCATGGGTCAGCGTATGCGCCTTGCCCCACTGCCATTGCGTGAAATCCGCACCCAGCGTGCTCTTGAGGTGCGCGAGGCTCGCTTGCCACGCCACCTTGACCGTGTCGGCGCGGGTTTCCTTGCCGAGGGTGTTGCGGTTGTCCCACCACGGCGAGTCGGCGTTCGCCGCCAGGCGCGGCAGCGCAGCGTCGATCACCCGGGTCGAGAGCAGCGTCTCGAAGAAGTCGTTGCCCAGCTCATCGTGCATCGTCGCGTCAGCGAGGTTGAACAGGAACTGGTTGAACAGCGTGGCGCTGGTGGAATCCAGCGGGTAGTCGCCTGTCCACTGGGCCAGTTGTTCCACCAGTTTCAGTTCGGCGGGATCGCTCACCACCTCACGCAGCACCGGTAACAACGGCGCGAGCAAACGCGGGCCGTAGGCGGTGGTGGTGCCCAGTTGCAGCTTCTGGCTGGCCTCCAGATCCCACTTCACGGCCTTGTCGCTGAGCTGGCGATTGAGCTGCTGTCCACGATCGGCGAGGTTGTAGTAACCAGGGATCTCCATGCCGGTCGGCGACACGGGCTGGAAGTTGGCCGAAACAATGTAGCCCCGCGCCGGGTTCTCTTCCTGCGGGTTGGCGCTGAACGGGTAGAAGCCGTCCTTGTCCGCTTCGGCGCTGCTGCCGTCGAGGATGAACCACGGCCGTACACCCGCCGGACGCTTAGGCAGTTGCGCCGCCGCCCACCAGCCGATGTCGCCCTTGGCGTTGGCCCAGACGATGTTCAGCCCCGGCGCCTGGACCTTGGCGGCGGCACTGCGCGCCTTGGCCAGGGTGTCGGCACGGTTGAGCTGGTAGAAACCTTCGAGGATCGGGTTCTGGCTTTCGAGAAAACCCCACCACATGGCGATGGGCGTTTTGCCGACGCTGTTGCCCAGCGCATCGTTGACGATCGGCCCGTGTGGCGACTGACGCAGCAGCAACTTCACTGGCGGCTGCCCCTTGACCGCGATCTGCTGTTCGCTGGTGACCATGTCCACCCACTTGCCGCGATACCAGACCTGGTTGGCGTTGTCCGGGTTGACCTTCTCGGCGATCAGGTCGAGGTCGTCGTTCTGGAACATGGTGATGCTCCAGCCGAAGTCACGGTTCATCCCCAGCGAGGCGAACGGCATCAACGCCTGATAGTGACCGTAGAGCTCGAAGCCCGGCGCCGAGAGCTGCGCTTCGTACCACACCGACGGCGCAGAGAAGCGAATGTGCGGATCACCGGCCAGCAACGGCTTGCCGCTTTTGGTCCGATTGCCACCGACGACCCAGGCGTTGCTGCCCTCGAACTGCGGTAAACCGTTGTCGGCCAGCGCCTGCTCGCTCAGGCGGGCGAGGGCGTTGAGGTCTTTCCAGTCGGCGCTGGCGAGAGACGGCGGGGTGCTGCTGTGGTTGTTCGCGAGCACGCCTTTGGACTGCCAGTCGAGATCGAAAACGTTCAGGTACTCGGCACCCAGTTGATCGCGCACGTAGGTCAGCAAGGGTTCGGTGCGAAACGCCGCGGCAAAACTGTAGGCCATGTAACCGGCGATGCTGATGGTGTCCTGCGCGGTGAACGGGCGTTTTGGAATGCCCAGTACATCGAACTCCGCAGGTTTTGCATGGCTGTCCTGATACTGGTTGATGCCGTCCAGATAGGCTTGCATGGCGATGAAGGCCGGCGACTGCTTATCCATGTTCGCCAGGTAGGTTTCGGCGCGTTCGCGAATGCGCAGGCTGCGCATCAGCTTGTCGGTGTCGAGCAGTTTGGGGCCCAGCACTTCGGCCAGTTCACCACGGGCCAGGCGGCGCAATACTTCCATCTGAAACAGCCGGTCCTGGGCGTGCACATAGCCGAGGGCGCGGTACAGGTCTGTTTCGTTTTCGGCGCGGATGTGCGGGATGCCGCGTTCGTCGTAACGGACGGTGACGGAGCCTTGCAAGTGTTGCAGCTCGACCATGCCCTGGCGCGTCGGTTGCTTGCTGTAGATGTACCCGCCGGCACCTGCGGCGAGCGCGACTATCAGCAGTGCGAGAACGGTCAGGCTACGTTTCATGGTGACTCCTTGTTGTTATTAGTGGCAGCAGTTCCCTGGCGCCACTGTTTAACACGGCTTGCCGAATCGGCCCATCGCCCTTAGGAGGGATTCGCGTCTGCGCGGTCTTACTGCTTTGTGTCGGCGGGCCACGGGCAGTAACACCCGACGGCCAGCGTGTGCGTGGCATTGACGGTGCGGCCAGCGTTTAACGCTTGTAGGATCGGCTCAATGAAGCTGTTGCTCGAATTACAGGTCAGGCCTTCGCTGTAAGGGCCGAAGTAGGCCAGTTTGCCGCTGCGGTCCCAGATCGCCACCGCCGGGCTGGCCGGGATCTGTTCGGAGCCAGGGAGGACGGTGATGGTTTTCAGGCTGCTCAGCGTGCTCGGCAACTGGCCGTGGCTGCCGGGTTTTTGTACCGCATAAAACTCGACGCCCTGTGGCACATACTGCTCGACCAGTTCGCTCAGGTGTTGTTGATTGCCGACGTTGCACGGACAGGCCGGGTCCCAGAAGTGCACCAGGCGAATGGCGCCGGGGCCGGCGAGGTTGTCGGGCAGGTGCAACGGGTCACCGGAAAACACCGCCGTGTGTTCGCTGAACGCTCGCAGGTAGCGTCCTTGAAACCAGTCGTACGCCGCCCATAAAACACCGGCGCACACGAGGGCGAGCAGGCAGGCAAGCAGTGGGGTGCGGTAGGGCAAACGCATGGGTGTCGATCCTCGAAGGTCGCCCAGCTTGCCATGCTTGCCGCGACAGATGAATATCGCAGGCTTATAAAGTCCGCTTCGTGCTCTGGAATCGCCCATGTCCGCCACTTTCGCCCCCGATCATTTGCGTGCCAGCCTGCGGCCCCTGGCCGAGTGGCAGCCACTGTCCGAGGAGGCGCAGGCGTACCAGCGGTTCTACGGGCTGGATTTTCCGGGGCGTCAGTTGCGCAGGGGCCTGGGTCGTTTTGAAGTGGACGCTTATGACGTGGTCGGCCAGGTGTGGTGGCCGGAGCGGGCGAAGGCGACGCTGTTTGTGTTCCACGGTTTCTACGATCACACCGGGCTCTACCGGCACGTGATCGAGTGGGCGCTGAATCAGGATTTCGCGGTGATTGCCTGCGACTTGCCGGGGCATGGCCTGTCCAGCGGCGAGCGTGCGAGCATCAACGATTTCGCCGAGTATCAGGACACGCTGCAAGGGCTGTTCGCCGAGGCGAAATCCCTCGATCTGCCGCAGCCGTGGCACCTGTGCGGTCAAAGCACCGGTGGCGCCATCGTGATCGACCATGTGCTTAACGAAGGGGCGGGCAGCCCGGCCCAGGGCCAGGTGATCCTGTTATCGCCGCTGGTAAGGCCGCGCGCCTGGGGCTGGTCGCAGCTCAGTTATTACCTGCTCAAGCCGTTCGTCAAAGCCATCGCCCGACGTTTCAGCGAGAACTCCAACGACCCGGATTTCCTGCCGTTCCTGCAAGCCGACCCGCTGCAACCGCTGCGCTTGCCGACGGCCTGGGTTGGGGCGCTGGCGCGCTGGATCAAACGCATCGAAGCCGCGCCGGACAGCACTCGGCGGCCGCTGATCGTGCAGGGGCAGGCGGACATGACGGTGGATTGGCAGCACAATCTTGAGGTTTTGAAAGCCAAGTTCGATCGACCTCAGGTGTTGATGTTGCCTGAGGCGCGGCATCATTTGGCGAATGAGACGGTGGCGTTGCGCGGGGAGTATTTCGGGTTTTTGACGAAGCGGATCAAGGGCCGGAGTCTTTAGCGACAGTTAAGCCCTCATCGCCGGCAAGCCGGCTCCTACAGTGGATCGAGTTGTCCGGAAGAACACGGTCAATTGTAGGAGCCGGCTTGCCGGCGATGGCGATCTAACCGGCGCTGGAAATCATTGGGTCAAATTCGAAGGGGTTTGCCCCACCGCCAACCCCGCCCGAATCGCTGCCAACGCCGCCTGGTAATACGCCTTGCCTTCCGCCGACTCGGCAAACGTGGCGAACTCTTCCAGCTCGTCATCCGACAGATCGCGATAGACATACAGCAACGTGTTGTTGAGGTCGCTGCCGATCTGGTCCATCAAGCGCTGACGCTGACCGTTCAACAGCCCCTGCGCCTGACCGCCACCGAGCAGGCCGGGGATCATCGAACTCAGGCTGTCAGCCGCGACGCCGGCAATCGCCAGGCTGACTTCCGCACCGGCCTCCCGTGCGGGCAAGGCCTGGGCGAGGTGACCGATGATCAGCGTGCGGCTGTCGCTGGCCTGAATCTTCGGCAGGCCTTTGGCGTTCTTCGCCAGTTGATCGCGACGGGTCGCCAGCAACTCGGCGGCGACGATCTTCTTGCCCAGCGGCGACTGGAAAAAAGCCAGTGCAGGTTTAGGATCGGCCAGGGTTTTGCGCAATTGCGCTTCGGCGCGCTGGTCCACGGCCTGCGGGGCAAAACGCTGATTGCTGTTGTTCACCAGCGCCTGAAACACGGCGGGCGGCAGGCTGTTCTGGTAACGCTGCTGAGCGGCTGAAAGGGCATCACTGAAATGCGCGCGTTGTTCTGGCCAGCCGGCGACCTTGTACAACTGGTCGTGGCCGTCTGCCCAAGCGGGCAAAACGCAGAACATCATCAGTGAGAAAAGCAAACGGCGCATAGGGACTCCTGTCAGCAGGCGACTATTCTCCGTGTGGCATAGGGACTTGTCGAGAATTCGTATCAAGCCGCCGCGCGGCTCTGTCGGATTTTCCGGCACAGGAATACTATGCGCGCCATGCGAATACCCTCTGATCACCCGCTGCTGTTACGTATCGTCGACGACCTGGCCGAGCGCGGCTGGTCGCAGCAGAACATTTTCCTGCCTTTGGGTCTGACCCAAGAACTGGCGGCTGAGTGCCGTAAACGTGCCGCCGAGGGTGAATTGGCCCCGGCCGCCGTGGGCCGCGGGCCGACATCGGAGATTCGCGAGGGAATTCGCGGCGACCGAATCCAGTGGATCGAGCCGGGTCAGGCCCTGGCTTGCGACAGCTATCTGCAGTTGATGGACAGCCTGCGCGAGGCATTGAATCGCGGGTTGTATCTGGGCCTCGAAGACTTTGAAAGCCATTTCGCGATGTACCCGCCCGGCGCTTTCTACCTCAAGCATGTCGACCGCTTTCGCGACGATGATCGGCGCATGGTCTCGGCGGTGGTCTACCTCAACGACGCCTGGTTGCCGGAGCACGGCGGTCAGTTGCGCATGTACCTCAAGGAAGGCGTCGAATACGATGTGGTGCCTACCGGCGGATGCCTGGTGGTGTTCCTGTCGGGCGAAGTGCCCCACGAAGTCCTGCCCGCGACCCGCGATCGCCTGTCGTTGACCGGCTGGTTCCGGCGTCGTGGCAACGAGCCGTTCTGATCATGCAGAAAATTCTGGTAAGTCGCTGCCTGCTCGGCCACCGCGTGCGTTACGACGGCGGTGCCAGCGGGCCGTTCGATCAGCTTCAACAGTGGGTCGACGAAGGTCGCGTCGTGCCGTTGTGTCCGGAAGTTGCCGGTGGCTTGCCGACGCCACGGGCGGCGGCGGAGATTCCGGGCGGACAGGGCGGTGACGTGCTGGCGGGGCAGGCGGCGGTGATTACCACCGAGGGCGAGGATGTCAGCGCGCAGTTTCTGAGCGGTGCTTACCAGGCGCTGGAGCTGGTACAGAAACACAACATCCGCATCGCCGTGCTCAAGGCCAACAGCCCGTCGTGCGGCAACCTGTTGACCTATGACGGCACGTTCAGCGGCGTGAAGGTCAGCGGCGAAGGCGTGACGGCGGCGTTGCTCAAGCGCCATGGCGTGCAGGTCTTCAGCGAACTGGAACTGGCTGAAGCCGCCGCTGCACTGCAACTCTAAACGCAAATCCCTGTAGGAGCCGGCTTGCCGGCGATAGCGGTGTAACAGTCAATATAGGTTTTGAATGTTACGGCCTCATCGCCGGCAAGCCGGCTCCTACAAGGGATTGCGGTGATTGTCCGTGGCCTTAGGGTTTCGGTATCTCGGCGGCATCCGCCCCAAACCATTTCTTCTCCAGTGCCTCCAGTCGCCCATCCGCCTTTATCCGCTGCAACGCGTTCT
The DNA here is from genome assembly GCF_017351735.1 of Pseudomonas sp. FW300-N2A2. Classification (NCBI taxonomy): domain Bacteria; kingdom Pseudomonadati; phylum Pseudomonadota; class Gammaproteobacteria; order Pseudomonadales; family Pseudomonadaceae; genus Pseudomonas; species Pseudomonas sp. FW300-N2A2. The sequence continues at coordinate 310,371 of NZ_JACNDU010000003.1, read as the reverse complement.
CCAGGCTGGCATGAAACGCCGGGTTCCCTTTCTGAAACGGAATGGCCAGGTTCTCGGCCGGGGCGGCTTTCGGCTTTTCTTGCGTCAGCGACTGCACCAACAGGATTGAACGCGGCTCTTCTTTCTGCGCGATCAAATGCGCATCGGTGTGAATGTAAGGTTCGCTGAAGTCGAAACGATCCTTGAGCGCCGGAGTCTCTGTTATGTGATTGATGGCGATGTCGTACTTGCCGCTTTCAACGCCGGTCAACAGATCGCTGGAATCGGTGACGACGAAGTCGGCCCTTACATCCAGTTCATTGGCCAGCAGTTGGCCCAGTTCGACTTCGAAGCCCGAGAGTTGGCCATCGTCCTTGAAATTGAAAGGTGGTGTATTAGCCTCAAGGGCAATTCGCAATTCACCGCGGTCGTTTACATCGTCAATCAGTTCGGCATGAGCCAAAGGGCTCAAAAGGGGTAGCAGGCAGATCAGGCCAGGCAAAAAGCGCATGGTCACTCCTTTGAATACATTTATCGCGATGCGCTGGTTCAGGCTCGCTTTGCTATGGTTGTCGAGTGCCTTCGACAACGAATGGCCATGAAGTTGTCATGGTCACATGGATTTTACGAAAAAACTGGAGAAGAGAATGAAAACCTTTATGTCACGTGCTGCGCTGGCTGGCCTGCTGATGGGTGTTTCGGTGCTGGCCAGTGCGGCTACGCCGGCACCCAAGGGTGCTGAAGTGTCCATCGTTTCTCCTGAAGACGGTGCGACGGTCCCGCAGACTGTCGTCGTCAAGTTCGCTGTCGAGAACATTGCGCTGGCCCCGGCGGGTGATCCCACCAAGAACACCGGTCATCACCACTTGTTGATTGATGTCGATGAGTTGCCAGCCGCCGGTGCGCCGATCCCCAAAGATGCCAACCACCAGCATTTCGGCAACGCGCAGACTCAGGCTGAAGTAACGCTGACGCCCGGCAAGCACACCTTGCAACTCGAACTTGGCGATAGCAACCACATGCCGTTCGATCCGCCGATCCTCTCCGAGAAAATCACCGTCAACGTTAAGTAACGTTAGTCGCGCCCAAGAAAAAGGAGACCCGAAGGTCTCCTTTTTTGTCGCTCAAGTCGCTATCAGAACAACACACGGCTACGGATGGTGCCGTTGACGTGTTGCAGCTTCTGTTGCGCCAGGTCCGAGTACTCGGCGTCTACGTCGATCACCACGTAGCCGACTTTCTCGTTGGTCTGCAGGAACTGACCGGAGATGTTGATGCCGTTTTCGGCGAAGACCTTGTTGATCTCGCTCATCACACCCGGAATGTTCTCGTGGATGTGCAGCAGACGGTGCTTGCCAGGGTGAGCCGGCAGGGCCACTTCCGGGAAGTTCACGGACGATACCGAGGTACCGTTGTCGCTGTACTTGACCAGTTTCTCGGCCACTTCCAGACCGATGTTGGCTTGCGCTTCAGCGGTGGAACCACCGATGTGCGGGGTCAGGATCACGTTGTCCAGGCCACGCAGCGGGCTTTCGAACTCTTCGTCGTTGGAGCGTGGCTCCACCGGGAATACGTCGATGGCCGCGCCGATCAGGTGCTTGTCCTTGATCGCGTCCGCCAGGGCTTGCAGTTCGACTACGGTGCCGCGAGCGGCGTTGATCAGGATGCCGCCCTTCTTGATGGCGCGGATTTCCTGCTCGCCGATCATCCACTGGGTCGCAGCGGTTTCCGGAACGTGCAGGGTCACGATGTCGGACATGCCCAGCAGCTCGTGCAGGTTGCCGACCTGGGTCGCGTTACCCAGAGGCAGCTTGGTCACGGTGTCGTAGAAGTAAACCTGCATGCCCAGGCCTTCAGCCAGGACCGACAGTTGCGTACCGATCGAGCCATAACCGACGATGCCGAGCTTCTTGCCACGGATTTCGAAGGAGTTGGCCGCGCTTTTGATCCAGCCGCCACGGTGGCAGGAAGCGTTCTTCTCAGGGATGCCGCGCAGCAACAGGATCGCTTCGGCCAGCACCAGCTCGGCAACGGAGCGAGTGTTGGAGTACGGAGCGTTGAACACTGCGATGCCGCGTTCGCGGGCAGCGTTCAGGTCAACCTGGTTGGTGCCGATGCAGAAACAACCTACAGCGACGAGCTTCTTCGCGTGATCGAAGATCTCTTCGGTCAGTTGAGTGCGGGAGCGAATGCCGATGAAGTGAGCATCAGCGATCTTTTCCTTCAGCTGGGCTTCCGGCAGAGAACCCGTGAGGTACTCGATGCTGGTGTAGCCCGCCGACTTGAGAACGTCGACAGCCGATTGGTGGACGCCTTCGAGAAGAAGGAACTTGATCTTGCTCTTATCGAGAGAAGTCTTGCTCATCTGCGTAAACCTGTATCCCGGAGAAAAATGGCAGGAAATGGTCAACAGACGCTGACCCCGACGGCACGACAGCCGTCGCCGCAGAACAGCCGTTGGGCACTATCCTGCGGGGTCGGTATGCTAGCATAAGCGCCCCGCAAACACTCATTCCTGCGACGTGAAGCGTTCTCAGGATGACCATGAATTGTTCGAGAGTTCTGTCGATGACCAATCCTGCCCTGATTGATGAACTGAAGACCCTGGTCGAGCCTGGCAAGGTACTGACCGATGCCGACTCCCTGAACGCTTACGGCAAGGATTGGACCAAGCATTTCGCCCCGGCCCCGACCGCCATCGTGTTCCCGAAGACCACCGAACAGGTCCAGGCCATCGTTTTGTGGGCCAATAAACACAAGGTGGCGCTGGTGCCGTCCGGCGGGCGCACCGGGCTTTCTGCCGCTGCGGTGGCCGCCAATGGCGAAGTGGTCGTGTCCTTCGACTACATGAACCAGATCCTCGACGTGAACCTCACCGACCGCACCGCCGTGTGCCAGCCGGGCGTCGTGACCGAGCATTTGCAGAACGTCGCCGAAGAAAAAGGCCTGTACTACCCGGTGGACTTCGCTTCCGCAGGATCGAGTCAGATTGGCGGCAATATCGGCACCAATGCCGGCGGGATCAAGGTAATTCGCTACGGCATGACCCGTAACTGGGTCGCCGGCATGAAAGTGGTCACCGGCAAGGGTGACGTGCTGGAACTGAACCGCGACCTGATCAAGAACGCCACCGGCTACGACATGCGTCAGCTGTTCATCGGCGCTGAAGGCACCCTCGGGTTTGTGGTCGAAGCGACCATGCGCCTGGACCGGGCGCCAAAAAACCTCACCGCGATGGTGCTTGGCACTGCCGATTTCGACTCGATCATGCCGGTATTGCACGCGTTCCAGAGCAAACTTGACCTGACCGCGTTCGAATTCTTCTCCGACAAAGCCCTGGCCAAGGTCATGGGGCGCGGTGACGTGCCGGCGCCGTTTGAAACCGACTGCCCGTTCTACGCGCTGCTGGAATTCGAAGCGACCACTGAAGAAGTGGCCAACCATGCGCTGGAAACCTTCGAGCATTGCGTGGAGCAGGGCTGGGTGCTGGATGGCGTGATGAGCCAGAGCGAAACCCAGCTGCAAAACCTTTGGAAACTGCGCGAATACATTTCCGAAACCATCTCCCACTGGACGCCGTACAAGAACGACATTTCGGTCACTGTGTCGAAAGTCCCGGCGTTCCTGAAGGAAATCGATGCGATCGTCGGCGAACACTATCCGGACTTCGAAATCGTCTGGTTCGGCCACATCGGTGACGGCAACCTGCACTTGAACATCCTCAAGCCGGATGACCTGAGCAAGGACGAGTTCTTCGCCAAGTGCGCGACCGTGAACAAGTGGGTGTTCGAAACCGTAGAGAAGTACAACGGCTCGATTTCCGCCGAACACGGCGTGGGCATGACCAAGCGTGACTACTTGACCTACAGCCGCTCCCCGGTTGAGATCGAGTACATGAAAGCGGTCAAAGCGGTGTTCGATCCGAACGGCATCATGAACCCGGGCAAGATTTTCGCTGTTTGATTTTCGAACTTAAGCGCTACGAACCAGGAGTCGGTCAATGAGCTATCAGCACCAGTATGTCGACGGTACACGCATCCACTTCCCATTGGGCAAAGTGGTTTGCATCGGCCGCAACTACGCCGAACACGCCAAGGAACTGGACAACCCGGTGCCAACGGAGCCCCTGCTGTTCATCAAGCCAGGCAGCTGCGTCGTGCCGCTGGAAGGCGGTTTCAGCATCCCGACCGAGCGCGGTTCAGTGCACTACGAGGCCGAAATCGCGGTGTTGATCGGCAAGCCTTTGTCGACCAAGCCAAGCCGTGAAGAAGTCCTTGATGCTATTTCCGGTTTCGCTCCAGCGCTGGACCTGACCCTGCGTGACAAGCAGGCAGAGCTGAAGTCCAAAGGCCTGCCGTGGGAAATCGCCAAGTCCTTCGACGGTGCGGCAGTGATTGCCCCGTTCGTGTCCGGCAGCACCTTTGCCGACCTGACCGACATCGGCATCCGCCTGACCATCAACGGCGAAGTGCGCCAGGACGGCAACAGCAGCGCGATGCTCAACCCGATCGTGCCAATGATCCAGCACATGGCCGGCTGCTTTTCGCTGCAGGCTGGCGACGTGATCCTGACTGGCACGCCGGTCGGTGTCGGCCCGCTGAATGTGGGTGACGAAATCGTTCTGGAACTGCCAGGCGCGAGCAGCTTCACCAGCAGCGTCCGCTGACACAACCCCCCTGTAGGAGCCGGCTTGCCGGCGATGAGGCCGTCACATTCAACATTTATGCTGAATGTTCCACCGCCATCGCCGGCAAGCCGGCTCCTACAGGGGGGATTTAGTTGCCCGTAAAGGGCAATCCCGCCATTTCCCGTTTTTTTCACATCTTGTCTGGATAATTCCCGGGCTTCTGGCGTCTGAGCCGGTCCCAATTGTGCTATTACCCTTAGCCTGAATTTCTGGAACGCATCCCCTGATGGCCATCCAATCGCTGCCCACGCTTAAAACTGCCCGTCGCCCGCGCTTTTTCATGCGTTGGTATGCCTGGCTTTTGCTGGTCGCGGCCGCCGCGTATGGCCTTGCCTTTGCCATGCATTGGGATGACCGCGGGGTGCTCTGGGTGCTGGAGCGTTTCGAAAGCCCGGCCGAACGCCAGGAAAGTATCTGGCTCCCGGATTACCGGGCGGTGATCGATGCCAAGCTACTGCCGGGGATGGAAAAGGACGAAGCGTCCGACCTGGCCTACAACCCGCAAACCAAAACCCTGTTCTCGGTGATGGGTAAAAACCCGTTCCTGGTCGAACTGGACCTGCAGGGTGAAGTGCTGCGCAAAATGCCCTTGGTGGGCTGGAGCAACCCGGAAGGCGTGACGGTCATGGGCAACGGTCTGCTGGCCATTGTCGATGAGCGTGAGCATTTGCTGAGCATCGTCAAGGTCGGCGCCGATACCCGCGAGCTGAACATCGCCAACTTCCCCAAGTACGACCTCGGTCCGTCGAAAGACCAGAACAAAGCGTTCGAAGCGGTTGTCTGGGATGCGCGCAATCAACACATGCTGCTGGGTGAGGAGCGTCCACCGGCGCTGTTCACCTGGAAAAGCGCCGACGGCCTGACACTCACCGGCGACAAGCAGAAGCTGGCCAGTGACGCGCTGGACATTCGCAATCTGTCGGCCTTGGCCATCGACCCGCGCACCGGCCATACGCTGGTGTTGTCCGCCGACTCGCACTTGCTGCTGGAGCTGGACGAGAAGGGCGAGCAGGTCAGTTTCATGACCTTGCTGGGTGGTTTCAATGGCCTGAAGAAGACTATTCCCCGCGCCGAAGGCGTGACCATGGACGAGGCGGGCACGCTGTACATGGTGAGCGAGCCGAACCTGTTCTACCGATTCGAAAAGCAGCGCTGATTCGCGACCTTGGTTCTCGATCTTGATTCGCGACCTTGGTCCGCGAATGTGTAGGAAACGCGACGCTCAGTTGTAGGGTCAACCCAACGGCCTTTAAGCTTCAATTCAGACTGCCGTGGTATTTCATCCGCCCGTCCTGATTCCGAGCTTGCCTGAATGCGCCGACTTGCCCGCCCCAAACCCCTGATCCTGATTCTCTCGGTGATCGCGCTGACCGTGCTGGTTGCGTTCGGCCAACACCTGCGGCTGTTCGAGCGGGCCTGGTTCAATCTGCATACGCTTTGGCAGGCAGAAAGCGCCCAGTCGATCGGACTGGATCACTATCAGGTTGTCATTGAGGGTCGGGTCATCGAAGGCCTGGACGACGATGTGTCAGCGCTGACCTTCGATCCGGTCCGCAAAAGCCTGTTCACCGTCACCAATAAAAACTCCGAGCTGATCGAGCTGTCGCTGGAAGGCCAGATCCTTCAGCGCATCGCGCTGGTCGGCTTCGGTGATCCGGAAGCGGTGGAATTCATCAGTGCCGACACTTACGTCATCACCGACGAGCGTCAGCAGCGGCTGATCAAGATTCATCTGGAGAAGGACACGACGTTCCTCGATGCGGCGGATGCCGAGCAGATAACCCTCGGCGTGCACATGAGCAGCAACAAGGGTTTTGAAGGCCTGGCCTACGATTCGGTGGGCAAGCGGCTGTTTGTCGCCAAGGAGCGCGACCCGATGCTGATCTATGAAGTGCAGGGCTTTCCGCATTACAACCCGGAAAAATCCTATGCGGTGCACGTGGTCAACAACCCCAAGCGCGATGCCGGGATGTTTGTGCGAGACCTGTCGAGCCTGCAATACGACGAGCGCAGCGGTCACCTGTTGGCGCTGTCCGACGAGTCGCGACTGATTCTGGAACTGGATGTGGACGGGCGTCCGCTGAGCACCATGTCACTGAACAAGGGGCGTCAGGGGTTGCAGAAGACGGTGCCGCAAGCGGAAGGGATCGCCATGGATGACGACGGCACGATGTACCTGGTGAGCGAGCCGAACCTGTTCTACGTCTTCAAGAAACCGCCACAACCCTAAAACATAAACACAACCCCTGTAGGAGCCGGCTTGCCGGCGATAAGGCCGTGACATTCAACATCTATGTTGACTGTTACGCCGCTATCGCCAGCAAGCTGGCTCCTACAGGGTTTTGCGTCTGGCTTACTGCGCGCGCAGGGTCTTCACGCCTTCGCTGGTGCCCAGCAACAGCAGATCCGCAGGACGCGCCGCGAACAAGCCGTTGGTCACCACGCCGACGATCGCATTGATCTGCGTCTCCAGCTCGACCGGGTTGGTGATCTGCATGTTGAACACATCCAGAATGATGTTGCCGTTGTCAGTCAACACGCCTTCACGGTAAACCGGGTCGCCGCCGAGCTTCACCAGCTCGCGGGCCACGTGGCTGCGGGCCATCGGGATCACTTCGACCGGCAGCGGGAACGCGCCGAGCACCGGCACCAGTTTGCTGCCATCGGCGATGCAGATGAAGGTCTTGGCCACGGCCGCAACGATCTTCTCGCGGGTCAGGGCTGCGCCGCCGCCCTTGATCAGGTTCAGGTGCTCGTCGCTTTCGTCGGCGCCGTCGACGTAGAACTCCAGGTCGCTGACGGTATTCAGCTCATACACCGGAATACCGTGGCCCTTGAGGCGTGCGGCGGTGGCTTCGGAACTGGCGACTGCGCCGTCGAAGGCGCCTTTGTGTTGCGCCAGTGCGTCGATGAAGCAGTTGGCGGTGGAGCCGGTGCCGACCCCGACGATGCTCTTGTCGTCGAGTTTCGGGAGGATGAAGTCGACGGCGGCCTGGGCTACTGCCTGTTTGAGTTGATCCTGGGTCATGCGGGCTCCGAAGTGCCGAAGAGGGGGAACGAAAGCCCGGCATTATAGGCCCCGGGACGGGGAAGGTCATTGCCCGATTGGCAGACCGCCACCGTGACCTGTAGGAGCGAGGCTTGCCCGCGAAAGCGTTCTTACTGCCAACATTTATTCTGGATGTGCCGGCCTCTTCGCGGGCAAGCCTCGCTCCTACAGGATCATGATCCCTTCCGGGGAGGGTAAAACCACCTGTTTAGTGTGGTCGCACGCCCGAAAGCCGGGTTAGACTCCTTGGCCCTGCCCAACCCGCTCAGTGATGCTTTCCGATGCTCGAACAGTACGTCAAAAAGATCCTCACCTCGCGCGTTTATGACGTTGCCGTAGAAACCCCATTGCAGACTGCCCGCCAGCTCTCCGAGCGGCTGGGCAACAGTATTTTGCTCAAGCGTGAAGACTTGCAGCCGGTGTTCTCGTTCAAGATTCGCGGGGCCTACAACAAGCTCACGCAGTTGAGCGATGAAGAACGCGCGCGCGGCGTCGTGACGGCTTCGGCCGGTAATCACGCGCAGGGCCTGGCCCTGGCGGCGAAAGTGCTCGGCGTGAAAGCCACCATCGTCATGCCCAAGACCACCCCGGAAATCAAAGTCGAAGGCGTGCGTTCCCGTGGTGGCAAAGTGGTGCTGCACGGGGATTCGTTCCCGGAAGCCCTGGCTTACTCGCTGAAACTGGTCGACGAAAAAGGCTACGTCTACATTCACCCGTACGACGATCCCCACACCATTGCCGGGCAGGGCACGGTGGCCATGGAGATTCTGCGCCAGCACCCTGGGCGTCTGGATGCGATCTTCGTTCCGGTCGGCGGCGGCGGTCTGATCGCCGGTATCGCTGCGTACGTGAAATACCTGCGCCCGGAAATCAAGATCATCGGCGTCGAGCCGGACGACTCCAATTGCCTGCAAGCCGCCATGGCCGCCGGCGAGCGCGTGGTGCTGCCGACCGTGGGCCTCTTCGCCGACGGCGTCGCGGTCGCTCAGATTGGTCAGTACACGTTCGACATCTGCAAAGACTATGTCGATGAAGTGATCACGGTCAGCACCGACGAGATCTGCGCGGCGATCAAGGATATCTACGACGATACCCGCTCGATCACTGAACCTGCCGGCGCCCTGGGCGTGGCCGGGATCAAGAAGTACGTCGAGCAGCACGCTGTCACCGGGCACACCTTTGTGGCCATCGATTCCGGCGCCAACGTCAACTTCGACCGCTTGCGCCACGTCGCCGAACGCGCCGAGCTGGGCGAGGGCCGCGAAGCCATCATCGCCGTGACCATCCCCGAGAAACCGGGCAGTTTCAAGGCGTTCTGCGAAGCCATCGGCAAGCGCCAGATCACCGAATTCAACTACCGCTACAACACCGGCAGCGAAGCGCACATCTTCGTTGGCGTGCAGACGCATCCGGAAAACGATCCGCGCAGTGCGCTGCTTGCCAGTCTGACCGAGCAGGGTTTTCCGGTGCTGGACCTGACCGACAACGAACTGGCCAAGTTGCACATCCGGCACATGGTCGGTGGCCGCGCGGCCCAGGTGGTGGATGAAGTGGTGCTGCGCTTCGAATTTCCGGAGCGACCGGGCGCGCTGTTCAACTTCCTCAGCAAGCTCGGCGGGCGCTGGAACATCTCGATGTTCCACTACCGCAACCACGGCGCGGCGGACGGTCGTGTGGTCGCAGGGCTGCAAGTGCCTCACGAGGAGCGTCATCTGGTGCCGGCGGCGCTGGAAGAAATCGGCTACCCATACTGGGACGAAAGCGACAATCCGGCCTATCAGCTGTTTCTTGGCTGAGCGGCTACGCTGATGGGCAGGTCATAAGGAAGTCGAACAATGGAAACGTTAACCGCCCTGAAAGTGGCGCACATGGTGGCGACGGTTGTGCTGCTGGTCTGTGCGCTGGGCCTGGGGATCTGGGTCTGGCGAACTCGGCGTAATGGCGACGCGACGGCGGGCAGCCGAACCTTGCAAAGGCCTCGGGTATTCATCTGGCTGTTGATGGGGCTGGCATTGCTGAGCATGCCGTTCACCGGCTGGTGGATGGTGCATCTGGTGGGCTGGCCGTTGGGGCAGGCGTGGTTGCTGGCGTCGAGTGTGCTTTACACCGTTGCGGCGTTGGCGTGGTTCTGGTTGTTGGTGCGGCTTAACAAGTTGCGCAAGGCGCCGGCGGGGAACGGCAAGTTTACCTTCGCCCTGGCGTTGTTCAGCTTCGTCTGCTTTATCGCCATTGCCGGGTTGATGGGTGCCAAGCCTGTTTAACGCTTGAAACCGAGTTGACCCCTTCGCGGGCGAGCCTCGCTCCTACGGGATTTGCGTCATTTTCATAATTGACGCATGACCTGTAGGAGCGAGGCTTGCCCGCGAAGGCGATTTCAGTCACGCAACGAAATCACCGGCCAGCCACGTTTCTCGGCCTCGGCACGCAAATTCGGGTCCGGATCAACCGCCACCGGATTCGCCACCTGTTCCAGCAACGGAAAATCATTCATCGAGTCGCTGTAGAAGTAACTGTCTTCCAGCGAATGCCCGCTTTCTTCCAGCCAACGATTAAGCCGCGTCACCTTGCCTTCGCGGAAGCACGGCACGTCGGTGCTGCGCCCGGTGTAGCGGCCATCGACCATCTCGCACTCGGTGGCGATCAGGGTTTCAACGCCCAAACGCTCGGCAATCGGACCTGTGACGAAGCGGTTGGTCGCCGTGATGATCACCAGTTTGTCGCCGGCATCGCGGTGCTTCTTCAGCAGCTCAAGTCCCTTGGGCAGCACGATCGGTTCGATGCAGTCGCGCATGTAATCGCTGTGCCACTGGTCCAGCGTGGCCATTTCGGTGCGGCCGAGCACTTCCAGGCAAAAGTTCAGGTAGGCGGCGTTATCCAGCTTGCCGGCCAGGTAATCCTGATAGAACTCGTCGTTGCGTGTCTTGTAGGCGACGGCGTCGAGGAAGCCGCGTTCGCACAGGTAATCACCCCAGGCGTGGTCACTGTCGCCGCCCAAAAGGGTGTTGTCCAAGTCGAATAAAGCCAGGCGCATTGCAGTTACTCGCTGAAAAGTCTGTAGAAAGGCGCCCAGAATACGGACTTTTCACAAGAGTGCACATAAGGTTGGCCGGCTCGTTGCTGCCTTCACAACCTTTGTGGAACAATGCGGCGACATGCGTTTGCGAGGTTGTTGCCGTGATCGACCCCGATGGTTTCCGCCCCAATGTCGGGATCATTCTCACGAATGATGCCGGACAGGTGCTATGGGCTCGCCGTATCAATCAAGATGCCTGGCAGTTTCCACAGGGTGGTATCAACCCCCAGGAGACGCCGGAAGACGCCTTGTACCGCGAGTTGAACGAAGAAGTGGGTCTGGAGCGCGAAGATGTTGAAATTCTCGCCTGCACCCGGGGCTGGTTGCGCTATCGTTTGCCGCAACGTCTGGTCCGTACCCACAGCCAACCGCTGTGCATCGGCCAGAAACAGAAATGGTTTCTCCTGCGCCTGATCTCCAACGAGCAGCGGGTGCGGATGGATTTGACCGGTAAACCGGAATTCGATGGCTGGCGCTGGGTCAGTTATTGGTATCCGTTGGGCCAGGTGGTGACATTCAAGCGCGAGGTGTATCGACGCGCTCTCAAAGAGCTTGCCCCGCGCCTTTTAGCGCGCGACTGACGACGGAGTTCGACCCCGAGCCATGCTCAATACGCTGCGCAAGATCGTCCAGGAAGTTAACTCCGCCAAGGATCTCAAGGCGGCGTTGGGGATTATTGTGTTGCGCGTCAAAGAGGCCATGGGCAGCCAGGTCTGCTCGGTCTACCTGCTTGACCCCGAGACCAACCGCTTCGTGCTGATGGCGACCGAGGGCTTGAACAAGCGCTCGATCGGCAAAGTCAGCATGGCACCCAACGAAGGTCTGGTCGGCCTGGTCGGCACGCGTGAAGAACCCCTGAACCTCGAAAACGCCGCGGATCACCCGCGCTACCGCTACTTCGCCGAGACCGGTGAAGAGCGCTACGCCTCATTCCTCGGGGCACCGATCATCCACCACCGCCGCGTTGTCGGCGTGTTGGTCATTCAGCAGAAAGAACGCCGCCAGTTCGATGAAGGTGAAGAAGCCTTCCTCGTGACCATGAGCGCGCAACTTGCCGGGGTTATCGCCCACGCCGAGGCCACCGGTTCGATCCGAGGCCTGGGCCGTCAGGGCAAAGGCATCCAGGAAGCCAAGTTCATCGGCGTGCCGGGTTCGCCGGGCGCGGCGGTCGGTACGGCGGTGGTCATGCTGCCACCGGCCGATCTGGACGTGGTGCCGGACAAGACCATCACCGACATCGACGCCGAACTGGCGTTGTTCAAGACCGCCATCGAAGGCGTGCGCGCCGACATGCGTGCGTTGTCGGCCAAACTGGCCTCGCAGTTGCGCCCCGAAGAGCGGGCCTTGTTCGACGTCTACCTGATGATGCTCGCCGACGAGGCGCTCGGCAGCGAAGTCACCACCGTAATCAAGACCGGTCAGTGGGCCCAGGGCGCGCTGCGTCAGGTGGTCACTGAGCACGTCAACCGTTTCGAATTGATGGACGACGCCTACCTGCGTGAGCGCGCATCGGACGTCAAGGACCTTGGTCGCCGTCTGCTCGCCTACTTGCAGGAAGAGCGCCAGCAGAACCTGGTCTACCCGGAAAAAACCATTCTGGTCAGCGAAGAGCTGACGCCGGCGATGCTCGGCGAGGTGCCGGAAGGCACGCTGGTCGGTCTGGTTTCGGTCCTCGGTTCAGGTAACTCCCACGTCGCGATCCTCGCCCGGGCGATGGGCATTCCGACGGTGATGGGTCTGGTCGACCTGCCTTATGCCAAGGTCGACGGCATCGAATTGATCGTCGACGGCAACCGCGGCGAGGTCTACACCAACCCCAGCGATGTGCTGCGCAAGCAGTTCGCCGAGGTGGTGGAAGAAGAGAAACAACTGGCGCTCGGTCTCGATTCCCTGCGCGACCTGCCGTGCGTGACCCTCGATGGTCACCGCATGCCGCTGTGGGTCAACACCGGCCTGCTGGCGGACGTGGCGCGGGCGCAAAAGCGCGGCGCCGAAGGTGTCGGTCTTTACCGCACCGAAGTGCCGTTCATGATCAACCAGCGCTTTCCGAGCGAAAAGGAACAACTGGCGATCTACCGCGAACAGCTCGCCGCGTTCCACCCGCAACCGGTGACCATGCGCAGCCTGGACATCGGCGGCGACAAGTCGCTGTCGTACTTCCCGATCAAGGAAGACAACCCGTTCCTCGGCTGGCGCGGCATTCGCGTCACCCTCGACCACCCGGAAATCTTCCTGGTGCAGACCCGCGCCATGCTCAAGGCCAGCGAAGGCTTGAACAACCTGCGGATTCTGCTGCCGATGATCTCCGGTACCCATGAACTGGAAGAAGCCTTGCACCTGATTCACCGGGCGTGGGGCGAAGTCCGCGACGAAGGCACCGACGTGCCGATGCCGCCGATTGGCGTGATGATCGAGATTCCGGCGGCGGTGTATCAGACCAAGGAACTGGCGCGGCAAGTGGACTTCCTGTCGGTCGGTTCCAACGACCTGACCCAGTACCTGCTGGCCGTGGACCGCAACAACCCGCGAGTGGCCGACCTCTACGACTACCTGCACCCGGCGGTGCTTCAGGCGTTGCAGACCGTGGTGCGTGACGCCCATGCCGAAGGCAAGCCGGTGAGCATCTGCGGCGAGATGGCGGGTGACCCGGCGGCGGCGGTGCTGCTGATGGCGATGGGCTTTGACAGTTTGTCGATGAACGCCACCAACCTGCCGAAGGTGAAGTGGATGCTGCGTCAGATCAACCTGAGCAAGGCCAAGGAATTGCTCGCGGAGCTGATGACCATCGACAACCCGCAAGTTATCCACAGCTCGCTGCAACTGGCGCTGAAGAACCTCGGGTTGGCGAAGATGGTCAGCCCGGCTGCGGTCAAAGCCCTCTAAAACGCTGATGGCCTCATCGCCAGCAGGCTGGCTCCCACATTGGATTTGTGTTTGACGCAAATCCCCTGTGGGAGCCAGCCTGCTGGCGATGAGGCCGGATCAGACAATGCTAAATTCTGATCTCCACTTCCCCAAGATGCCCGCCATACGGCCCGAAACTCCGCTCGACCATCAGCCGCGTCCCATCCGCCTGCACAATCAACGCCGTACTCGCCCGCGTCCCATAACTCTGGCTGGCAATAAACACACTCGACAACAACGACTCGGTCGCCAGACCCACCCCGGTATCCGGCAGCTCTGCAAAAGGCGCTGTCTGCGAATCACTGAGCAACGCCAATAACGCCTCGGGCTGCGGATCCTCCAGAACAGCCTCCAACGCCGCTCGCGCCTTGAGCAACTTCGGCCACGGCGTATCCAGGCCAGCATTCGATAACCCATACACCCCGGCCGGCAGCAGCACCGCTTCAGACTCCCGGGCATTGAAGTGCCACAGTTCATTGGCATTGCCGATCAGCAGGTTAAAACCGGCATATTCCAGTGAACGTCCAACAACGTCGTCCAAATAATCATCTATCGGCATGTCGCTGCTGAGAAATCGCGCAACCAGTTCGCCGCGGGATTTTCGAGCGGCCGGTTGATGGGGATCGCGAATATTGGTCAGCGCCGCAAAGCGCCCTTTGGCGCCGACACCGAGCCAGGTGCCGCCGGCTTCCAGATCGCGACCGGCGTAGACGTGCGGTGCTTCGGGCCATTGCGCCAGGGGCAGGCTGGGCCGGGCATAGAATTCGTCGCGGTTGGCGGCGACGATCAGCGGTTGGGCGTGGCCCGGGCGCCAGGCAAAGACAATCAGGCACATAAGGTGGTCCTTGTGTGTTTTTGCCCACTCTACGCAGTCATTGTGCGGGTATCCATCGCCATCCAGTGGAGCCGAAGGCCATGCATCCGTTACCATGCCGCTCTTCTTTGGGGGTCGTACATGGAATTTCTGCTCTATCTGGCGCTCGGCGCCTGTGCAGGCGTGCTGGCCGGCCTGTTTGGCGTCGGCGGCGGAATTATCATCGTGCCGGTGTTGGTGTTCAGTTTCACCTTGCAGGGTTTCGACGCCTCGATCCTGACGCATCTGGCGGTCGGCACATCCCTGGCTACGATCATCTTTACCTCGGTCAACGCCGTGCGCGAGCATCATCGCCGCGGTGCCGTGCGTTGGCCAATTTTTGCCTGGATGACCGTCGGCATCCTGCTCGGCGCCGGGTTCGGCGCGCTGACAGCCGAAGCGATCTCCGGGCCAAACCTGCAGAAAATCATCGGCGTATTTGCCCTGGTCATCGCCGTGCAGTTGATGCTGGACGTCAAACCCAAGGCCAGCCGAACGGTGCCGGGTAAAGTCGGTCTGACCGTGGCCGGCAGTGTGATTGGCTGGGCGTCGGCGATTTTCGGGATTGGCGGCGGTTCGCTGACGGTGCCGTTCCTGACCTGGCGCAGCGTGCCGATGCAGCAAGCAGTGGCCACGTCCTCGGCGTGCGGTCTGCCCATCGCGCTGGCCAGTGCATTAAGTTTCATGATTCTGGGCTGGCACGATCCGTTGCTGCCGGCCCATAGTCTCGGTTTTATTTATTTGCCGGCGCTGCTGGGGATCGCCCTGACCAGCATGGTCTTCGCCCGCCTCGGTGCGCGACTGGCCCACAGCCTGTCGCCGAAGTTGCTGAAAAGACTGTTCGCCGCTTTGCTGTTCTGCGTGGGTTTGAATTTTCTGATCTGACGCACCGCACAATCCTGGCTTAATCCTGAGGTGGCAGCGTCGCCCGGGAATTTTGAAGCTTTCAACTCTAACGAGGAGTCGCAATGCTGCCTTACCCGCAGATCGACCCGGTGGCCCTGGCCATCGGTCCGCTGAAAATCCACTGGTACGGCTTGATGTACCTGATCGGCATCGGCGGTGCGTGGCTGCTGGCGTCGCGCCGGCTCAACCGTTTCGACCCGACCTGGACCAAGGAGAAACTCTCCGACATGGTCTTCTGGATGTCGATGGGCGTTATCGTCGGCGGTCGCCTGGGCTATGTGCTGTTCTACGATCTGCACGCTTACCTGGCCAACCCGACGCTGATTTTCGAAGTGTGGAAGGGTGGCATGTCGTTCCACGGCGGCTTCATCGGCGTGATGCTGGCGGCGTTGTGGTTCGGTAAAAAGAACAACAAGTCGTTCTTCCAGCTGATGGATTTCGTCGCGCCGATGGTGCCGATCGGCCTGGGCGCCGGGCGTATCGGCAACTTCATCAACGCCGAATTGTGGGGCAAGGCGACCGACGTGCCGTGGGCGATGATCTTCCCGCCGTTCAGCGATCCGGCGCAGTTGCCGCGTCACCCGTCGCAGCTGTATCAGTTCGCGCTGGAAGGCGTCGCGCTGTTCCTGATCCTGTGGCTGTTCTCGCGCAAGCCACGGCCGACCATGGCGGTGTCCGGGATGTTCGCGCTGTTCTATGGCATCTTCCGTTTCATCGTCGAATTCGTCCGCGTACCGGACGCGCAACTGGGCTATCTGGCCTGGAACTGGCTGACCATGGGCCAGGTGCTCTGCGTGCCGATGATCGTCGGCGGGCTGTTCCTGATCTGGCTGGCGTATCACCGCGCCCCGGCGACTCCAGCGGCAGCCGTATAAATTCGAACCCCGGGGCTTTGGTCCCGGGTTCAAGGACACAGGTAACTCATGAAGCAATATCTCGAACTGGTCGCCCACGTCATCAAGAACGGCACCAAACAGGCCAACCGCACTGGCGTGAACACCATCAGCTTTCCGGGCGCGATGCTGCGTTACGACCTGCAGGAAGGTTTCCCGGCGATCACCACGCGCAAGATGGCCTTCAAATCGGCCATCGGCGAGATGTGCGGTTTTCTGCGTGGGGTGAACAACGCCGCCGAATTCCGTGCGCTGGGCTGCAAAGTCTGGGACCAGAACGCCAACGAAAACGCGCAATGGCTGGCCAACCCGTTCCGCCAGGGCGAAGACGACCTCGGCGAGATCTACGGCGTGCAATGGCGCAAATGGCCGGCGTACAAACAGATCCCGGTCAGCAATCAGGCCGCCATCGAGCAGACCCTGAAGCAAGGCTACCGCCAGATCGCTGAAGGCGAAGAAGACGGTCAGGCCTACGTGGTGCTGTACAAGGCGATCGACCAGATCCGCCAGTGCGTCGACACCATCATCAAGGACCCGGGCAGCCGCCGCATCCTGTTCCACGGCTGGAACGTCGCGCAGCTCGATGAAATGGCCCTGCCGCCGTGCCACCTGCTGTACCAGTTCCACCCGAATGTCGAGACCAAGGAAATTTCCCTGACCCTCTACATCCGCTCCAACGACCTGGGCCTGGGCACACCGTTCAACCTCACCGAAGGTGCCGCGCTGCTGAGCCTGATCGGTCGCCTGACCGGTTATACGCCGCGCTGGTTCACCTATTTCATCGGTGACGCGCACGTCTACGAAAACCATCTGGACATGCTGAATGAACAGCTCAAGCGCGAGCCGTTCCCGATGCCGAAGCTGGTGATCTGTGATCGTGTGCCGGAGTTTGCCAAGACGGGCGTTTATCAGCCGGAGTGGCTGGAGTTGATCGAACCGGGTGATTTTTCGCTTGAGGGTTATCAGCACCATGCGCCGATGACCGCGCCGATGGCTGTCTGAGACGGGCACCGCTTCGCGGGCAAGCCTCGCTCCTACAGGTCAGTGTAAATCTGTAGGAGCGAGGCTTGCCCGCGAAGAGGCCCTCAATGCCCATGACTGCGGCCCACATGCGAATGCTCAACCTCCGTTGCCACAACCCCGCCGCTCACTTCCAACCGCTGCAAAATCCCGCATTGATCGATATCCGGCCCTTCGCCACAGCGTTGGCGCAGGTCGAGCAGTTGTGCCTGTAACGCCAGCAACCCGTCGATCCGCGCTTTCACGTGATGAATGTGCTCGTCGATCAGCGCATTCACGCTTTCACACTGATCCTGCGGACTGTCGCGCAAGGCCAGCAGGCTGCGGATTTCCTCGAGCGTCATGTCGAGGGTGCGGCAGTTGCGGATGAAGGTCAGGCGCTCGGCGTGGGCCTGGGTGTAGACGCGGTAGTTGCCGTCGCTGCGGGCCGGTTCCGGCAGCAGGTTTTCGCGCTCGTAGTAGCGAATGGTTTCCACGGCGCAGTCCGTGAGCCTGGCCAGTTCTCCGATCTTCATGACGGCAATCTCCAAAAGGGTGCTTGACCCTATAGTGGCTACAGGGTCTTTACTTGGCAACAGGCACCTTATGGACGCGACCTGATGAGCGATTCCCGACACGATCACACACACGAGGCTGGTCACAGCCACAAACTGCAGCCTGTACAGAAACATGACCATGGCGGTCACGGGGATTCCTGCTGTTCTTCCAAAGCGGCGGCGCCGTCGCTGATCAAGCTCAGCGAAACGTCCACCGTCAACGCGCGGCTGAGCAGTTTCCGCATCGACGCGATGGACTGTCCGACCGAGCAGACGCTGATCCAGAACAAACTGGGCAAGCTCGCCGGTGTGCAGCAGCTGGAGTTCAACCTGATCAACCGCGTGTTGGGCGTCACTCATGACTTGCCGAGCACCGCGCCGATCATCGACGCGATCAAGTCGCTGGGCATGGTTGCCGAGCCGTTGGAGCAGGGCGTCGAAGCACCCGCCCCGGCACCTGAGAAAAAGCCGTGGTGGCCACTGGCGTTGTCCGGCGTGACCGCGCTCGCCGCCGAAGTGATCCACTTCGCCGACGCAGCGCCCAACTGGGTCGTGGCGGTTATCGCGCTGGTCTCGATCCTCAGCGGCGGCCTCAGCACTTACAAGAAGGGCTGGATCGCCCTGAAAAACCTCAACCTCAACATCAACGCACTGATGAGCATCGCGGTGACCGGCGCGATCCTGATCGGGCAGTGGCCGGAAGCGGCGATGGTGATGTTCCTGTTCACCGTGGCCGAGTTGATCGAGGCCAAGTCCCTGGACCGTGCGCGCAACGCCATCAGCGGTTTGATGCAGATGACGCCAGAGCAGGCCACGGTGTTGCAGGCCGACGGCAGCTGGGTTTTGCAGGACGTCAAAACCATCGAGCTGGGCGCGCGGGTGCGCGTGCGGCCCGGCGAGCGGATCGGCCTGGACGGTGAAGTGGTGGCGGGCAGTTCAACCATCGATCAGGCACCGATCACGGGTGAAAGCCTGCCGGTCGAGAAGACGCTTGGCGACAAGGTTTTCGCCGGGACCATCAATCAGGCGGGTTCTCTGGAGTATTCCGTCACCGCCGCCGCCAACAATTCGACCCTGGCGCGGATCATCCACGCCGTCGAACAGGCGCAAGGCGCACGGGCACCGACTCAGCGTTTCGTTGACCAGTTTTCAAAAATCTACACACCGGCCGTATTCGCCCTGGCTCTGGCCGTCGCGGTAATTCCGCCGCTGTTCATGGGCGCGGTCTGGTTCGACTGGATCTACCGGGCGTTGGTGTTGCTGGTGGTCGCGTGCCCGTGTGCGCTGGTGATCTCGACGCCAGTGACCATCGTCAGCGGCCTCGCGGCGGCGGCGCGCAAAGGGATTCTGGTCAAGGGCGGCGTTTATCTGGAGGGCGGTTACAAGCTCGATTACCTGGCGCTGGACAAGACCGGCACGATCACCCACGGCAAACCGGTGCAGACCGATTACCTGTCGCTTGACCCAACCGCTGACGCCTCGGCGCCGGGAATTGCGGCGGCATTGGCCGGGCGCTCGGACCACCCGGTGTCGCTGGCCATCGCCAACGCCGCTGTGGATAAAACCTTTGCGCCGCTTGTTGTGGATAACTTCGAAGCCCTGGCCGGTCGTGGGGTGCGCGGTGAAATCAACGGTCAGGTCTACCACTTGGGCAACCACCGTTTGGTCGAAGAGCTGAACCTGTGCTCGCCCGCCCTGGAAGAAAAGCTGTTTGCGCTGGAAAAACAGGGCAAGTCGGTGGTGCTGCTGCTCGACAAATCCGGCCCGTTGGCGCTGTTCGCCGTGGCCGATACGGTCAAGGAGTCCAGTCGCGAAGCGATCCAGCAACTGCACGATTTGGGCATCAAAACTCTGATGCTCACTGGCGACAACGTCCACACCGCGCAGGCGATTGCCGCACAGGTCGGCATCGACGAAGCCAAGGGCGATCTGCTGCCGACCGATAAACTGCAAGCCATCGAAGCTCTTTATGCACAGGGCCATAGCGTCGGCATGGTCGGTGATGGCATCAACGATGCCCCGGCACTGGCCCGGGCCGAGATCGGTTTTGCGATGGCCGCCGCCGGCACCGATACCGCCATCGAAACCGCCGATGTCGCCCTGATGGACGACGATCTGCGCAAAATCCCCACGTTCATCCGCCTGTCGCGGCAGACGTCGAGCATCCTCAAACAGAACATCGCCCTCGCTTTGGTCATCAAGGCTATCTTTCTTGGGGTAACCTTCGCCGGGATCGCCACCATGTGGATGGCGGTGTTCGCCGACATGGGCGTGAGCCTGTTGGTGGTGTTCAACGGTTTGCGCCTGTTGCGCAAGTAAGTGATGAGGAGCGGGTGTGCTGAGTGCCGAGCTGAAGGCGTTTTACATGGTGGCCCGTCTGGGCAGTATTACCCTGGCGGCGAAAAAGCTCGGCCTGAGCCAGCCCACCGTGACGACGCAGATCCGCAATCTGGAAAGCCAGTACTCGGTTGAACTGTTCTACCGTGGCGGTCGCCGCCTCAGCGTCAGCGATGAAGGCGCGCGGCTGCTGCCGATGGTCAAGACGCTGTTGCAGCAGGAAGCCGACATCGAATTTTTCCTGCGTAACAGCGGCCAGGTCCAGGGCACTTTGCGCATCGCCGCCACGGCGCCGTATTACATCCTCGATCTGGTGAAGACCTTTCGCGAGCGCTTGCCGCAGGTGGAAGTGTCGGTGGAGATCGGCAACTCGCAGCAGGTGCTGGAAGCGTTGGAGGATTACCGGGTGGATGTCGCCGCGTCCTCGCAACTGCTCGACGATGCGCGACTGATTCGGCGGGTGCTCGGCAGCGATCCGCTGGTGTTGGCGGTGCATCGCAATCATCCGCTGGCGGTGCACGATCATGTGCCGCTCAGCGCGTTGGCCGGTCATACCTTGTTGATGCGCGAGTCAGGCTCGACCACTCGGCGCCTGACCGAAGAATTGCTGGCCAGCGCCGGGGTGAGTTTCGGGCCGTTGCTGGAGATCGGCAGCCGTGAATCGATCCGCGAGGCGGTGCTGCGCAACATCGGGATCAGCATCATTGCCCGGCAGGAAGTGCCGCACGATCCGCAATTGCGCGTGCTGACCATCGAGAATGCGCCGCAGATTCCCGAGTATTTGTACTGCCTCAAGGAACGCAAAGGCGCGCGGTTGCCGGCGGCGTTTCTGGGGTTGGCGCAGGAAATGGCCCCGGCCTGAGTTTTGCGGTGACTCTGAGGGCCTCTTCGCGGGCAAGCCTCGCTCCTACAGGGGAACGCATTTCTCTGTAGGAGCGAGCGGTGCGGCGATCCGACTTGCCCGCGAAGGCGCCAGACCAGTCACCATTAACCCCAACCCAAATCCTTGAATACCACTATCAGCCGTTTTGGCCTCACTGCCACATGACGGACGCATTACATCCCTAGGATGGCCTTCATCTGCTTGATGAGGCCCGTCCATGAACCACTCGATCGCAACTGCCCTGACCAACCCCGGCGCTCCGATGAAGGTGCGCGGCGTGCAGAAACGCTTCGGCGCTTTCACTGCGCTGGATAACGTTTCCCTCGACGTGGCGGCCGGTGAACTGGTGTGTCTGCTGGGGCCGTCGGGCTGTGGCAAGACCACCTTGCTGCGTTGCATCGCCGGTCTGGAGAAACAGGACAGCGGCGAGTTGTACCTCGGTGATCGCGACGTCTCGCACCTGGCACCTCAGGCGCGGGACTACGGCATTCTGTTTCAGTCCTACGCGCTGTTCCCCAATCTCACCGTCGAAGCGAACATTGCCTACGGCCTCGCCGGCAGCGGTCGCGATGAAGTGCGCAAGCGCGTCGGTCAGATGCTGGAACTGGTCGGCCTGACCGGCAGTGAGAAAAAGTACCCCGGCCAATTGTCCGGCGGTCAGCAGCAACGTGTCGCACTGGCCCGCGCCCTGGCGCCGGCGCCTTCGTTGTTGTTGCTGGACGAGCCGATGTCCGCCCTCGATGCCCGGGTCCGCGAGCACCTGTGCACCGAGCTGCGCCAACTGCAGCGCAGCCTCGGCATCACCACGCTGATGGTCACCCACAATCAGGACGAGGCCATGCTGATGGCCGACCGCATCGCCGTGATGAACAACGGCAAGGTCGAGCAATACGCCACGCCGCAGGAAATCTACGACCGCCCGGCCACGCCGTTCGTGGCGGAGTTTGTCGGCCAGGGCAACTGGCTGCCCTTCCAGCGCAGCAGCGACAGTCATGCGCAGGTCGGAGGGATGAACATGCGCCTGGCGGATGGCAGCGCGAAAACCGCGTCGGGTCGTTTGTTCTGCCGGCCCGAGGCGATCAACGTCAACCCGCTGGTGCATGAAGAAAACCTGTTCCCGGCCAAGGTTCGTGAAATCACCTTTCTCGGCAACCGCTGCCGCATGAGCTTCGAACTCGATCAACTGCCGGGTCACGCACTGCTGGCAGAACTGGCACCAGAAGCCATGCCGCGCCTCGGCGCACAGCAGATCATGGTCGCCTTGCCGCCGCGCAGCCTGCAGGTGTTTGCCTGATGAGCGCGAACATCGCGCTGCCGATACCGCACAAGCAGGTTCGGCAGACCTCCCGTGCCGAGATCGGCGACCGGGTGTTCGTGGTCGGCGGCAAAGTCCTTTTGCTGGTGTTGCTCGGCGTCGCGGTGTTGATGCCATTGTTGGCGATCTTCTGGCGTGGCTTCAGTTCGGAGGCCGGGCAGGGCGGTGGTCTGGTGGCTGCGCGTGAACTGGTCACCAGTGCGAATTTCCACTGGTTGCTCGGCAATAGCCTGAAAGTGTCCCTCAGCGTCGCGGCGATTGTCGTACCGCTGGCCTACCTGTTTGCCTACGCGCTGCAACGCACCCTGATTCCGGGCAAAGCTATCTGGCGTGGAATGTCGCTGTTGCCATTGATGGCGCCGTCGATGTTGCCGGGCATTGCGCTGGTTTATCTGTTTGGTAACCAAGGCATGTTGCGCGGTTTGCTCTCGGACAATATCTACGGCTTCTGGGGCATTGTTCTCGGTGAGGTCATCTACACCTTCCCACACGCCTTGATGATTCTGCTGTCAGCGCTGTCCCTGGCGGATGCGCGACTGTTCGATGCCGCCTCCAGCATGGGCGCCAGTCCGGCGAAAGCCTTCCGCAGCATCACCTGGCCGGCGACGCGTCAGGCGGTGTTCGCTGCGTTCTGTCTTGTTTTCACCCTGACCATCACTGACTTCGGCGTGCCCGTGGTGGTCGGCGGCGACTATCAGGTGTTGGCGCTGGAAGCCTACAAAGCCGTGGTTGGTCAGCAACAATTCGGTCGCGGTGCGTTGATCGGCATGGTCCTGCTGCTGCCGGCGCTGTTCAGCTTCGGGGTCGATGCGTGGCTGCGCCGGCGTCACGGTGATTCCATGAGCGGTCGGGCGCAGGTCTTTCAACCGGCACCGTCGAAACTGCGCGACGGCTGCTACCTGGCCATCGTGCTGCTGATCTGCGCGGTGTTGCTGCTGGTGTTCGGCATGGCGGTGTTCTCGTCGCTGGTGAAGTTCTGGCCGTACAACCTGTCGCTGTCGCTCAATCATTACCAGTTCAACGACACGGCGGGCGGCGGTTGGCTGGCCTACGGCAACAGCGTGAAGATGGCCCTGTGCACGGCGTTGATCGGCAGCGTGCTGATCTTCACCGGCGCCTACCTGATGGAAAAAACCAAGGGCCAGCGCGGACTGAATCTGACATTGCGCATGCTCAGTTTCGTACCGATGGCGGTGCCGGGTCTGGTGCTGGGCCTGGGTTATGTCTTCTTCTTCAACCTCAGCGACAACCCGCTGCATGTGCTCTACGGGACCATGACCCTGCTGGTGGTCTGCACCATTGCTCACTATCTGACCACCGCGCAAATGACCGCGACCACGGCGCTGCGCCAACTCGACGCCGAGTTCGAAGCCGCCGCGCTGTCGCTCAAGGCGCCGCTGTACCGGCATTACCTGCGGGTCACCGTGCCGATCTGCCTGCCGGCGCTGCTGGATATCGTGCGCTACCTGTTCGTCTCGGCCATGACCACCGTTTCGGCGGCGATCTTCCTCTACAGCCCCGACACCATCCTCGCAGCGGTGGCGGTACTGAACATGGACGACGCCGGCAACGTCGGCGGTGCGGCGGCGATGTCGACCCTGATTCTGTTCACCTCGGCGGGCGTGTCCCTGCTGCTGGCCTGGGCCTCGCGCGGTTTGCTGCGTCGCTCCCAAGCCTGGCGGCAGATCGCGCCTGGTCACTGATTTCCACTCCCGCAACCTCAACTCAAAACAGGAAAAGATCATGTTCAAGCCCCTGGCCCTGGCCGCTGCTGTCCTCACCGCTTTCAGCCTGAACGCCTTCGCGGCGAAAACCGAGTTGACGGTGTACACCGCCCTCGAAGCCGAACAACTGAAGACCTACAAAGACGCCTTCGAAAAAGCCAACCCGGACGTCGAGATCAAGTGGGTGCGCGATTCCACCGGCATCATCACCGCGAAACTGCTGGCCGAAAAAGCCCGCCCGCAGGCTGACGCCGTCTGGGGCCTGGCCGCGTCGAGCCTGGCGATTCTCGATCAGCAAGGCATGCTGCAAAGCTACGCGCCGAAGGACCTCGGCAAAATCGGCGGCAACTACCGCGATGCCGCCAACCCGCCAGCCTGGGTTGGCATGGACGTCTGGGCCGCGACCATTTGCTTCAACACCGTCGAAGCCGAGAAGCAGGGTTTGACCAAGCCCGTGAGCTGGCAGGACCTGACCAAGCCTGAGTACAAAGGCAAGATCGTGATGCCGAACCCTGCCTCGTCCGGCACCGGTTTCCTCGACGTCAGCGCCTGGCTGCAAACCTTCGGCGAGAAGCAGGGCTGGCAGTACATGGACGACCTGCACCAGAACATCGGCCAGTACGTTCACTCCGGTTCCAAGCCTTGCAAACTGGCAGCGGCGGGTGAATTCCCGATTGGTATTTCCTTTGAATACCCGGCCGTTCAGTTGAAGCGCCAGGGCGCACCGCTGGACATCATCCTGCCGAAAGAAGGCCTGGGTTGGGAGATCGAAGCGACGGCGGTGATCAAGGGCACACCGCATGAAGACGCGGCGAAGAAACTGGCTGACTTCTCGGCCAGCCCTGCAGCGATGGAGCTGTACAAAGAGAACTTCGCCGTCCTCGCTCAGCCGGGTATCGCCAAGCCGCAGACTGAATTGCCGGCTGATTACGAGCAGCGCCTGATCAAGAACGACTTCGCCTGGGCGTCGAAGAATCGCGACGAAATCCTGACCGAGTGGCGCAAGCGCTATGACGGCAAGTCCGAGAAAGTGGCTGCCAAGTAAGATTTTCATCAGCTGACGGGCCCCTTCGCGGGCAAGCCTCGCTCCTACAGGTGATCGCGTCCCCCCTGTAGGAGCGAGGCTTGCCCGCGAAGGCGGCTTCAAATTCAGGACATCTCTTGATGACACAACACAACGACCTGCTGATCGTAGGCGCCGGCATCCTCGGCTTGTCCCACGCCTACGCCGCCGCCAGGCGCGGCCTGAAAGTCACCGTTTTCGAACGCAGCGAAACGCCCTTGGGCGCCTCGGTGCGCAACTTTGGCCAGGCCCTCGTCACCGGCCAACCACCAGGCCCGATGCTCGAACTGGCCAAAGCCAGCCGCGAGATCTGGGGCCAATGGGCGCAACTGGCCGGCCTGCAACTCAAGCGCAACGGCTCGTACCTGTTCGCCCGCACCGAAGCGGAAGAACACTTGCTGGAAGCCTTCTGCGCCGGTCGCGCCAAAGAGCACGGTTACCGCGTCGACCTGCTGCGCGGTGCTGCATTGCGCGATCTGTACGGCGGCCAGTTCCGCCATCACCGCGCTGCGCTGCACGGGATGGACGATCAACAACTGTATTCCCGCGAAGCGATCCCGGCGTTGATCGATTACCTGCGCCGCGAAATGAACGTCGAGTTTCACTTCTCCACCCTCGTGCGCGACATCGAACCGGGTCGCCTGCACAGCACCGCCGGCACCTTCAGCGCCAAGCACATCATCGTCTGCTCCGGTCACGATTATCAGACCTTGTTGGCCGAGCCGATTGCCGCGCTCAACCCGCAAATCTGCCGCCTGCAAATGCTCCGCGCCCGCCCGCAGATCAACCTCAACCTGCAACACGCGCTGCTCACCGGTTTGAGTTGCGTGCATTACGGCGCCTTCGCCGATCTGCCGGAAGCGGCGGCGGTGCAGGCGCAAATCCTGCGCGAAGAACCGCACCTGCACGAAAACGGCATTCACCTGCTGATCAGTCCGACACCTCACGGCGAGCTGATCATCGGCGATTCCCACCACTACGGCAGTGATCCGTCACCGTTCAATGCCGAGCAGGTGGATGACTGGATGATCGAACTGGCCGAGCAGACGCTGGGCTGCAAAGTGCAAGTGGTCGAGCGCTGGCAGGGGGTCTATGGTTCCCGAGGGCCAGGGCCGTTTTCGTTCCTGCGGCCGATGCCGGGCGTGAGCGTGGCACTGATGCACACCGGCGTCGGCATGAGTGTCGGGCCGGCAATGGCCGAACGTAATGTCGCGACGTTATTGGGAGAGCGTTGATGGACCGCAAGGCGCAAGTGATCGACGAGGTGTTTGGGCTGTATGAGCGCTTCGGCGACAGCGATTACATCGGCGAGCCGGTGTCGCAGATCGAGCACATGTCCCAGGCCGCACAACTGGCCATGGCGGAAGGCTTCGATGATGAAGTGGTGCTGGCGGCATTCTTCCACGACATCGGGCACATCTGTGCTGACAGCGCGCCGAACATGGGCGGCTTCGGCGTGGTCAGCCACGAGCGGCTGGGCGCCGATTACCTGCGTCGCGCAGGTTTCAGTGAACGCATGGCGCGGTTGGTGGAATACCACGTTCAGGCCAAGCGCTACCTGACACTCAAGGAGCCCGGGTATTACGAACGATTGAGCGAGGCCAGCCGTCGGACCCTGGAGTATCAGGGCGGGGTGATGACCCCGGCCGAGGCTGAAGCCTTCGAGCAGGACCCGTTGTGCGCGGTGAGTTTGCGCATGCGCCAGTGGGATGAGTTGGCGAAGGAGATGAACGTGCCTCTTCTGGATCTCGACGTTCTGAAGCGCAAGGCTTTGGGCCTTCTGCCCAGGGCGGCTTGAACCACAACTACTGGTGAGACCTCCTACAGGATGAAGAGATTGTTCGCGCAGAGCGTTTTACGAGGATGGGATAGCTTGATCGACCCTAAATTGATTTGAGCTAGCCACATGCGTTATTTGAAAGTTACAGCCCAGGACCGAAGTGCTTACGGCAGGGCTGACAACCTGATCCTGCATTTTTTCGAAGAGATTGACGGTGCCGAAGATCGGCTCGTTCACGAAGCCTATGCACTGGATAACACTGCCGATGGCAAAGTTGATTTTCAGTATGGCGACGTGAACAACGACGGTAAGGAAAACATTAAGGATGAGGAGCTAATCAACTTGTTTGCAGAAGCGTTCCTGCAGCTTAGCTGGTTCAATAATGGAGATACTTGGGATCGCTATGTCAAGATATATGTAGAGGATTTTGCTTACGACGGTAGTCTAGACCCCGTGGAACTGCACTTTCATGATAGTTCCCGCAGACCTTCAGGCCGAAGCCTCGTTTCCACCGCCACTGTTTTAGACTCCCTTGAGGGCTACATGGTTGACATGGTGTTCGGTCTCGATATGGATGGTGATGGCGATTTGGATAAAGTGGACAAACAGCTTGCCTGGACATTGAGATCCACGTTTCTGAGGTTCAACTGGCGCTGATCAACCGTATCAAAGCTGCTGCGCCAACACCTCGATCTGCTCCTGCCGTTCCGCCTGATTCAACTTCGCATGGGGATTCAGCGACGACCACTGCGGATGCGCCCGAGCCTTGTTCAGGGCTTCGGGCAGTTTGCCTTCGCGCCAGCTCTTGTCCTGTGGCGTGGCGACCTGGATGCTGTCCATCGCCGCATGCCCACGCGCATTCAGCGCTTGCAGCAACTGCCGCTGCCGCAATGCCAACAACCGCAACACGCTGTCATCGACCGTCAATTCACGCTGACCTTTGATCTTGCCCAGCAACCGGCTGCCGTAGCTGCGCGCGGTTTGCAGGGCACCGCCGGCAATCGCGCCGGCCAGTGCTGCCGCGCCGAGGGTCAAGCCGCCGACCAGCAGATCCACCCCGGCCCCGGCGGCCGCACCCGCGGCGATGCCGCCGCCGACGCGCACGCCCAGTTGCTTGAGGGTTTCCGGGTTGAACAGGTCATCGCCCCAGCGGCCGTCGAGCAACGGCAGATCACTGGCCGCCGCGTCTTGCGGGCGGAAGGCGTAGAGCGTGAGCAGTGCCTCGACACAACGTTGTTCCCGTTGGCGAACGGCTTTGCGCAGTTCGCTGATCGCCTGTTGTTCCTGCTCGGCGTCGCTGACCACGCTGCGCCGACACGCCGCACAGTCGATCAACAATTCGGCAATCAACCGCGCCGCGCTTTGTTGCCGGGCCAGACGCTGGGCCTGCTGATCGGCGATCAAACGTTCCAGTTGCTCGCGAGAATTTTCCAGCAGCAGCGCGAGGCTTTCATACAGCCGCCGCTCGCCATCTTCCGGCGGCGCCACGCTGTCGAAACGCACCAAGGCATGCAAGCCCAGACGCGCCAACGCTTCACGCCAATCCGGTTCGCGGTGGTTGGCGCTGCTGACGAAATTCAGCACCGGCAGCAGCGGTTTGCCGCAACTGGCCAGCACTTCCAGTTCGTCGCGGTACTTGGAAAGCACCGGTTCGCGGGCGTCGATCACATAGAGGCCGGCGTCGCAGGTGAGCAATTGCCGCAGCACCTTGGCTTCCTGTTCGAACCGCTGCCGCGCCTCGCTGCCTTCAAGAAAGCGCGCCAGTCGCGCCGGACCGTCGAGGCGTTCGCCGGGGCGTTCCAGGCGTTCGAGGTAGTCGAGCAGGGCGATGGCGTCTTCCAGGCCCGGCGTGTCGAACAGGTCGAGCAAGGGCTCGCCGTCCACCGACAACCGCGCACCTTCGACGTGCCGCGTGGTGCTGGGGCGATGGGAGACTTCGCCGAAACCGACATCACGGGTCAACGTGCGCAGCAACGAGGTTTTGCCGACGTTGGTGTGACCGACCACGGCGAGCTTCAGCGGCGCTTTCCACGGATTAGTCATGACCGGTCTCCAGCCAGTTCAGCGGTGCGCAATCGGCGAAGGGCAGTTCCAACTGTTGCAGCGCCACGTGCCAGTCGCCGAGGCGCTCGGCATCCAGCGCTTCGCCGGGCGGTGCTTGCAGCAACCAGACGCGGGTGGCGCTGGCGTTGCGGGCCAGTTCGGCGATCAGCGCGAGGCTGCCGCGGTCCGGCGAACGCCGTGGATCGCAGGCGATGGCCAGGCGGGCCGGGGGGAAACGGCTGAGTTGTTCCAAGAGTTTGTGGCGCGATTCGCGACTGTCGAGGATGCCTGCGTCGTTCACGGTTTTCGGCAGCGGTGGTGGCCATGGCCGTTGATCGTCCAGCTCGATGGCCACCAGCAGCGCGCCGTCGCTTTGCAGTTCGCTGACGCCGCTTTCCACGTGATGAAGCTGCGCAGGTGCCGCATCGCTGATGCCCAGGCGTTCGCTGGTCGGCATCAGGCGTTCGCGCAGTTGCGCGTAGCCGGGCAGGTTCAGGTCCAGACGTAATCTTGCGCGACCCCTTTTCCAGCGCCACAGGCACAACAGCGCCAACAACAACCTCGGCAAAACCCCGTAGACCAGCAACACGCCCACCAGCCACGCGGCCCAGGCCTGACGAGCGCTTTCAATGTTCAGTGCGGCATCGCCGCTGGCGCGGATCATTTCCACGGTGGGCACGCTGAAACCCAACAGAGCCGGCAGGGCGCCCAGAGCCTGAGTCATGACCACGAACGTGTCGCCGCCAAGGATGGTGGTTTCCCAGACGAAGCCGTAGCGCCGGGTCGCCATCAGCATCAGCAGAATCACCAACGCACTGAGCATCGCCAGCAACCACAAACCATTGACCAGCACACCGAGCGCCCAGCGATTGAGTTTCTGTCGTTGCAGCAGCAACAGCAGGGCGGGCGCCAGTTGCGCGGCTTTGGCGTCGCGGGCGAGTTTTTCACTGAGCCACAACCACAAGCGTCCCAGCGTCGCGCCGTGCTCACCGGCAAACACCAGGCCCAGCGCCCAGCTCAGCAGCAGAATCAGGTTCAGCCCGAGCAAGCTGCCCAAGGCCCAGAACACATTGACCGGCGTTTGTCCGTCGCCCAGCGCGGCAAACGCCAGGCCGGCGCCGCTGACCACGGCCAGCACGGCCAACACCAACAGCGCCAGTCGTGCGCCTTGCAGCCAATGCCTGAGGGCTTCGGTCAGTCCATCGCGTTGGGCCAGCCATAAGGCGCGGCGCGAAATCCGTGTCGGCAGATCGCCGCCCGCCGTGCGAGCCACTCGGTTGGCTTCCAGATCATCCAGAGGGCCGGCGTGTTCTTCGCGCAGGCGAATGGTTTCCGTCAGCCAGAGGGTATTCAGTTCAGTCACGCGGCATCCCGTCGCTCAATTGAGTTGTGAGCATAACCGCTGTGGCGCTTGTCGGGGGGCTACGTTGCGAGAAGCCGAGCCTCTGGTATCCTCGCCGGCATGACTAAATCACTCCCCTTCAGCCTGATCGCAGCCCTCGGTGAAAACCGTGTGATCGGCGTCGACAACAGCATGCCCTGGCACTTGCCGGGGGACTTCAAATACTTCAAGGCCACCACCCTGGGCAAGCCGATCATCATGGGTCGAAAGACCTGGGATTCCCTCGGTCGCCCGCTGCCGGGCCGGTTGAACATCGTGGTCAGCCGTCAGGCGGATCTGGTGCTGGAAGGCGCGGAGGTTTATCCGTCGCTGGAGGCTGCCGTGGTTCGCGCAGAGGAATGGGCGAAAGAGCAGGGCGTCGATGAGTTGATGCTGATTGGCGGGGCGCAGTTGTATGCGCAGGGGTTGGCGCAGGCTGATCGGTTGTATTTGACGCGCGTGGCGCTGAGCCCGGAAGGGGATGCGTGGTTTCCGGAGTTTGATTTGAAGCAGTGGAAGCTGGTGTCGAATGTGCCGAATCCGGCTGAAGGCGACAAACCGGCGTACAACTTCGAGGTTTGGGAAAAAATCTAAAAGCATCGCCAGCAGGCTGGCTCCCACAGTGGGTTTGAGGTGAAACACAGATTGTGTGAACACCCAAAATCCCTGTGGGAGCCAGCCTGCTGGCGATGAGGCCAGATCAGGCGCTAAAGAACTTAAGCGTGAGCCAACTCCGCATGCTCATCCGCATCCAGCAAATCTTTATCGGTCTGCTGCATGATCTGGCTGGTAATCGCCCCGGCCGTGATCGAACCACTCACGTTCAACGCCGTACGCCCCATATCAATCAGCGGCTCAACCGAAATCAGCAACGCCACCAGTGACACCGGCAAACCCATCGCCGGCAGCACGATCAGCGCCGCAAACGTCGCACCACCGCCCACGCCGGCCACACCGGCCGAACTCAAGGTCACAATCGCCACCAGCGTTGCGATCCACAGCGGGTCGAGCGGGTTGATGCCCACGGTCGGCGCAACCATCACTGCCAACATCGCCGGATACAAACCCGCACAGCCGTTCTGGCCAATGGTCGCGCCGAACGAAGCGGCGAAGCTGGCGATGGATTGCGGAATGCCCAGACGGCTGGTCTGCGCTTCGATGCTCAGCGGAATCGTCGCCGCACTGGAGCGGCTGGTGAAAGCAAACGTCAGCACCGGCCAGATTTTGCGGAAGAACCGCAGCGGGTTGATCCCGGCCACCGACACCAGCACGCCATGGACTACAAACATCAGGCCCAGGCCGATGTAGGACACCACGACAAAACTGCCGAGCTTAATGATGTCTTGCAGGTTGGAACCGGCGACCACTTTGGTCATCAGCGCCAGTACGCCGTACGGAGTCAGCTTCATCACCAGACGCACCAGACGCATCACCCAGGCTTGCAGGGTGTCGATGGCGTTGATCACTTTCTGACCTTTTTCGACGTCATCCTTCAGCAGTTGCAGCGCGGCGACCCCGAGGAACGCGGCGAATATCACCACGCTGATGATCGATGTCGGCTTGGCGCGCGCCAGGTCAGCGAACGGATTTTGCGGGATGAACGACAGCAGCAGTTGCGGCACATTCAGGTCCGCAACCTTGCCTGCGTAGTCGGTCTGAATGGTTTGCAGGCGGGCCATTTCCTGTGTGCCGGCGACCAGGCCTTCAGCGGTCAGGCCGAACAGGTTGGTCAAACCGATACCGATCAGCGCCGCGATGGCGGTGGTGAACAGCAGCGTGCCGATGGTCAGGAAACTGATTTTGCCCAGCGATGAAGCGTTGTGCAGACGGGCCACGGCGCTGAGGATCGAGGCGAACACCAGCGGGATCACGATCATTTGCAGTAGCTGCACGTAACCGTTGCCCACCAGATCGAACCAGCCGATCGAGGCTTTCAGCACCGGGTTTCCGGCACCGTAAACGGTGTGCAAGGCGACACCGAACACCACGCCCAACACCAGGGCGAGCAGGACTTTTTTCGCCAGACTAAATGTGGTGTGGCGGGTTTGCGCCAGTGCGACGAGCAGGGCGAGGAACACCAGCAGATTGAGAATCAGCGGCAGATTCATTGGAACTCCCATTAGACATGTGCCAACTGCCTTCCGGGGCAGCTGCGAACCGGCAAGCCTAACAGCTTGATTTTCAATGAATTAATATCAAAAAAGTCTGATGACTGTCGTTTTTGGAATAAGCGGGTGTCGCTTACAGGAATGCAGCTGGCGCGATAGGTGCGTTGGCCGTCGCTGACAGACGGGGACTGTCACACTTATTTGTTAGCGTCGATGTCTTTAAATCAGGGAGATCTATCGATGAAGTTCGCACCGAAATTTCTGCTCGCTGCACTGTGCATTGGCCTCGCCGGCCAGGCTTTCGCTACGGATTTGAAGCACTGGCCAGCCGATCAGGCCAAGGCACTGGATGCGATGATCGCGGCCAACGCCAACAAAGGTAACTACGCGGTGTTCGACATGGACAACACCAGTTACCGCTACGACCTCGAAGAATCGCTGCTGCCGTTCATGGAAAACAAGGGCCTGATTACCCGCGAGAAACTCGATCCCTCCCTGAAACTGATTCCGTTCAAGGACACCGCCGACCATAAGGAAAGCCTGTTCAGCTACTACTACCGCCTCTGCGAACTCGACGACATGGTTTGCTACCCATGGGTCGCCCAGGTGTTCTCCGGTTTCACCCTGCAAGAGCTCAAAGGTTATGTCGACGAGTTGATGGCGTCCGGCAAACCGGTGCCGGCCACCTATTACGAAGGCGACGTGGTCAAGAAGCTCGACGTCAACCCGCCGAAAGTCTTCACCGGCCAAACCGAGCTGTACAACAAGCTGATGGAGAACGGCATCGAGGTCTACGTGATGACCGCCGCTTCTGAAGAGTTGGTGCGCATGGTCGCCTCCGATCCGAAGTACGGCTACAACGTCAAACCGCAAAACGTGATCGGCGTGAGCCTGCTGCTCAAGGATCAAAAGTCCGGCGAGTTGACCACGGCCCGCAAGCAGATCACCGCTGGCAAGTATGACGAGAAGGCCAACCTCGGCCTCGAACTGACCCCGTACCTGTGGACCCCGGCGACCTGGATGGCCGGTAAACACGCGGCGATCCTGACCTACATCGATGAATGGAAAAAACCGGTACTGGTCGGCGGCGACACCCCGAGCAGCGACGGTTACATGCTGTTCCACGATGTTGACGTGGCCAAGGGCGGCATCCACTTGTGGGTCAACCGCAAGGACAAATACATGACCCAGATTAACGGCATGATGGCGAAACACGCTGCGGCCCAAGCCAAGGAAGGGTTGCCGGTGACGGCGGACAAGAACTGGGTGATCGTGACGCCGGCAGAAATCCAGTAACCGCAACACCGATCAACTGTAGGAGCCGGCTTGCTGCGGGCGGCGTTCCGACGATAGCGGACTTTCAGACGAAGAATTTGCCGGCTGACACACCGCTATCGCCAGCAAGCCGGCTCCTACAGGGGTTTGCGTATAACGCAGATCAAACGACCGGCAAAAAAATGCCCCGCACTTGGCGGGGCATTTTTATTTCTGCGACTGACGCTTACAGCCCGTCAAGCATCGCCTTGTTACGCACGGCACCCTTGTCGGCGCTGGTCGCCAGCAGGGCGTAGGCTTTCAGTGCGGTGGTCACTTTACGTGGACGTTTCTCCACCGGCTTCCAGCCTTTCTGATCCTGCTCGGCACGGCGGCCGGCCAGTTCTTCATCGCTGACCAACAGGTTGATCGAGCGGTTCGGAATGTCGATCAGCACTTTGTCGCCGTCCTGCACCAGACCAATCGCGCCACCGGCAGCGGCTTCCGGCGAAGCGTG
Organism: Pseudomonas sp. FW300-N2A2; assembly: GCF_017351735.1. NCBI lineage: Bacteria > Pseudomonadati > Pseudomonadota > Gammaproteobacteria > Pseudomonadales > Pseudomonadaceae > Pseudomonas > Pseudomonas sp. FW300-N2A2. The sequence goes on along the minus strand of NZ_JACNDU010000003.1, from coordinate 276,066 downwards.
GCCGATGGACAGGCCCGAAGTGCCGCCGGAGAAACGGCCGTCGGTGAGCAGGGCGCAGGCTTTGCCCAGGCCTTTGGATTTCAGGTACGACGTCGGGTACAGCATTTCCTGCATGCCCGGGCCGCCTTTCGGGCCTTCGTAACGGATGATCACGATGTCGCCGGCCTTCACTTCGTCAGCGAGGATGCCGCGTACGGCGCTGTCCTGGCTTTCGAAGATTTTTGCGTTGCCTTCGAACACGTGGATCGACTCGTCGACGCCCGCGGTTTTCACCACACAGCCGTCCAGCGCGATGTTGCCGTAGAGAACGGCCAGGCCGCCTTCTTTCGAGTAAGCGTGTTCGACACTGCGGATGCAGCCGTTTTCACGGTCGTCGTCCAGAGTTTCCCAACGGGTCGACTGGCTGAATGCGGTTTGCGTCGGGATGCCCGCCGGGCCGGCCTTGAAGAAGTGATGCACCGCTTCGTCGTCGGTCTGGGTGATGTCCCACTTGGCGATGCCTTCGGCCAGGGTCTTGCTGTGCACGGTCGGCAGGTCGGTGTGCAGCAGGCCGCCACGGGCCAGCGAACCGAGGATGCTGAAGATCCCGCCGGCGCGGTGCACGTCTTCCATGTGGTACTTCTGGATGTTCGGCGCGACTTTGCACAGTTGCGGCACGTGGCGGGAAAGACGGTCGATGTCGCGCAGGTCGAAATCGATCTCGGCTTCCTGGGCGGCGGCCAGCAAGTGCAGGATAGTGTTGGTGGAACCGCCCATGGCGATGTCCAGGGTCATGGCGTTTTCGAACGCCTTGAAGTTGGCGATGTTGCGCGGCAATACCGACTCGTCGTTCTCGCCGTAGTAACGCTTGCACAGCTCGACGATGGTGCGGCCGGCCTGCAGGAACAGTTGCTCGCGGTCGCTGTGGGTGGCCAGGGTCGAACCGTTGCCCGGCAAGGCCAGGCCCAGGGCTTCAACCAGGCAGTTCATCGAGTTGGCGGTGAACATGCCGGAGCACGAACCGCAAGTCGGGCAGGCGCTACGCTCGTACTCGGCAACCTTCTCGTCAGAAGCGCTGGAGTCGGCGGCGATCACCATGGCGTCGACGAGGTCGAGACCGTGGCTGGCCAGTTTGGTCTTGCCGGCTTCCATCGGGCCGCCGGACACGAAGATCACCGGGATGTTCAGGCGCAGGGCGGCCATCAGCATGCCTGGGGTGATCTTGTCGCAGTTGGAGATGCAGACGATGGCGTCGGCGCAGTGGGCGTTGACCATGTACTCGACGGAGTCGGCGATGATCTCGCGGCTCGGCAGCGAATACAGCATGCCGTCGTGGCCCATGGCGATGCCGTCATCCACGGCGATGGTGTTGAATTCTTTCGCTACACCGCCAGCGCGTTCGATTTCGCGGGCGACCAGTTGGCCCAGGTCCTTGAGGTGGACGTGGCCCGGTACGAACTGGGTGAACGAGTTGGCAATGGCGATGATCGGCTTTTTGAAGTCGTCATCTTTCATCCCCGTGGCGCGCCACAATGCGCGGGCACCGGCCATGTTGCGGCCGTGGGTGGATGTTTTCGAGCGGTAATCAGGCATGAAGCACTCCGGGCGGCTAATCAGGTATCAAAAGGGAAGTGAGCTTCTATTGACGTCTGGAACACTCAGAAATGGCCGTGTGTCCGGAAGTTGCCGATAACTTTGCGGGATCGCCGCGCGCTTCAGCTTGAGCTCATAAACCCGCCGGGGGATGACTGGCGATGAATGTCGCGATTCTACACGGCTGGCGGCTGGAGGGAATGCCGGGAAGCGCTGATCCGGCGCCGGTGGCGTGCGCCGGATGACGACCGGCGTAAATCAACTCGCGTTCAGTGCCAGATTGCGCTGCATGATCAGCGCGTTCAAACCCAGGCCCGCGACGCTAAGGATCAGGAAACACAAGGCGAGCGCCGTGGTGAGGTCTTCGGACGCGAGATTGATCATCACGCTGATCACGCCGCCGCACATGAAGATCATCACGCCGCCGACCGAGGAGGACGTACCGGCATCCTGTGGATAGAGGGTCATGGCTTTGGAATTGGCGATAGGCCGGGCAATGGTGGTGCCGGCCGTGCAGATGAGCATGGGGATCAGCACCGCAGCGGCCGTCAGCCCGAACTGATTTGCCAGCCACAGCATGACCAACCCCGACAATGCGATCAGGCCGAGGCCGATCACTATCTGTGAATTGGCCGGCAGACGCCGATGCAAGGCGCTGGCGACTATCCCGCCGAACACATACGCCACGCCATACAGCAACAATGTCCAGGCGAATTCGTAGGGCGTGAGTGCCAGGCGCTCCATGAAAATGATCGGCGACATGACGATGAATGAAAAATGGCAGGCGAAGGCCAGGGCCGAAATCAACCAGTAACCCATGAAGCGAAAATCCGCGCATAGCCGCCAATAGGCACTGAAAAAGCGAGCGGGCGCCGCATTGCGACTGCGCGGGGTTTCCTTGAGGAGCACGCCAGCCCTTATCCAGACGAAGACCGCCAGTGCGATAAAGACATAGAAGCTGCCCTGCCAATCCAGATGCATCTGCAACCAGGTTCCAAGCAGCGGCGATATGGAAATGAACACGCCGCCGCCGGTGGTCATCCAGATCCTCATCCGTTCCTGTTCCTTACCGACGAACAGATCCTGAATCAGTGCCTGCGACAGTACGAAAGCGCCACAACCCACAGCCTGAATGACGCGAAACACCAGAAACCAGCCGTATTCGCTGGAAACCAGGCAACCCGTTGCACCGATGATCGAGATGGCGATGCCAGTCAGCAAAAGGGTTTTGCGCCCCCACAAGTCCGACAGCGGTCCGACCAGCACCACGGATAGCCCAAGGCCAATGGCGAACAGGCTGACGGATAACGCTATGTCGGAGGCTGAGGTCAGGAAGTAATCAGAGAGCGCGGGAAAGGACGGGAGCACGACGTCCAGCGGGAAAACACCCAGTAGCGTCATCGTCATCAATAGCAGGATGAGCGACGATTTTTTCGCGGTATGCAGGGAAGGGTTCATCAACAACGCTCTCGATCCGTGAGGGGTAGCCGAGAGTCGACTTGATGAATAGGGAAGTCAATGCAGGAGGTGTGGGACTGTTCTCAGACCGTTGTAGGAGCGAGCCTGCTCGCGAAAAACGAACAGGCTACGCGGGGTGTCAGGCAGCCAGCGTTATCGTTGACGACCATCGCGAGCAGGGCTCGCTCCTACATTCGTTCCGAGCGGTTAGCTGTTTGGCAGCAACCGGCAGGTGATGCTCTTGATGTAGCGGGTTTCAGCAATCGCCGGGTGTACCGGATGATCCGGACCCTGACCGCCACGTTCCAGCATCTGGATGTTGCGATCCAGGTGGCGGGCGCTGGTCAGCAGGATGTTCTGCAGGTCATCTTCCGGCAGGTGCATCGAGCACGAAGCGCTGACCAGGATGCCGTCCTTGCTGAGCAGGCGCATGGCTTGCTCGTTCAGGCGACGGTAAGCGCCTTCACCGTTTTTCATGTCTTTCTTGCGTTTGATGAACGCCGGCGGGTCGGCCACGATCACGTCGAAGCGTTCTTCGCTGGCTTTCAGTTCTTTCAGCGCTTCGAAGACGTCGCCTTCGAGGCAGGTTATTTTTTCAGCGAAACCGTTCAGCGCGGCGTTGCGCTCGACGCCGTCGAGGGCGAAGGCGGAAGCATCGACGCAGAACACTTCACTGGCGCCGAATGCTGCGGCTTGCACGCCCCAACCGCCGATGTAGCTGTACAGGTCGAGGACGCGTTTGCCTTTGGCGTACGGGGCCAGGCGTGCGCGGTTCATGCGGTGGTCGTAGAACCAGCCGGTTTTCTGGCCCTGAATGACCGGCGCTTCGAATTTCACGCCGTTCTCTTCCAGCGCGACCCACTCCGGCACCAGGCCGAACACGGTTTCGACGTAGCGGTTGAGGCCTTCGGCGTCGCGGGCGGCGGAGTCGTTCTTGAACAGAATGCCGCTTGGCTTGAGCACTTGGGTCAGCGCCGCGATCACGTCGTCTTTATGCGCTTCCATGGTCGCCGAAGCGATCTGCACCACGAGGATGTCGCCGAAACGGTCGACCACCAGGCCTGGCAGCAGGTCGGAATCGCCGTAGACCAGGCGATAGAACGGCTTGTCGAACAGGCGATCGCGCAGGGACAGGGCGACGTTCAAGCGATGCACCAGCAGCGATTTGTCCAGCGGCAACTTGACGTCGCGCGATAGCAGACGGGCGCAGATCAGGTTGTTCGGGCTCATGGCAACGATGCCCAGCAGCTTGCCGCCGGCAGCTTCGAGGATCGCCTGATCGCCGGCCTTGAAGCCGTGCAACGGGGTGGCGGCCACGTCGATTTCGTTGCTGTAGACCCACAAGTGGCCGTTTCGCAGGCGACGGTCGGCGTTGGCTTTGAGGCGCAGGCTAGGCAGGGACATGACGTCGCTCCGGAAAAAAGAGCGGGAGTATAGCGTGTTGAGGGTCGTGACGGGCCGGGTGGGCGATGAAACGCTGATGACGCCTTCGTGGGCAAGCCTCGCTCCTACAGGGGGACGCATTCCAAATGTAGGAGCGAGGCTTGCCCGCGAAGGCAATTTCAAATGCTCCACGGAAATGAAACTTTGGCCGATGTTGCCCGCCGACCTGTCGGATCCAACTTTATAAAGGTTAGAATCGGCGCCTGTCCCAGAGTGTGTACTTATGTCCCAAGAGCTGACCACCGAACAGATCCAACAGTCCCTGCAAGGCATCAGCGTGCCGGCCCAGCCGCAGATCATGGTGGATCTGCAGATGGAGCAGTACATGCCCGACCCGGATCTGGAAGTGATCGCCAAGCTGATCTCCCAGGACCCGGGCCTCTCTGGTTCCCTGCTGAAAATCGTCAACTCACCGTATTACGGCTTGAGCAACAAGATCGCCTCGATCCAGCGTGCGGTGAATCTGCTGGGCAGCCGTTCGATCATCAACCTGATCAACGCGCAGTCGATCAAGGGTGAAATGAACGATGACACCATCGTCACCCTGAACCGTTTCTGGGACACCGCTCAAGATGTGGCGATGACCTGCCTGACCCTGGCCAAGCGCATTGGCGTCCAGGCCGGCGATGAGGCATACGCCCTGGGCCTGTTCCACGACTGCGGCGTGCCGCTGATGCTGCAACGCTTCCCGGACTACATGACCACGCTGGAAGAAGCCTACGCCAGCGCCAGTGCCGAATGCCGTGTGGTGGACACGGAAAATCGGGTGTTCAATACCAACCATGCGGTGGTGGGTTATTACACGGCCAAATCCTGGCGCCTGCCGGAGCATGTGAGCACGGCGATCGCCAATCACCACAATGCGCTGGCGATTTTCAGCGATGAGTCTTCGCGCAACAGCCAGCTGAAAAACCTGTTGGCGATCCTGAAAATGGCCGAGCACATTTGTGCGTCTTACCGGGTACTGGGCAACCAGAACGAGGACCATGAATGGAACACCATCGCGCCGCTGGTACTCGATTACGTGGGCCTCTCGGACTACGACTTCGAAACCCTCAAACAAACGATTCGCGACCTCGGCACTCACCGCTGAGTGCCGTCAGAGCCTGATTCGAGAGCACCATGCCTGAACTGCCGGAAGTCGAAACCACCCGCCGCGGTATTGCTCCGTACCTGGAAGGCCAACGCGTCAGCCGGGTGATCGTGCGTGACCGTCGCCTGCGCTGGCCGATCCCTGAAGACCTGGATGTGCGGCTCTCCGGTCAGCGTATCGTGCTGGTGGAGCGGCGCGCCAAGTACCTGCTGATCAACGCCGAAGTCGGCACGCTGATCAGCCACTTGGGCATGTCGGGCAATCTGCGCCTGGTGGAAGTCGGCCTGCCGGCCGCCAAGCATGAGCATGTGGATATCGAGCTGGAATCGGGCCTGGCCCTGCGTTACACGGACCCGCGACGGTTCGGCGCGATGCTCTGGAGCCTCGATCCGCTCAACCATGAATTGCTGATTCGCCTGGGGCCGGAACCGTTGACCGACCTGTTCGACGGCGAGCGCTTGTTCCAGCAGTCTCGCGGGCGTTCGATGGCGGTCAAACCGTTCATCATGGACAACGCAGTGGTGGTCGGCGTGGGCAATATCTATGCGACCGAAGCGCTGTTTGCGGCCGGTATCGACCCGCGTCGCGAGGCCAAGAGCATTTCCCGGGCGCGCTATTTGAAATTGGCGATCGAGATCAAACGCATCCTGGCCGCTGCCATCGAGCGCGGTGGTACGACGTTGCGCGACTTTATCGGCGGCGACGGTCAGCCCGGTTATTTCCAGCAGGAATTGTTCGTGTACGGCCGTGGCAGTCAGCCGTGCAAGGTCTGCGGAACAGAGCTGCGGGAAGTCAAACTCGGGCAGCGCGCCAGCGTCTTTTGCCCGCGCTGCCAGAGCTGATATTCCTGCGGTCTATAGTCAGTGTTCTCACTGCCTAGTCGAAGGACCGTGCCATGAACCTGTTCCGAACCCTTGCCGTCGTATGGCTGCTGAGTGCCGGTGCACCAGCGCTGGCAGCCAATACCGGCAGCGGCGACCCGCGCTACACCATCCAGAATCCCCCGGCGTACGCCATGCTCGGCGACTTGCTGATTGCCCGACCCTTGCTGGTCGTGGCAACGGTGATTGGCGCGGGGGCGTTTGTGGTGTCGTTGCCGTTTACCGCGCTGGGCGGCAATGTCGGCGACGCGGGACAGGCGTTGGTGGTCGACCCGGCGAAAGCGGCGTTCGTGCGGTGTCTGGGATGTATCGGGGAGGGGTTTGAGCAGCGGGAGTGAAGTCTAAAAGCTTCGCGGGCAAGCCTCGCTCCTACAGGATCTACACGACCCCTGTAGGAGCGAGGCTTGCCCGCGAAGGCGTCCTCACAGACGCCTCATGGCTCACGCCTTACCGGTAATCTTCCGGTACTTCTCCATCAACTGCTCTTCAGTCTCCGGATGCGCTTCGTCCAGTGGAATGCAATCCACCGGGCACACTTGCTGGCACTGAGGTTCGTCGTAGTGGCCGACACACTGGGTGCACAGGTTCGGGTCGATCACGTAGATCTCTTCGCCTTGGGAAATGGCGGCGTTCGGGCACTCGGGTTCGCAGACGTCGCAGTTGATGCAATCGTCGGTGATGATCAGGGACATGCTAACTCCAGCCGGGGCGGCAGGCCCGGGCGCTAAAAACCAATGCGCAATTGTGCCGCATTGGAGAGCGCAGTGCACGCGGGCGCGACGTTCTGTAGGAGCCGGCTTGCTGGCGATAGCAACACCGCGGTCAGTCTGAGACATCGCAGCGGTCCTATCGCCAGCAAGCCGGCTCCTACAGTCGGTGTTATTTTTTAAATCGAAGTGTCAGGGCATCCGCCACCGCAGGGTGGACGAATTTGGTGATATCGCCGCCCAACGCCGCGATTTCACGGACCAGCGTCGAGGAAATGAACGAATAGCGCTCGGACGGTGTAAGAAACAGGCTTTCCACATCCGGCGCCAACTGACGGTTCATGTTGGCCAGCTGAAATTCGTATTCGAAGTCCGAGACCGCGCGCAAACCACGCAGGAACACGTTGGCATTCTTCTCTTTGGCGAAATGCGCCAACAGCGTCGAAAAGCCGACGACTTCTACGTTCGGCAGATGTTTAGTGACCTCGCGGGCCAGCTCCACACGCTGTTCCAGGGGAAACAACGGGTTTTTCTTCGGGCTGGCGGCGACGGCGATGATCACATGATCGAACAGGCGCGCGGCGCGTTCGACCAGATCGCCATGGCCCTTGGTAATAGGGTCGAAGGTACCTGGGTACAACACTCGGTTCATCGCGTCGTCCTGGCGGGAGTCCGTTGGGGAGTCGGATGGTATCGCAGCCTTCCCGGTCGGCCAAGTCGCCTGTTGGGTAAGAAAGCACTATAGACGATAGGAATATTCGCTCTTTTCATGGGTTTTTCAAACGTTCGGCCAACGAAGTCGCCAGTTGCGCCGTCAGCCCGTAGACCGACAATTGCGGGTTTGCGCCAATGCTGGTGGGGAACAGCGAGCCGTCGTGGATCGACAGGTTGCTGAGCTGATGATGCCGGCCGAGGCTGTCGGTCACGGCGTTTTTCGGGTCTTCGCCCATGGCGCAACCGCCCATCACATGGGCACTGCCCAAGCGTGTGCGATACAACTCAAGGCTCAGGCCGTCGATCAGCGTGCGCGCCTCGGCCAGGGTTTTCACATAGCGCGCATCGGCGTGCATCGGCATCACGGCGTTGGCGCCGCCGGCGAACTGGATCTCGGCCATGCTGTGGAAGGCGCGGCGCAAACCGTCCCAGGCGTAGGGTGAAACCTGATAATCGAGCACGGGCGTGTTGTCGCTGCGCAATTCGACGCTGCCACCGGGGCTGTCCGGGTGAAAGCCATCGCGCAGCAACGCCAGCATGGCGTGGGTATGCGGCAGGTTTTCCATGTGTCGGGCGCTTTCCTGGCCAAAACCGCCGAGCAATGTGGCCGCCAGCGCCGGGTGCAGAGGCGGCACTTCGAGTTTGTAGGCCATCGGACCGGTGGTGCCGTCCTTCCATTGGAAATGGTCGGAATAGATCGACTGCGGCGCCCCGTAGAATGGGTTGATCACCTCGTCGAACAGCCCGGCGGACATGTTCACTAAATGCAAGAAGGTGCGCTTGCCCAGACGTTTGTGCGGATCGGGCGCGTCGGAACGCAACAGCAACGCGGGACTGTTGATGCCGCCGCCGGCCAGCACGTAATGCCGCGCCTTGACCGTAATCGTCTTGCCCGTGGGCGCAACGCAACGATCATCCATCGCCACGCATTGCAGGCCGGTGACCTTGCCGTCCTTGATCATCAGTTTCTCGGCGCGGGCCAGGTAAAGCAGCTCGCCACCCTTTTCCAGGGTCGCCGGGATCGTCGTGACCATCATCGATTGCTTGGCGTTGGTCGGGCAGCCCATGCCGCAGTAGCCAAGGTTCCAGCAACCGCGCACGTTGCGCGGGATCACGTGCCAGCTGTAGCCGAGCTGCTCGCAGCCTTTGCGAATTACATCGTTGTTGGCATTCGGCGGGACCATCCAGGGTGCGACGCCCAGACGTTGCTCCATTTTCTCGAACCATGGCGCCATCTCGGCCGGGCTGTGGCCTTTGACGTTGTGCTCCCGGGCCCAGTGTTCGAGTGTCGGCTCCGGCGTGCGGAAACTCGAGGTCCAGTTGATCAGCGTGGTGCCGCCCACCGCGCGACCCTGAAGGATGGTGATCGCGCCGTCCTTGCTCATGCGGCCGATGCCTTCCTGATAGAGGCTGGTGTAGGCCTGGTCTTCAAGCATCTTGAAATCGCTGCTGGTCTTGAGCGGGCCTTCTTCGATCAACAGCACCTTGTAGCCGGCGGCGCTGAGGATTTCAGCGGTGGTGCCGCCGCCCGCGCCGCTGCCGATGATCGCCACGTCCGCTTCGAGGGTCAGGTCCTGGGTCAGTTGCGAGCCGTTGCGGGTTTTCCAGCCACGGGCCATGCCTTCGCGGAACGGATCGGGTACGGGCATATTCGGGTTCTCTTATTATTTTTTCGATTCTGTGGTGAAGCGGCTGACGTCTTCGCGGGCAAGCCTCGCTCCTACAGGGGGGGCGCGCGATCCCTGTAGGAGCGAGGCTTGCCCGCGAAGGGGCCAACTCGGTCTTAAACCGTAGGCGGCCCGGGATACCCACAATGCGCCCATGACTCAGCCCGGCTGTACCACGCCATCATCACCAGTTGCAGCAACGAGCTATGCCCCATGCGCAACAGACTCAACGAGCTGTTTTCCCAGCGATCAAGAAAGTGCCGGATCTCATCGGCGCTGGCGTTTTCCCAACTGCCCCAGATCCCGGTCAGCGGCCCGCGAGTCACGGCCATCCCCAGCACGTCGAACAATTGCTGAGTGAGCTTGAGCATTTCCGGCGACAGGTGATTCAGGCCGTTATCCAGGCAGTGCAAGGTCTGGTCGAGTGCCATCGGCATTTTCCCGGCGACCACGGCGCCATCGAGCATCACCGGAATCAGCGCCCGCAAAAACAACAGATCGCCGCTGCGCAGGATCGCGAAACCGCTGGCCGGGATGCTCGACGAACACCCGCTGAGGCTCGCGCCGAGTCCGGCGGTGGCAAGAAACGCGCTCGCGCCAAGGCTGAATTTAAGCAGGCCGCGCCGTGACAGCGCGGGTGTATCGGACAGGCTTGGGCTCATTATTGTTATTACCCGGCGGTGAAGATCGTTAGCGGATAAACAGCTTTTGGATCAGTTTCTGAATGGTTTTTCCGTACGGCGGGTAGATCAGTTTCGCCGCGTTGAAACGCTGTTTGATCAGCACACCTTTGGCCTTGCTGAACGTCAGGAAACCTTCGTGGCCGTGGTAATGGCCCATGCCCGAGGGGCCGATGCCACCGAAGGGCATGTCGTCCTGCGCGACGTGCAGCAACGTGTCGTTCAGGCACACGCCTCCGGAATGGGTCTCGTGCAGGACGCGGTTTTGTTCGCGCTTGTCGTAGCCGAAGTAATACAGCGCCAGCGGACGAGGTCGCTGGTTAATGTAGGCAAACGCTTCATCCAGATCCTTGTACGGAACGATCGGCAGCAGCGGACCGAAGATTTCGTCCTGCATCACCATCATCTCGTCGGTGACGTTCAGCAGCAGGCTGTGGCTCATGCGCCGGCCCTGGCCCTGATCGAACAGCGGAATCAGCAGCGCGCCCTTGCTGGTGGCGTCGCTGATGTAGCCGTTGAGCCGGGCCAGTTGTCGGTCATTGATGATCGCGGTGTAGTCAGGGTTGTCAGCCAGTGTCGGATAAAACCCGCGAACCGCCTGACGGTAGGCTTCGACGAAAGAACCCACGCGGTCTTCCGGGACCATTACGTAGTCCGGGGCGACGCAGGTTTGCCCGGCGTTGAGCGTCTTGCCGAACGCAATGCGTTCAGCGGCGTCCTTCAACGGCACATCACGAGAGACAATGGCCGGGGACTTGCCGCCCAGTTCCAGCGTTACCGGCGTCAGGTTCTCGGCCGCCGCGCGCATCACGTGTTTGCCGATGCTGGTGGCGCCGGTGAACAGCAGGTGATCGAAGCGCAGGCGGGAGAACGCCACGCCGATATCGGCCTCGCCGAGCACCACGCAAACCAGGTCTTCGGGGAAGATCCGGCCCAGCAATTCCTTGAGCAGCAGACCGGTGGCGGGGGTCGATTCGCTGAGTTTGAGCATCACCCGATTGCCCGCCGACAACGCGCCAACCAAAGGGCCGATGGCCAGAAACAGCGGGTAGTTCCACGGCACGATCACCCCGACCACGCCCAGCGGCTGGTAAACGACTTTCGCCGAGGCCGGCTGAAAGGCCACGCCGACCTTGCGTCGCGAGGGTTTCATCCAGCCTTTGAGGTGCTGACTGGCATAGTGAATGCCGTGCAGGCTGGGCATCAGTTCGGCGAGCAGGGTTTCATCGGCGCTGCGGTGGCTGAAGTCCTGGCTGATCGCATCGATCAGGGCCTGACGTTCATTGCTCAACAAATCGCGCAGGGCTTTGAGCCATTGAAGTCGCTGGGCGGCGGGCGGCATCGGGTTGGCGGCATAGGCTGCGCGCAGGTCGTCGAAGCGGTTTTGAAGTTCCTCCAGAGGCTGCTGCAGCTTCTGCAGGTAGGCGATGTCAGCAGTCATGGTCGGCTCCGGATTTATTGTAGTGAAGAACTTTTTAGAGTCTATGCTCTAGAAAGTCAAATGAGATCCTGACATCGCGTTGTTTTATCCGCTCGCGGTTAGGTCGTAAGATGCCCCTCAACGCACTCTGAATTAAAGCTCAAGCCATGGCCCCTCGGATCAAAACCAGCGAGCGCATCGTGCAGAACAGCCTGGAGCTGTTCAACCAGCAGGGTGAGCGCAGCATCAGCACCAACCACATTGCTGCCCACATGGACATTTCTCCGGGCAACCTCTACTACCACTTCCCCAACAAGCAGGCGATCATCGCCGTGCTGTTCAGTGAGTACGAAAGCCTGGTGGACAGCTTCCTGCGCCCGCCCCAGGGGCGCGCCGCGACGGTTGAAGACAAGCGCTTCTACCTTCAGGAGTTGCTGGCGGCGATGTGGCGCTACCGGTTTTTACATCGTGATCTCGAGCACTTGCTCGACAGCGATCCGGAACTCGCCGCCCGTTATCGGCGCTTTTCCCAGCGCTGCCTGATCTATGGCACGCACATCTACGCGGGATTCGTCGAGGCCGGCATCCTGTCCATGGATAAGGTGCAGATTGAATCCCTGACGCTCAATGCGTGGATCATCCTCACGTCCTGGGTGCGTTTCCTGTGCACCACGCGGGAAAATTCCAATCACCTGAGCGAGCAAGCGATCAAGCGCGGCGTGTATCAGGTGCTGGTGCTGGAGGCCGGTTTTGTCACCGATCAGTCTCGCGATGCGGTGAACGCGCTGTACGAGGAGTTTTACGTGCCGCTGGCCCAGGCGCTGGAAGAAGTGCAGTAGGATTCAAAATCGACCATCTCACAGGAGCCCGTTATGCCCATTGCGCAACTGATCAGCCCGCAAGCACTGGACCTGAAAAAGGACCAGCCGGGGTTGGTGATTCTTGATTGTCGTTTTGCCCTCGAAGACCCGGACTACGGCCAGCGCAGCTATGCCGAAGGGCATATCGCCGGGTCGAGCTTCGCCGATCTTGAGCGTGATTTGAGCGGAGCGGTGGTCAAGGGCGTGACCGGGCGTCATCCGTTACCGCAACCTGCGGACTTGATCGAACGCCTGCAAGCCTGGGGCATCAATGCCGACAGCGATGTGGTTTTGTACGACGACGGCCCCGGTGCCTACGCGGCGCGGGCGTGGTGGTTGCTGGCCTGGCTGGGCAAGCGTGACGGCGTGTTTATCCTCGATGGCGGGCTCAAGGCCTGGCACGCGGCGGGTTTGCCCTTGAGCCTTGATGCGCCCGGTATTGAACGTGGCACCTTCGCGGGAACGCCGGACAATACGCTGCTGTTGAACGCCGAACAGCTTCAGCACCGTCTCGGCCAGCCCGATTTGACCTTGCTCGATGCCCGCGCCTTGCCGCGTTTCAAGGGTGAAGTGGAGCCGATCGACCCGATTGCCGGGCACATTCCCGGCGCGCAATGTGCGGCATTCACCGACAACCTGGGCAGCGACGGGCGTTTTCTGCCGGCCGATCAGCTCAAGCAGCGCTTTGCCGCGAAACTCGGTCAACGTTCGCCGACCGATCTGGTGGCGTATTGCGGTTCCGGCGTGACGGCGTGCCATAACCTGTTCGCCTTGTGCCTCGCGGGATATCCCTTGGGTTCGTTGTATGCCGGTTCGTGGAGCGAATGGATCAACGACCCCGCGCGTGGAATCGCCACCGGCGAATAAACACAAATCCCTGTAGGAGCCGGCTTGCCGGCGATAAGGACGCCACGGTGTTTCAGACAGACCGCGTTGCCCCAATCGCCAGCAAGCTGGCTCCTACAGGAGTGCTCTGCGATACGCCCCCGGCCCCACCCCGTAAACCTGCTTGAACTGTCGACTCAGATGACTCTGGTCGGCAAACCCCAGTTGTGTCGCCACTTCCAACGGCAAACAGCCGCCCTGCAACAACGCCCGCGCCCGAGCGATGCGTTGCTGCATCAACCAGGTGTGCGGTGGCATGCCGGTGGCGCTGCGGAATACCCGGGCGAAATGAAAGGGCGACAGATTGACCGCTGCCGCGAGTTCTTCCAGCGACGGCGGCGCCGCTAATTGCGCTTGCAGCAGTTCCTTGGCCTGCGTCACTGCCCGGTGTTCCTTGCCGGGTTTGCCGGCATCCGGAACGGCGGCGTGACGTTGCAGCAGCGACAACATCATCTCTCGCCAGGCTGTCTGCTGTTGCAGGGCGGTGGAGGGCGTTTCAAGCAAACGATGCAGTTGGCAGAAGCCCTTCACCAGATCCGGATCGCGATACAGCGTGGCGCCAAATGCCGGCAGGTTATGGGTCGGCAGTTCCAGCTCATCGAGCAGCGACAGAATCTGCCCGCTGTCGGGATAAAACGCCCGGTACAACCAACCGTCTTCCGTGCCTTTGTGGCCGGTGTGCAACTCGTCGGGGTTGATCAAAACAAGCGTGCCGCTGCCCGCCAGGTGTTCGGCGCCGCGATAGCGGTAACGCTGGGCGCCGGCCATGATCATGCCGATCACGTAACCGTCATGCACGTGCGGGGCGAAACGGTGTTCGATGTAGCGTGCGGACAACAACTCGACCCCGGCCAAAGGCGCCGTTTGCCAGAAACGGATCGACTCGCCCTGATCGATGTCCATCGGTTTACCCGCGACCTGCAGCGGCCAGCCACTGCGGGATGCGCCGTTCCAGGTAGTAACCCGGCTGCCGGAACGAGCCATCGACGAAGCCGACATGCCCACCCTTGGCTTGCAGTTCGAATTGAGTGCTGGCGGACAGTTCCTCGGCCTGCGGCAGGCTGTGAGGAGATACGAACGGGTCGTCGGCGGCCTGAATGATCAGCGTCGGCGTGCGGATTTCGCCCAGAAAGTAGCGGCTAGAGGCGCGGCGATAGTAATCCTGCGCATCGGTGAAGCCGTGCAGCGGCGCGGTGACCCGGCCATCGAAATCCCAGAACGTGCGCATGTTTTCCAGCGAACCCAGCGCGGCCAATTCCGCCAGGCCATCCTCGCGCCCGTCATGCTGGAACTGCCGCTGCTTGTTCTTGATGTAGGCGACCATCTCGCGCATGAAGTGCGCCTGATACACCTTCGAAAAACCCTGGCCGATACGATCGGCGCACTGATCGAGCCGAAACGGCACCGACACCGCCACGGCACCGAGCACGCCGCTGTCGCTGCCGGTCTCGCCCAAGTGTTTGAGCAAAACATTGCCGCCGAGGGAATAACCGACCGCATACAGCGGCGCGAGTGGCCGCTTGGCCCGCAGGTGCTTGATGGTTTCGGCCAAATCTTCACTGGCGCCGGAATGGTAGCTGCGCGGCAACAGATTCGGTTCACCCGAGCAGCCGCGCCAGTTCAGCGCGACGCTGGCCCAGCCTTGGTCGCCCAAGGCTTTTTGCACGCCGGCCACGTAAGGCGAATTGGAAGAGCCGGTCAGGCCATGCAGCACCAGCACCAGCGGTGCATCGGCGCTGTGTGGGCCGTGCCAGTCCAGGTCAAGAAAGTCGCCATCTTCGAGCCACAAGCGTTCGCGTTCGCGCTCGATGTGCGTGGTTTTGCGCCAAAGCGGTCCCCACAAGGTCTGCAAGTGCGGGTTGCCCAGGCCGAAGGCAGGGGTGAAGCGTTCTGACGGAAAAGACACGATTGCTCTCGATGCAGCGGTGCGCAACCTGTGCGCACCTTTTCAGGCCGGTCGGTTAACCGGCGATCTCTGCCATACGTTGCCACAACGAGTAGTGCATCTGCCCGAATTTCTATCGGTGCTGCCTCATCTCAAGCAGGCAATGGCTAATCTATCCGATGATGTCGCCAACCGATCCGGAGCTTTTTACTGTTCCATGGGGAAAATATAACCAACTGTGGCACGCTCACGGATCAGGTAGGTCTGGGCGGCTTTCTGGATATCATCCGGGGTGACACTCTCCAGTTGCGCGATCTCAAGATCTATCAATTCCCACGGCAATCCGTTTGCAACTAAAAGTCCAATAATTTCCGACTGTCCAGAGAGTGTGTCGTTGATGTTTTTTTGTTCATTGCTGGCGTTTTCGATTGCTGCCACAAGTTCGGCCTGGGAGAACGGCGTGCGCTTAACGTCCTCCAACAACGCCCAGAAATGAGCTTCCGCTTCGCCTGGATCTCCCTCGAAATGAAAAGCAAGGCTTAGGCGGGTATCACCCCGATTGAATCGAGGCATGTTAGAGGCGGGTGGAGAAAGATGTGCCCCCGTGAACGCCGGGTCGAGGTGAGCGGAACTCAGTACTTGCAACGCCCTGAGGGAATGCGGTTCGGTTGTGGTCACTAAACTCGGTACGTTGAAGATGATCAACATCAGGGGGCGTTTAGTATCCAGGTGCTGTGTTATTTGGCGATATCCGGGTTCTGACGGCCCAAGGATAAAGGGACGGTCTGGTACATCGCTTTGGGCAATGTCCCCGAAATAGTGCTCGGCAAGGCGTTTGACCTCGTCTGGTTCGACGTCTCCCGCCACAACCAGAACTGCATTGTTTGGCCCATACCAGGTTTTTTGCCAATGCCGGATTTTTTCCAGGTTTAAACGTTCAAGGCTTGCGGTCATACCCTCGGGTGACTGGTAGTAGCTCGACCCTGTTTCTATTAATGCTTCCAGTTCCGGGCTGAATAAAGTGGCTGAAATGAACGAAGACTTTTCTTTGCTTTTGAGAATACTGTCATCCCAGTGACGACGGAATACTTCGTCTGATGGCTCTTTTTTCATCACCGTGGACTGGAGTACAAAAGCCGTTTCAAGTTGTCCACGCGGCATCTGTAGCTCAATGCAAGTGCTGTCTTGTGCAGCGTAGTTAAAGTAGTCGCCGCCCACTTCCTCCACAAGGCTATGGTCATAGTCATCGACGAGTGCATTCATAACGATAGAGCTAATATCTTGCTCATCAGGATGCTCATAGCTGGACCCGACTTTGTAGAGTAGCGTCGAGTAGAATTCGGCTTTGCGATGATCTTCGCGCACGATAACCCTCAAGCCATTATCAAGCGTGAAATCATGAGTCGGGCGGGATGGGGTTTCTTTGGTTGATGCATTCATCCGTCAACAATCCTTTGCGTCCATGCGAGTTATTTCGCACGTTCACAATGGGTTAACGCAGTAGAACCCTGCTACATGGAATGTGTTGCCGTTTGAAAAACAAGCGGAGTGGGTAACAGGATGGGCAACTTGCCCATCCCGGTGATTTTTAAGAAGGTGTTTCTATGCTTCGTTGCCACAACGAATAGTAGACGCGCCCGGATTTCTGCTCACGGTGCAGGCGCCAGTTGGCCGGCAGGCCAAGCGTCGAGGGGGCGGTTTCGCTTTCGGTGTACACCCACGCGTCGTCCGCCAGCCATTGGCGCTCTTCGAGCAGGGTGCATACGGTCGGCAACAGGTTCTGGTTGAACGGCGGGTCGAGGAACACCAGGTCGTAAGCCACTGCTGGCTGGGTTTCCAGATAGCGCAAGGCGTCGGCAGTCTGAACCTGGCCGGTGGTGCAACGCAGCGTGCCCAGATGTTCCTTCAGGCTGGACACCGCGATATTGCTCGCGTCCAGCGCCTGGCCCATGGCCGCGCCACGGGACAAGGCTTCAAGAAACAGCGCGCCGCTGCCGGCGAACGGGTCGAGCACCTTGGCCCCGGCCACATACGGCGCGAGCCAGTTGAACAGGGTTTCACGCACCCGGTCCGGGGTCGGGCGCAGGCCCGGCGCGTCAGGGAAGCTCAGCTTTCGGCTGCGCCATTCACCGCCGATGATGCGCAGTTGGTTCACGCCGTTG
Source organism: Pseudomonas sp. FW300-N2A2 (assembly GCF_017351735.1). Classification (NCBI taxonomy): domain Bacteria; kingdom Pseudomonadati; phylum Pseudomonadota; class Gammaproteobacteria; order Pseudomonadales; family Pseudomonadaceae; genus Pseudomonas; species Pseudomonas sp. FW300-N2A2. Next base: position 258,639 of record NZ_JACNDU010000003.1, on the reverse strand, counting down.
TGCACGTTATGAACAGGTTTTTTTGGACGGGAAGTGGCCATTAATGCTCCGGAACCCCGAGCGGCTGCTCGGCAGGTTTATCAGTAGGGGCCGGTAACGGCTTTTGCGGCACGGTCGGGCCAGCGCTGACGATGACCATTTTGTCCGTGCTCAAGTGTTTGTTCAGTGCGGCTTTGACTTGTTCGACTGTCAGGCTCTGGGACTGCTGCATGAAGTCCTCCAGATAGCTCAACGGCAGATTGTAGAAACCCATCGCACCGAGCTGGCCGACGATATCGGCGTTGCTGGCGGTGGACAGCGGGAAGCTGCCGGCCAGTTCACGCTTGGCATCGTCGAGTTCTTTTTCGGTCGGGCCGGTTTTAAGGTAGTCGGCGAGCACGTCCTGCACCAGTTTCAGCGTGCCTTCGCTCATCTCGGCGCGCGTTTGCAGGTTGATCATGAACGGGCCGCGCGCCTGCATCGGGGTGAAGCCCGAATATACGCCGTACGTCAGGCCGCGCTTCTCGCGCACTTCACTCATCAAGCGGGTGCCGAAGCCACCGCCGCCGAGGATCTGGTTGCCCATGGACAGCGCGGCGTAATCCGGATCGTCACGGTCGATGCCCAGTTGCGCGAGCATCAGGTTGGTCTGCTTGGACGGAAACTCGATGTGGCCGATGCTGGCTTTCGGTTCTTCAGGTTGCGGCAGTTTCGCCAGCGCCGGGCCTTTTGGCAGCGCACTGGAGACTTGCGCAGCAATCGTCTCGGCTTCGGCGCGGGACAGGTCGCCCACCAGCGCTATCACCACGTTACCGGCGGCGTAGGCTTTTTCATGGAACGCCTTCAACTGAGCCAGGGTGATGGCTGGTACGGTTTTCGCCGTGCCATCGCTGGAATGCGCGTACGGGTGATCGCCGTACAAGCGGTTCATCAGCTCGATACTGGCCAGTTTGCCGGGATTCTGTTTCTGGTATTCGAAGCCGGCGAGCATCTGGTTCTTGATGCGCGCAAACGAATCGGCGGGGAAGGTCGGTTTGCCGACAACTTCGGAGAACAGCTTCAACGCAGGCTCGCGTTTGTCGGTGGCACTGAGGCTGCGCAGCGACGCCAGCGCCATGTCCTTGAACGCACCGTTGCCAAAGTCAGCGCCCAGGCCTTCGAAGCCCTGAGCGATAGCGCCGACATCTTTGCCGGCCACACCTTCGTTGAGCATCGCATTGGTCAGTACCGCCAGGCCCGGCGCATCGCCGTCCTGGCTGCTGCCGGCGGCGAAGATCAGGCGCATGTCGAACATCGGCAACTCGCGGGCTTCAACGAACAGCACCTTGGCGCCTTCGGCGGTGTTCCAGGTTTGCACGTTGAGCGAGCGGCGGCTCGGTGCCTTGCCGTCGAGTTCGGCCAGCGATTGCAGTTTCTGGCTAGACTTGGCCTTGTCGAGGGCTTCGCTGGCGTTGGAGTGGTCGGTCTTCAGGAAATAGAAGGCAGCGGAGCCAATCAATGCGACAGCGACCAGGCCGATCAGGGCCAGACGTGGTTTTTTACGCTCACTCATGAGTCGTCTCCAGTGGCAGGACATGGGCGACGCTGAGACGTTCGCGGGTGAAATACAGCTTGGCGGCTTTCTGGATGTCTTCTGGCGTGACGCTTTCCAGTTCAGCCAGCTCGGTGTCCATCAGCTTCCAGGACAGGCCGACGGTTTCCAGTTGGCCGATAGCGGTGGCCTGGCTGGTGATCGAATCGCGCTCGTAAACCAGCCCGGCAATCACTTGAGCCCGCACGCGCTCCAGCTCTTCGGCGGACGGCGCGGTGGTTTTCAGCTGTTCGAGCAGCTTCCACAAACCGGCTTCGGCCTGGGCCATGGTTTTGTTTTTCTGGGTGTTCGGCGATGCCGACAGGGTGAACAGGCTGTCGCCGCGAGTGTAGGCGTCGTAGCTCGACGAACCGCCGGACACCAGCTCTTCGCCGCGCTCCAGTTGCGTCGGGATGCGCCCGCTGTAGCCGCCGTCGAGCAGGGCCGAGATCAGGCGCAAGGCGTTGACCGAACGCTTGTCTTCGGCGGTGGCGATGCTTGGCACGTTGAAGCCCAGCATCAGGCTCGGCAGTTGGGTCTGCACGTGCAGCGTAATCTGCCGCTCACCGGGCTCGGCCAGTTCGACCGGTTTTTTCGCCGGTGGCACGTCGCGTTTGGCGATCGGGCCGAAGTAGCGCTGGGCCAGGGTTTTCACTTCGTCCGGCGTCACGTCGCCGACCACCACCAGCGTGGCGTTGTTCGGCACGTACCAGGATTGGTACCAGTGGCGCAGCTCTTCGACTTTCATGCGGTCCAGGTCAGCCATCCAGCCGATGGTCGGCGTGTGGTAACCGCTGGCCGGGTAGGCCATGGCCTTGAAGCGTTCGTAGGCCTTGGACATCGGCTTGTCGTCGGTGCGCAAGCGACGTTCTTCTTTAATGACTTCGATCTCGCGGGCGAACTCGTCGGCCGGCAGGCGCAGGCTGGCCATGCGGTCAGCTTCGAGTTCGAAGGCCACGCCCAGGCGGTCGCGGGCCAGCACCTGGTAATAAGCGGTGAAGTCGTCGCTGGTGAACGCGTTCTCTTCGGCGCCGAGGTCACGCAGGATCAGCGAGGCTTCGCCGGGACCGACTTTCTCGCTGCCCTTGAACATCATGTGTTCCAGGGCGTGGGACAAACCGGTCTGCCCCGGCGTCTCGTAGCTGGACCCGACCTTGTACCAGACCTGGGAAACCACCACCGGCGCGCGATGGTCTTCGCGCACGATGACCTTCAGGCCATTGTCGAGGGTGAATTCGTGGGTGGGTTGCGGATCGGCAGCAAAGACTGAAAGTGGCAGACAAACTGTGCTGAGCAGCAGGCCTGCAGCGCGGCGGGCTAGAGCATTCATTCGTTTTTAAACCTGTTGAGCTGCCCGCTTGGTCTTAGCGTCGGCGGGCGAGAGGGTGCTAGGATACTGATCCGTTTTACTGGCGGCCACGCCTATCAGGCCTTTGCGTTTGATCAGGTTGTATGGGTTTGCGGCAGAAGGTTGGAATTTATCAACTAAACTCTGCTTTTTCGCCGATTTTGCCGCGTTAGTCCTTCGTGAAATCGTTTCTGTGAGGTGCCACTTGCACCTCTACAAAATGTTGCGCGTGAACAAGCTGGGTCAATCGCAGTCTGTTCTGCATCGAATATTTATTTGCCGAGGCGCCCTTTGGCGCGTCGCTACCGTGAGATAGCCGTCCTCCATGTTTGGTTCCAACGACGACAAGAAAGCCCCAGCTGCGGCTGGCGAGAAGAAAAGCCTGTTCGGATGGCTGCGCAAAAAGCCGCAGGAAACCGTCGTCGAACAGCCACAGCCCATTCCTGAGCCAGTACCTGCGCCGGTAATAGATGAAGCGCCAGCGCCGGTTGTCCTGCCGATCTCCGAGCCGGTGCTGCAAACGCTGGTTGAGGCCGCGCCTGACGTCGTGGCTGAACAGCCGCTGCCGCCTGCCGCCGAGCCGTGGCTGACCTTGCCGGTAGCGGAAGAGCCGGTATCGTTGGTCGAAGACGAGCTCGCGCCGCACATTACGCCGCCGATTCCTGCGCCGAGTGCGTTTTCTCCTGCGCCCGTTCAGGTGCCAGTGATAGAGCCAGTTGTTGTGGCCGAACCTGCGCCGGTTATTCCTGAGCCTGTGATTCCAGCCTTTGTTGCGCCGGCTGCTCCAGTTGTTCAAGCACCAGTGCCTGCGCCAGTCGCCGCCCCCGTTGCCGCCGCGCCCGTCGTGCCGGTCGAAACACCCGCCGAGCCTGTGCGTACCGAAGAAACCAAAGCCGGTTTCTTCGCCCGCCTCAAGCAAGGCCTGTCCAAGACCAGCGCCAGCATCGGCGAAGGCATGGCGAGCCTGTTCCTTGGCAAGAAAATCATCGATGACGAGCTGCTTGAAGACATCGAAACCCGTCTGCTGACCGCCGACGTGGGCGTTGAAGCGACTTCGGTGATCATCCAGCGCCTGACCCAAAAGGTTGCCCGCAAAGAGCTGGCCGATGCCGACGCGCTATACAAGTCCCTGCAGGCTGAACTGGCGGCGATGCTCAAGCCGGTCGAACAGCCGCTGAAAATCACCTCGCAGAACAAGCCGTTCGTGATCCTGGTCGTTGGCGTCAATGGCGCCGGCAAGACCACCACCATCGGCAAGCTGGCGAAAAAGCTGCAACTCGAAGGCAAGAAAGTCATGCTCGCAGCGGGCGACACCTTCCGCGCCGCCGCAGTCGAGCAATTGCAGGTCTGGGGCGAGCGCAACAAGATTCCGGTGATCGCCCAGCACACCGGCGCCGACTCGGCTTCGGTGATCTTCGACGCCGTGCAAGCCGCCAAGGCCCGTGGCATTGACGTGTTGATCGCCGACACCGCCGGTCGCCTGCACACCAAAGACAATTTGATGGAAGAGTTGAAGAAGGTTCGCCGGGTCATCGGCAAGCTCGACGCCGACGCGCCGCACGAAGTGCTGCTGGTGCTCGATGCCGGCACCGGGCAGAACGCCATCAACCAGGCCAAGCAATTCAACCAGACCGTCGAACTGACCGGCCTGGCGCTGACCAAGCTCGACGGCACCGCCAAGGGCGGGGTGATTTTCGCCCTGGCCAAGCAGTTCGGCCTGCCGATTCGTTACATCGGCGTCGGTGAAGGCATCGATGACTTGCGTACCTTTGAAGCAGAACCCTTTGTCCAGGCACTGTTTGCCGAGCGGGAGCGTTCATGATTCGTTTCGAACAGGTCGGTAAACGCTACCCGAACGGTCACGTCGGCTTGCATGAGCTGAGCTTTCGAGTCCGTCGGGGCGAATTCTTGTTTGTAACCGGCCATTCCGGCGCCGGTAAAAGCACCTTGTTGCGCCTGCTGCTGGCCATGGAGCGTCCGACCACCGGCAAATTGCTGCTGGCCGGTCAGGACCTCGGCACCATCAGCAACGCGCAGATTCCTTACCTGCGTCGGCAGATCGGCGTGGTGTTCCAGAATCACCAGTTGCTGTTCGATCGCACGGTGTTCAACAACGTGGCCCTGCCGTTGCAGATTCTTGGTTTGTCCAAGGCCGAAATCGCCAAGCGTGTGGATTCGGCACTGGAGCGCGTGGCGCTGTCGGACAAAACCGATCTGTACCCCGGCGACCTGTCCACCGGCCAGCAACAGCGCGTCGGTATCGCCCGCGCCATCGTTCACCGCCCGGCCTTGCTGCTGGCGGATGAGCCGACCGGTAACCTCGACCCGCGTCTAGCGGCCGAGATCATGGGTGTGTTCGAAGACATCAACCGTCTGGGCACCAGCGTGCTGATCGCCAGTCACGACCTGGCCCTGATCGCCCGCATGCGTCACCGCATGCTGACTCTGCAACGCGGCCGATTGATCGGTGACGGGGAGGCTGGGGAATGAGTGCGACACGCAGCCCTAAAGTCTCCGAACGCGTGGCGCCGAAAGCCGCCGATCCGCAACCGCAGAAGAAAAAACACGACGATGACGACGGTCCGGACTTCGCCACGCTGTTCCGCGCCTGGATTGAAAGCCATCGCGCCAGTCTGCTGGACAGCCTGCGGCGCCTGGGCAAGCACCCCATCGGCAGTTTTTTCACCTGCATGGTGATGGCGGTTGCCCTGAGTTTGCCGATGGGCCTGTCACTTTTGCTAAGTAACGTCGAACGTCTCGGCGGTTCCTGGCAGCGCGCGGCACAGATTTCCCTGTACCTGCAACTTGAGGTCAGCCCGGCTGAAGGCGAATCGTTGCGCGATCAGATCAAAGGCATTCGGGGCGTAGCTGATGCCGAATATGTCGGTCGTGATCAGGCGCTGGAAGAGTTTCAGCAGCAGTCCGGCCTGGGCGAAGCGTTGAAGGAACTGCCGGAAAACCCGCTGCCAGGTGTGGTGCTGGTGACCCCGAACGAAGTCGACAAGCCCGCGCTTGAAGCATTACGACAAAAACTTTCCGAGCTGCCGAAGGTACAACAGGCGCAACTTGATCTAGTCTGGGTCGAGCGTCTGGCAGCCATCCTCAAGCTGGGTGACCGTTTTGTCTTCGGTCTGACCGTGCTTCTGATTTCTGCATTACTTTTGGTGATAGGCAATACCATTCGTCTTCATATTGAAAACCGCCGCACAGAGATAGAAGTGATTAAACTCGTCGGCGGCACTGACAGCTATGTGCGCAGGCCCTTTCTATATATGGGCGCGTTGTATGGCTTCGGTGCGGGGATACTTTCCTGGGGCGTATTGGCGTTTGGCCTGAACTGGCTGAACGAGGCAGTGGTTGGACTGGCCGGTTTGTATGGCAGTAATTTTGCGCTGGCCGGAGTGCCAGTTGCCGACGGTCTGTCTCTCTTGCTTGGCGCGGTGCTGTTAGGGTATATCGGTGCATGGATTGCAGTCGCACGCCACCTGAGGGAGCTTGCGCCTAAGTAGTATCATTTTGCTCGTATTGACCTTTCAGCGTTTATGGGAACTTGTCTTTTGGTTTCCGGTCAATTTTCGCAGTGCTGAACTGCACGAGTTTGTAAGACGGAGGTTTTTTCGTATGACCAATTCTTTGCAACCTGCATATGCTCTGGTCCCGGGTGCGAACCTGGAGGCCTACGTGCACACCGTGAACAGCATTCCATTGCTGACGCCGGAGCAGGAGCGTGAACTGGCCGAGAGTCTCTACTATGAGCAGGATTTGGGGGCGGCTCGGCAGATGGTGCTCGCCCACCTGCGTTTTGTCGTACATATCGCCCGTAGCTATTCCGGCTACGGTCTGGCTCAGGCTGACCTGATCCAGGAAGGTAACGTCGGTCTGATGAAGGCCGTGAAGCGCTTCAACCCGGAAATGGGTGTGCGTCTGGTTTCGTTCGCTGTGCACTGGATCAAGGCGGAAATTCACGAGTTCATCCTGCGCAACTGGCGCATTGTGAAAGTCGCGACCACCAAGGCCCAGCGCAAGCTGTTCTTCAACCTGCGCAGCCAGAAGAAACGTCTGGCGTGGCTGAACAACGAGGAAGTCCATCGTGTGGCGGAAAGCCTCGGCGTAGAGCCGCGGGAAGTGCGCGAGATGGAAAGTCGACTGACCGGCCATGACATGGCCTTCGACCCGGCCGCAGAAGCGGACGACGACAGCGCTTTCCAGTCGCCGGCCAACTATCTGGAAGACCACCGGTACGACCCGGCCCGTCAACTGGAAGACGCTGACTGGAGCGACAACTCCAATCACAACCTGCACGAAGCGCTGGAAGTGCTGGACGACCGCAGCCGTGACATCCTTTATCAGCGCTGGTTGGCTGAAGAGAAAGCCACGCTGCACGACCTGGCGCAGAAGTACAACGTGTCGGCCGAGCGTATTCGTCAGCTCGAGAAGAGCGCGATGAACAAGCTCAAGCTGTCGATCGCCGCCTAAGCTGCGCGAAGGCAATAAAAAACGCCCCGATCATTGATCGGGGCGTTTTTGTTTGTGCTCACTATTCCCCTCCACACACCAAACCACTGTGGGAGCGAGCCTGCTCGCGATAGCGGTGTATCAGCCAACATCAATGTTGAATGACAAACCGCTATCGCGAGCAGGCTCGCTCCCACAGTGGATCTTCATGATTAAGGAGAGTGGCTATTGGGCCCAAGGCGCTCGGCGTGAATCGTTGAGCCCCAGCAGATAACTGTCGCCACCCAACTGGCTCATCTGCTGCCGAATCCACCCGGCGCGACGTGCGACGTAATTCGTCGGGTGACTCGCGCTCCACACCCGTGGGTTAGGCAATACAGCCGCCAGATAACTGGCCTGCTGCCGGGACAGCGACTTGGCGCTCACGCCAAAGTGATGGCGAGCCGCCGCTTCCGCGCCAAACACCCCGTCATCCCACTCGACGCTGTTCAGGTACACCTCAAGAATCCGCTGCTTGGGCCAGAACACTTCGATCAGCCCGGTAAACCAGGCTTCCAGACCTTTGCGCAGCCAGCTGCGGCCGGACCATAAAAACAGGTTTTTCGACACTTGCTGGCTCAAGGTGCTGGCGCCGCGAACCGAACCACCCAGCTCGTTGTGCGCCAGGGCTGCGCGGATCGCGCCGAGGTCAAAACCCCAGTGCTCCGGGAATTTCTGATCTTCACCGGCAATCACTGCGACTTTAAGGTCGTCGGAGATTTCATCCCAGGGTTTCCAGGTGCGTTGCAGGTCGATGGGCTCGCCGTCGAACCAGGATTCGATCTTGCGCTCGACCATCAGCGTCGTGCCCGGTGGCGGTACCACGCGGAAAATCAGCACCAGCAATACGCTGCCGCCCGCGAACCAGAGCACGGCCTTTGTAAATCGTCGTAAAAATAAACGCAGCATAGAGATGGCTTGGCCGAACCCATTGAGCGGGCCATTATACAGACCCTGTTGATCGAGTCTGACTGGAGTTCTTCATGCTGCGTGGCTTTCTGATGCTGGCCGCTTTCTTCGGCTTCACCGGCGTTGCCCTTGGCGCATTCGCCGCCCATGGCTTGAAAAGCCGGCTGACGCCTGAATACCTGGCGATTTTCCACACCGGTGTCACCTACCAATTGGTGCACACCTTGGCGTTGCTGGGTGTGGCGCTGCTTGCCACGCAGATTCCGGGTCGTTTGATCACGTGGGCCGGCGCCTCGTTTGCCATTGGCATCCTGCTGTTTTCCGGCAGTTTGTACCTGCTGACCATGACCGGTATCAGCAAGCTCGGAATCATCACGCCCTTCGGCGGCCTGGCATTCCTGATCGGTTGGCTCTGTCTGGGCCTTGCCGCCTGGCGGTTGTAGGAGCGAGGCTTGCCCGCGAAGGCGTACTGTCAGTCAAAGAAGATGGTGGCTGAGACGACGTCTTCGCGGGCAAGCCTCGCTCCTACAAGGCCCACGACATGACGAATGGCTTGGGTCGCCAAGACTGATCGGGCTAGAATGCCAGCCCCTAAAAATGATGGCGGCATCCGGCATGCGCATTCAGTTGAACGGCGAATCCCTTGAACTGCCCGACGGTGAAACCGTTGCGGCCCTGCTGACCCGTCTGGAATTGACCGGACGCCGGGTAGCGGTCGAACTCAATCTGGATATCGTCCCGCGCAGCCAGCATGCGGACACCACATTGAACGACGGCGATTCCGTCGAAGTGGTACACGCCATCGGCGGCGGCTAGTCGCCCGGCCCGCAAGGGCACAGAATTCTGCAAGAACCTCACCCCTACAGAGGATTTCCCATGAGCATCGTTCGTAGCGACAAGCCCTTCGTCCTGGCCGGTCGTACTTACCAGTCGCGTTTGCTGGTAGGCACCGGCAAGTACCGCGACATGGAAGAAACCCGCCTGGCCATCGAGGCCTCGGGAGCCGAGATCGTCACCTTCGCCGTGCGCCGCACCAACCTCGGTCAGACCCCGGGCGAACCGAACCTGCTCGAAGTCCTGTCGCCGGATCGCTACACCTTCCTGCCTAACACCGCCGGTTGCTTCGACGCTACCGAGGCTGTGCGCACCTGCCGCCTGGCCCGTGAGCTGCTCGGTGGCCACAACCTGGTGAAGCTGGAAGTGCTGGCGGACCAGAAAACCCTGTTCCCCAACGTGATCGAAACCCTCAAGGCCGCCGAAGTGCTGGTCAAGGAAGGCTTTGACGTGATGGTCTACACCAGCGATGACCCGATCATCGCCCGTCAACTGGCGGAAATCGGCTGCATTGCGGTCATGCCGCTGGCCGGTCTGATCGGCACGGGCCTGGGGATCTGCAACCCGTACAACCTGCAGATCATCCTCGAAGAGGCCAAGATTCCCGTGCTGGTGGATGCCGGTGTCGGTACCGCTTCCGACGCCACCATCGCCATGGAGCTGGGTTGCGAGGCGGTGCTGATGAACTCGGCCATCGCCCATGCCCAGCAGCCGATCATGATGGCTGAAGCCATGAAACACGCCATCGTTGCAGGCCGCCTGGCCTACCTCGCCGGCCGCATGCCGAAAAAACTCTATGCCAGCGCCTCTTCGCCGCTGGATGGTCTGATCAAGTAAGAGCCATTGATGACTGAATCAAACGACACGCCAATCCAGACGGAAGAAGGCGACGAGCGCCAACACCGCCGCATCAAGAGTTTCGTGATGCGCGCCGGGCGCATGACCGAAGGCCAGCAAAAAGGTCTGGAACAGGGCACGCCGCTGTTCGTGCTGCCATTGGCCGACGCGCCGGTGGACTTCGACCAGGTGTTCGGTCGCTCGGCACCGCGTTCGCTGGAAATCGGTTTCGGCATGGGCCATTCGCTGCTGGAAATGGCCGCCGCTTCGCCGGAACAGGATTTCATTGGCGTGGAAGTGCACCGTCCGGGTGTGGGCGCGCTGCTCAATGGCGTGCTGACTCAGGGCCTGACCAATCTGCGGGTCTACGATTGCGACGCGATCGAAGTGCTCAACCGTTGCGTGGCCGACAACAGCCTCGATCGCCTGATGCTGTTTTTCCCGGACCCATGGCACAAGAGCCGCCACCACAAGCGTCGTATCGTTCAGGCGTCGTTCGCTGAACTGGTGCGCAGCAAGTTGAAGGTCGGCGGTATTCTGCACATGGCCACCGACTGGGAACCGTACGCCGAGTACATGCTGGAAGTGATGAATGTCGCGCCGGGTTATCGCAACCTGGCCGAAGACGGCAAGTGCGTACCGCGCCCGGCCGAGCGCCCGATCACCAAGTTCGAACGCCGTGGCGAACGACTTGGGCATGGCGTGTGGGACCTGAAGTTCGAAAAGCAGTCCTAAGCCCTACGCAATAAACCTGTAGGAGCGAGGCTTGCCCGCGAAGGGGCCGTACCAATCACTATCATCATCGACTGACACACCGCCTTCGCGGGCAAGCCTCGCTCCTACAGGTTTTTTTGTATCCGGAAATCAGCGGCGGTCGGCGACTACGCCGATGAGCACCAACACCACCAACAATACCGGCGCCAGGCTGTAGTTGTTGAACTGGCTCAAACCACGAACGATCCACGGTGTGGCGTAGATCAGCGCGGCACCGCTGCCGATCATGCACACCAGCGCGAGCAACGGGACGCGCAAAGCGCCGGCGATGCTACCCAGGCGTTGATCGATCCAGGCTTTGATGTCCGCGCCGAACAGCACCAGCAAACAGCCCACCAGCGCCAGAGAGATTTCCGACAGGTTACTGCGGCTCCAGCGGGAGACGGTGGCGAGCAGGTCGAGTATCAAATCCATTCGTTTTCCCTTACGGCTGAAATCAGCTCAGAAATGTTTGCAGCAAGTCATTGAGGAACAATTGCCCGCGCTCGGTGGCCGCCAGACGTGACGGTTCGACCTGCAACAGGCCGCTTTGTTCGGCTTCGTGGCGGCCTTCGGCGAGGCTTTCCAGGCTCAGCCCGGTGCGCTCCGGATACAGCCGCGATTCGACCCCATCAGTCAGGCGCAAAGCGTTCATCAGGAAATCGAACGGCAATTCATCGTTGGTCAGCGCTTTCTCGCCAGCCTTGAAGCTTTTTGCCGGGTTCAGGTAATCCTTCGGCAAGCGCGTCTTCCAGGTGCGCACGATGCGCCCGTCCGGATGACTGAGCTTGCCGTGGGCGCCGGCGCCGATGCCGATGAAGTCGCCGAAGCTCCAGTAATTGAGGTTATGCCGCGCCGGACGACCGGGCAGGGCATACGCCGAGACTTCGTATTGTGCGTAGCCGTGTTCGGCGAGCAACGCCTGACCGGCTTCCTGAATATCCCACAGCGTGTCGTCTTCCGGCAGCAGAGGCGGCTGGTTCCAGAACACCGTGTTCGGCTCCAGCGTCAGCTGATACCAGGACAAGTGGGTCGGCTTCAGGGCGATGGCCTGGCGCAGATCGCTCAAGGCGTCGTCCAGCGACTGATCGGGCAAACCGTGCATCAAGTCCAGGTTGAAGTTATCGAACCCGGCCTGGCGCGCCATGCCGGCGGCTCGCACCGCTTCATCGCCGTTGTGAATCCGCCCCAGAGCCTTGAGTTTCTCTTCCTGAAAGCTCTGGATGCCGATCGATAGCCGATTGATGCCCAGCGCGCGGTAGGCCACGAACTTCTCTTGCTCGAACGTGCCTGGATTGGCCTCCAGGGTGATTTCAATGTCGCTGGCAAACGGAATCCGTTGCTCGACGCCTTTGAGCAAACGGCCCAAGGCTTCGGCGCTGAACAGGCTCGGCGTGCCACCACCAAAGAAGATCGAGCTCAACTCGCGGCCGTAAACCGCGTGCAAATCCTGATCGAGGTCCGCCAGCAAGGCGTCGACGTACTCTTCTTCCGGCAGCACCGGGCTTGCGGTGTGGGAGTTGAAGTCGCAATAAGGGCATTTGCGCACACACCACGGGATGTGGATGTACAGCGCCAGGGGCGGCAGCACGGGAAGCGCGGCCCGAGGCGATTGTGCGTCACCGCCGTAGATCAGCGGTGGCGCGGATGATTCACGGGTCATTTCAAGCCCAGACGCTGGCGCAGCAGATCCATTGCACGGGCGCGGTGGCTGATGAGGTTCTTGTCGCTCGGGCTCAGCTCGGCGCTGGAGCAATCGCGCTCGGGCACCCAGAACAGCGGATCGTAACCGAAACCGTGCTCGCCACTGGCTTGGGTCAGGATGCGCCCATGCCACAGCCCTTCGCAGAGGATCGGCAGCGGATCATCAGCGTGACGCACCAGCGCCAGCACGCAGACGAACTGCGCGCCGCGCTCGGCTTGCGGCACGTCTTTCAAGGCGTCGAGCAGTTTGGCGTTGTTCGCCGCATCGCCTTTGCCGTCAGCGTAACGAGCCGAGTAGATACCCGGTGCGCCGCCAAGGAAATCCACCGCCAACCCGGAGTCGTCGGCCAACGCCGGCAGGCCGGAAATGCGCGCGGCATTGCGGGCCTTGAGAATGGCGTTCTCGACGAACGACAGACCGGTTTCTTCAGGCTCGACGCTGCTGAACTCGCCGATCGAGCGCAGATGCACCGAGTCGCCGAGCATGGCCTGGAGTTCCTTGAGTTTGCCGGCGTTGTGGCTGGCCAGTACGAGTTGCGTGAAATTCATCATTGGCCGGGGAAAAGCTCTTGTTGGAAACTGATGGTGTTGGTTTTATCGCCGGTCTGCACTTTGATATCGAAGGTGCGGACTTCCTGTTGCTCCACAGGGTATTGCGCAATGTAGTAGATCGCGCCTTGTTCGGTGATCTGCTTGAATTTCAACGGCACACTTTGGCTGGTGAGGTCTTTGACCGTGCCGCTGACCTCAGAGATCAGCGGTTTGCCATCCTTGATCACTGAGACGTTGATCACGCCCTGGTTCTTGCTGCGGATCAGTTCGGCGGACTTGGCAATGTCCGGTGTCAGGAACGTGGAGTTGAAGGTGTTGTAATGCACCGTCACGTCACCGAAGGTTTCCTTGCGCTCGCCCTTGATGACGTCGGCGGCCATGGCGGTAACGCTCAGGCAGGCAGTGAGTAGAAATAACGCTAGACGACCCATGATCGTTCTCCTTGAAATAGGGTGGTTCAGACCGCGACCTTGTGATCCTGCAGCCCTGGACTGCTGACGCGGTAAATACCGATCTCACCTAACAGATTAGGCCATAGCTTACTGGCCCACCCGTGCCGATGCTGTTGATCCACGGCAAGCCGATCAATGACCTTGGCTTCACGTTCGCGGCAAAGTGCTTCAAAGTCTTCGAAAGTGCAAAAGTGGATGTTCGGCGTGTTGTACCAGGTGTACGGCAGAAACTCGGACACCGGCATCCGGCCCTTGCTCGCCAGGTACCAGCGGCAGCGCCAGTGACCGAAGTTGGGGAAGGTGATGATGCATTGGCGACCGACCCGCAGCATTTCGTCGAGGATCTTGTCCGGGTAGTGCACGGCTTGCAGCGCCTGGGTCATGACCACGACGTCGAAACTGTTGCTGGCAAAGTTGCCCAGGCCCTTGTCCAGGTCCTGCTCGATCACGTTGATGCCCTTGGCCACGCACTCGGCGATGTTGTCCGCGTCGTTTTCCAGGCCGTAGCCGGTGACTTGCTTGTTGTCGCGCAGCCACGTCAGCAGCTCGCCGTCACCGCAACCTAGGTCGAGCACGCGGCTGCCGGCGGGGATCCATTCCTGGATGATTTCCAGATCAGCTCTCATGGCTTTCTCACAACGTAATGCGGTTCATGTAATTGCCGAATGCCTGCAGATAGCGCGGGATCGGAATCAGGAAGGCGTCGTGGCCTTGCGGAGCGTCGATCTCGAGGTAGCAGACGTCTTTCTTGGCCGCCATCAGCGCGTCCACCAGTTCCCGCGAGCGGGCCGGGGAGAAACGCCAGTCGGTGGTGAAGGACATCACGCAGAACTTGGCCGAAGCGCCGGCGAAGGTTTTCGCCAGGTCATCGTCGAAGTTTGCCGCCGGGTCGAAGTAGTCCAGCGCCTTGGTCATCAGCAGGTAGGTGTTGGCATCGAAACGCCCGGAGAACTCTTCGCCCTGATAACGCAGGTAGCTTTCAACCTGGAACTCGACGCTGTGGAAGTCGTAGTTGAGCTTTTCGCTCTTCAGGCCGCGGCCGAATTTTTCGCCCATCGAGTCATCGGACAGATAAGTGATGTGCCCGACCATCCGCGCCAGCATCAAGCCGCGCTTGGGGATCACGCCCGCTTCCTGGAACGAACCACCGTGGAATTCGGGGTCGGTGAGGATTGCCTGGCGCGCCACTTCGTTGAAGGCGATGTTCTGTGCCGACAGCTTCGGTGCCGAGGCAATGGCCAGGCAGTGACGAATGCGATCCGGGTAGGTGATGCTCCATTGCATCGCCTGCATGCCGCCGAGGCTGCCACCAATCACGGCGGCCCATTGGCTGATGCCGATCCGGTCGGCCAGGCGCGCCTGGCTGTGCACCCAGTCTTCCACGGTCAGCACCGGGAAATCGGCGCCGAACGGCTTTCCGGTTTCCGGGTTGACGCTGCTCGGGCCCGTGGAGCCGTTGCAACCGCCGAGGTTGTTCAGGCTGACCACGAAGAACTTGTTGGTGTCGATTGGCTTGCCGGGGCCGATGCAGCTGTCCCACCAACCGGGTTTGCGGTCGTCGGGGCTGTGGAAGCCGGCGGCGTGATGGTGACCGGACAAGGCGTGACAGATCAGCACGGCGTTGCTCGCCGTGGCGTTCAGCGTGCCGTAGGTTTCGTAAATCAGGTCATACGCTGGGAGCGAACGGCCGCAGGCCAGGGCCAGGGGTTCACTGAAGTGCGCCACTTGCGGCGTCACCAGACCAACAGAATCGGCGGGAAAGGCAGTTGGCATCGACCCTGCTCTCGTTGAAATGAGGCGTAAGTCTAAAGACCGGTGGGGTTAGCGGCAAGCAAAGGCCGGGCCTGATTTCATTCAGTTGAACCGAGGCGCTACATTCGCGGGCAAGCCTCGCTCCTACAGGTAATGTGTCGTTCGCCAATATCGCGATCGACTCTAAATCTGTAGGAGCGAGGCTTGCCCGCGAAGAACGATGACGCGGTATCAGATCAAACCGAGCAGCCCTTGAGGCATCAGGGCAAAGTACGCCAGCCGCGGAATCAGCCAGCTTTGCAGCAACTGGATCACGATAAACGCGAAGATCGGCGAGATGTCGAGGCCGCCCAGGTTCGGAATGATCCGGCGGAACGGGGCCAGTACCGGTTCAGTAATCTGCGCGACCAGCTCGGCGCCCGGATTGTGGCTGCCCGGCGCGACCCAGGACAGAATCACGCTGATGATCATCGCCCAGAAAATAATATTCAAAAACAGCGAGAACAGCGCAATCAGCGCCCACGGCACCAGCAGCACCCAGTCGACCATGAAGCCTTTGAGCGACACGATGACCGCGATCAGCAGCATCTGCACGATCAGCGCCAGCACCAGTGACGACATATCCAGCCCGAACATGCTCGGGATGACCCGGCGCAGCGGCTTGAGCAGCGGCTGGGTAGCCTTGACGATGAACTGGCAGAGCGGGTTGTAGAAGTTCGCCCGGACCAGTTGCAGGATGAAACGCAACAGCACAATCAGCAGATACAGGCTGCCCAGGGTCTTGATGATGAAAATGGCAGCGTCGTTGAGTCCTAGCATCATTTATTCCTTTGTAAGGGCTGATTAGCGACCGAGCTGCTCAGCCATCTCGGCCGAGCGGTGCGCAGCGGCGCCGAGTGCTTTTTCTACCAGCGCTTCGAAGCCGCCAGCCTGGAACGATTTGATTGCAGCTTCTGTGGTGCCCGCCGGCGATGTCACACGGCGACGCAGTTCAGCCGCGTCGACATCGCTGGCAACCGCCATGTGTGCGGCGCCCAAGGCAGTTTGCAGGGTCAGTTGGGCAGCGATGTCCGCCGGCAGGCCGAGCTTCACGCCGGCGGCGGTCATGGCTTCGATCAACAGGAAGAAGTACGCCGGGCCCGAGCCGGAGACGGCGGTGACGGCGTCCAGTTGCTGCTCTTCATCCAGCCACAAGGCGATGCCCACGGCCGACAGCAGTTCTTGCGCTTGTTGGCGCTGTTCTGCGGTGACTTCGGCGGTGGCGAACAAACCGCTCACACCCTGACGCAGCAGCGCCGGGGTGTTGGGCATGCAGCGCACGATCGGTTGTGCTCCGAGCCAGTTGTTCATGCTGGCGCAGGTGATGCCGGCAGCGATGGATACCACCAGTTGATCCGGTTTCAAGCTCGGGCGAATCGCTTCGCACACGGCTTTCATCGCTTGCGGTTTGACCGCCAGAACGACCACGTCGGCGCCTTGAATGGCCTCGGCGTTGTCAGCGAATACTTCGATGCCGTGTTCGGCGTTCACTTTGGTGCGGGTTTCTGCGCCCGGGTCGCTGGCGCGGATCTGCGCGGCGTCCAGACCTTTGGCGCGCAGGCCGCCGATCAGGCTGGCGGCCATGTTGCCGGCACCGATAAAGGCAATACGAGTCTTGCTCATGTCAGGTCCTTATAAATAGAAGAGTCGGCCATGGGTTCAAGGCTGACCGTAGTCGCGGGCGCCGAACAGGGCCGTACCGATGCGGACCCAAGTGGCGCCTTGGGCGATGGCCGACTCAAGGTCGTGGCTCATGCCCATGGAAAGTGTGTCGAGCGGCAGGTTCAGGCTGGCTTGCAGGCTTTGCACGGCAGCAAAAGCGGCGTCCTGGGCGGCGCGATCTTCCGTCGGTTCGGGAATCGCCATCAGCCCGCGCAGCTTGATGCGCGGCAGTTCGCTGATGGCGTTGGCCAGGGCCGGCAGGTCGGCCGGGGTGCAACCGGATTTGCTGGCCTCACCGCTGACATTGACCTGGATGCAGATGTTCAGTGGCGGCAGATCGGCAGGGCGTTGTTCGGACAGGCGTTGTGCGATTTTCAAGCGATCCACGGAATGCACCCAAGCGAAGTGCTCGGCGATAGCGCGAGTCTTGTTCGATTGAATGGGGCCGATGAAGTGCCAGATCAAGGGCAGGTCGGCCAATTCGAGCTGTTTGCCCAGGGCTTCCTGCAGGTAGTTCTCGCCAAAGTCGCGCAGGCCGGCGGCATGTGCTTCGCGCAGGGCCTCGGCGGGCTTGGTCTTGCTCACGGCCAGGAGCTGAACGCTGTGTTCGTCACGGTGGGCGGCGAGGGCTGCAGCCCGGATGCGTGAACTAACCAGTTCAATGTTGTCTGCTATCGTGGACATTCAAGAGGCGCCAGCGGGTCTGAGGTTGGCGGCATTCTACTGGAATTGAGGAGTGCTATGGATATCACTGAGCTGCTGGCGTTCAGCGCCAAACAAGGAGCGTCCGACTTGCACCTGTCGGCAGGCCTGCCACCGATGATTCGCGTCGACGGCGATGTGCGGCGCATCAATCTGCCAGCCCTGGATCACAAGGAAGTTCAGGAGCTGGTCTACGACATCATGAACGACACCCAGCGTGTGGATTTCGAGAAACACCTGGAAACCGACTTTTCCTTTGAGGTACCCGGCGTTGCGCGTTTCCGGGTCAATGCGTTCAACCAGAGCCGTGGCGCCGGCGCGGTGTTCCGAACGATTCCGTCGAAGGTCCTGAGCATGGAAGACCTCGGGATGGGGGAAGTGTTTCGCAAGATTACCGACTCCCCCCGTGGCCTGGTGCTGGTCACCGGCCCGACCGGTTCCGGCAAGTCCACCACCCTGGCGGCGATGATCGACTACCTGAACAACCATCGTCATCACCACATCCTGACCATTGAAGACCCGATCGAATTCGTCCACGAATCACGCAAATGCCTGATCAATCAGCGCGAAGTCCATCGCGATACCCGCAGCTTCGCCACAGCCCTGCGTTCGGCGTTGCGGGAAGACCCGGACGTGATTCTGGTGGGCGAGATGCGTGATCTGGAGACTATTCGCCTGGCGCTGACGGCTGCCGAGACTGGCCATCTGGTGTTTGGCACGTTGCACACCACGTCGGCGGCGAAAACCATCGACCGGATCGTGGATGTGTTTCCGGGGGATGAGAAGTCGATGGTGCGTTCGATGCTGTCCGAGTCGCTGCTGGCGGTGGTGTCGCAGACGCTGGTGAAGAAGATCGGCGGCGGGCGGATCGCGGCGCACGAAATCATGCTGGGAACGTCGGCGATTCGTAACCTGATCCGCGAGGACAAGGTGGCGCAGATGTACTCGTCGATTCAGACCGGCGGGAATCTGGGGATGCAGACGCTGGATATGTGCTTGAAGGAGTTGGTGACCAAGGGCTTGATCAGTCGCGAGCATGCGCGGGATAAGGCGCGGTCACCGGATAACTTTTGACCAGTCCGGAAACGCCATCGCGAGCAGGCTCGCTCCCACAGGTGATCGCATTCACATGTGGGAGCGAGCCTGCTCGCGATGGGGGCATCAGGTTCAAAGCAAAATCCCGGGTTGGGCCCGGGATTTTCAAATCAACGCTGAACAACCTGCAGCGTGTTCTTCTCTTTAGGCAGAACCCGCTTGGCAACCACGTAGTGGCTTTCCCAGTACGGTTTCTTCAAGGTGTCGATGGTCACCGACTTGCCACGGCGTGGTGCGTGGATGAAGCGGTCGTTGCCCAGGTAGATGGCAACGTGATTGACCCGGCGGCTCTTGATGTTGAAGAAAATCAGGTCGCCCGGCTTCAGGTCGCCTCGTTCGACTTTCTCGCCATGACCGCTGGCCATGGCGTTCGAGGTGCGTGGCAGGTCAAATGTGGCGTCGTTGAACGCGTATTTCACCAGGCCGCTGCAATCGAACCCTTTACTTGGGCTGCTGCCGCCCCAACGGTAAGGTGTACCGAGGACGTTGACGGCACGGCTCAGCACATTGCTGCTTTCCTTGGTCGCCATCGGCGGGACAAGCTTGCTGTTGGCTTTGCTCAGCGAGGTCGGTTGCTTGGCAGTTTGTTTGTTTTTGCTCGAAGGAGCAGAAACATGGGATTTTGGGGTGTAACCATTAACGTTAGGAAGACGTTGCTCACGATTGGTGGCGTGGGCGGCCAGTGGCATCAAAAGGCAAATGGTTAGCCATGTCTTGAAAAATGGACGCATTAGGCAAGGCTCGTGTTGGTTAGCGCGAAACTTTATAACAGCTTTTTTTGTCATTCCGAGGCCGTTGGTCGATTCAACCTGGCGGTCAACGGAGCCCAATACGCGGCAAATAGACGCAATTGTCGGACAGAAGTCAGGTGCTATAAGGGTTTGACGGGAGACACGGTAGCATTTGCCATACGTCGGCCACCTGTAAAAAAGTCACAAAGAATTCAAGAATATTTATCTATCGTGTGATTCGAGGCCATTCATGAACACCTATCGACACCCCGTTCCACATCAAGATACCCACAGCAAAGTGATCGGTTACCTGCTGTGGATTTTCGGTTTTACCGGTGCTCACCGCTTTTATTACGGCAAACCGGTGACCGGGACGATCTGGTTTTTCACCCTGGGTTTACTGGGTATCGGCTGGCTGATCGACGTGTTCCTGATCCCGGCCATGGATCGTGAAGCGGACCTGCGTTTCACCGCCGGGCCTATCGAATACAACGTTGCGTGGATTCTGCTGACGTTTCTGGGCGTGTTCGGCGTGCACCGGATGTATCAGGGGAAGTGGATCAGCGGGTTGCTGTACCTGGTGACGGGCGGGTTGTTCTTTCTGGGGGTTTTGTATGACTTCTGGACGCTGAATGACCAAGTTTCCGTGCGTAACGCGCAGAATCGCGGCACTTTCCAGTAAGTCATCGCTAGCAGGCTAGCTCCCACAGGGGATTTGTGTAATTCACAGATCCTGTGTGGGAGCTAGCCCTGCTAGCGATTGGGACAACGCGGTCTTAAGCCTGGTGGCTAATCCGCCCATCCACCAGCGTGTAACGCACCACACCCGGCAAACTATGCCCAATGAACGGGCAGTTCTCACCCTTGGACAACCAGGTTTCACCGGCCACGGTCGAAGCCGCCGGATCGAACAGCACGATATCCGCCGCACCACCCACCGCCAGTTTCCCCGCCGGCAAGCGCAAGGCTTGCGCAGGCCCGGCACTCAGGCGTGCCAGCAACGTCGGCAGATCGAGCAAACCGTCTTCCACCAGCGTCATCGCCAGCGGCAGCAACAGTTCAACGCTGCTTATCCCCGGCTCAGTCGCACCAAACGGCGCCAGTTTGGCGTCCCGTTCATGGGGCTGGTGATGACTGGAAATTGCCGAAACCACGCCGGATTTCACCGCCTCACGCAAGCCATCGCGGTCGGCGCGGGTGCGCAGTGGCGGCTGGACGTGATAGAGGCTGCTGAAGTCGATCAGCGCTTCATCGGTCAGGATCAACTGGTACAGGGCGACATCCGCCGTCACCGGCAATCCACGCGCCTGGGCCTGAGCAATCAGGGCCACGCCGCGAGCGCTGGTCAGCTGGCTGAAGTGCGCGCGCACGCCACTTTGCTCGACCAGCAACAGATCACGGGCCAGCGCCACGGTTTCTGCGGTTTCCGGAATACCCGGCAAGCCGAGGAAACTGGCGGTCGGACCTTCATGCGCCAAGCCGCCTTCGGCCAGATCATGGTCCTGCGAGTTGAAAATCACCGTCAGGTCAAAAGTCGCCGCGTACTCCAGCGCCCGGCACAGGGTGCGGGTGTTGCGGAAGCTTTCCAGGCCGTTGCCGAAGGCCACGCAGCCGGCATCGCGCAACGCCACGAGCTCGGCCAGTTGCTCGCCGTCCAGGCCTTTGCTCAGGGCGCCAATCGGGAACACCTTGGTGTTGCCGGCCTCGCGGGCGCGGTCGAGGATCAGTTCGGCCACGGCCGAGGTGTCCAGCACCGGTTTGGTCTTCGGCGGGCAGCACAGGCTGGTCACGCCACCGGCAGCGGCGGCGCGGGTTTCGCTGACGATCGAGCCTTTACGGCTGTAGCCCGGCTCGCGCAGGGCGACGTTCAGGTCAACCAGCCCCGGTGCGGCCACCAAGCCTTGGGCGTCGATGGTATCGACGGCAACAAAACCGGCGGGTGCGGCGCCAAGGGCGACGATCTTGCAGGCTTCGATGTGGATATCAGTCACTTGATCCAGCCCGCTGACTGGATCGATCACGCGGGCGCCGAGAATGCTGAGCTTCACTGAACGTTCTCCTGCTCGAATTGGCGCTGGGCAGTCTGCCCGCTCATGGCCATGGACAGCACGGCCATACGAATCGCGATGCCGTAGGTTACCTGGTTGAGAATCACCGAATGCGGACCGTCGGCCACCGCCGACTCAATCTCAACGCCCCGGTTGATTGGCCCCGGGTGCATGACGATGCAGTCCGGTTTGGCCCCGGCCAGGCGCGCGGTGGTCAGGCCGAACAGGCGATAGAACTCGCCCTCGCTCGGCAGCAGGCCGCCGGTCATGCGTTCGCGTTGCAGGCGCAACATGATCACCACGTCGACGTCTTTCAGGCCTTCGGTCATGTCGGTGTAGACCTTCACGCCGTATTGCTCGATGCCGATCGGCAGCAGGGTTTTCGGTGCGATCACGCGGATGTCCGGGCAGCCGAGGGTTTTCAGCGCCAGCATGTTCGAGCGCGCCACCCGCGAGTGCAGGATGTCGCCGACGATGGCCACGGACAGGTTTTCGAAGCTGCCTTTGTGCCGACGGATCGTCAGCATGTCGAGCATGCCTTGGGTCGGGTGCGCATGACGGCCGTCGCCGCCGTTGATGATCGCCACTTGCGGGCACACGTGTTCGGCGATGAAGTGCGCGGCGCCGGAATCACCGTGGCGCACGACGAACATGTCGGCGGCCATGGCTTCCAGGTTGCGCAGGGTGTCGAGCAGGGTTTCGCCCTTGCTCGCCGACGATGTCGAGACGTTGAGGGTGATCACGTCCGCCGACAAGCGCTGGGCCGCCAGTTCGAAGGTGGTGCGGGTGCGGGTGGAGTTCTCGAAGAACACGTTGCACACGGTCTTGCCGCGCAGCAACGGGACTTTCTTCACTGCCCGGGCGCCAACTTCGAGGAACGAGTCGGCGGTGTCGAGGATTTCCGTCAGCAGCTCGCGGCGCAAGCCGTCGAGCGAGAGGAAGTGGCGCAGCTGGCCCTGATCATTGAGCTGCAGCGGGCGCTTGGTTTCTAGAGGCGTCATCGCGAGGGGGACTCTCAATAGGGCGAATTAAAGGGCGAGGTCTTGCAGTTCGAGCTTGAGTTCCGGACCGGACAGCTTCACGCGCTCGTGGGCGGCCAGCGATAACGTCGCGCCGACCACGTTCGGGCGGATCGGCAGCTCGCCGGCGTCCAGGTCCAACAGGCACACCAGCGTCACGCTGGCCGGGCGGCCGTAGTCGAAGAGTTCGTTCATCGCGGCGCGGATGGTGCGGCCGCTCATGAGTACGTCGTCGATCAGCACCAGGTCCTGGCCTTCGATCTCGAACGGCAGCGCCGAAGGGCGCACCTGCGGGTGCAGGCCGTTCTGGCTGAAATCGTCACGATAGAAAGACACGTCCAGGGTGCCGAGCGGCGCGTCGCTGCCCAGTTCTTCGAGCAACGCCTGGGCAACCCAGACGCCGCCGGTACGAATACCGATGTAGCGCGGTTCGCTGATGCCACGGTGTTCCAGATGTGCCTTGAGACGGATCGCCATCTGGCTGATCAGTTCGGCGGGATTGGGCAGGCTCATGGTTGCTCCTTCTTGGGCCCGGGCCGGGTGCTGCTGGCGGTGGCTCGGGTTGTCGCTATAGAGAGTCGCTTGTTACGGCTCTTCAGGATTCGAACAGTGCGCTGTTTTCATCGAGCCAGCCTTGCAGCAGCAGGGCGGCGGCGATGGCGTCGACCGGGTTGTCGCGGTAACTGCCCTTTTGCCCGCCGCGATCACGTCGTTCGCCCTTGGCTTCAAACGTGGTCAGACGTTCATCGTGGGTATAGAAGGGCAGGTTGTAGCGACCGTTGAGGCGGCGGGCGAACTTCTCGGCGCGCAGGCACATGTCGCTGGGCGTGCCGTCCATATTCAACGGCAGGCCGACCACCACGGCATCGGGCTTCCACTCTTTGATCAGCGCTTCGACCTGATTCCAGTCGGGCACCCCGTTTTGTGCCTTCAAGGTGCACAGCTCGCGGGCCTGGCCGGTAATCACCTGGCCGACCGCCACGCCGATCTGTTTGGTGCCGTAGTCGAAACCCAGAATCAGCCGCAGGGCCATCAGGCGTGTCCCGCCTGGCTGGTGAGCAGGCTGAGGTTGACGCCCAGGTGCTTGGCCGCTGCTTCGAGGCGCAATTCGCTGCTGGTGTTGAACAGGATGTCGGCATCGAACGGGCAGGTCAGCCAGGCGTTCTGCGCCAGTTCGGCCTCAAGTTGTCCGGCTTCCCAGCCTGCGTAACCGAGGGCGATCAGGCTTTTTGCCGGGCCGACGCCATCGGCGATGGCGAACAATACGTCCTGGGAGGTGGACAACGAGAGGTCGCCTTCCAGATCAACGGTCGCCTGAAACTGCTTGCCTGACGGGTGCAGGACAAAACCGCGATCGGTCTGCACCGGGCCGCCGATGAAGATCGGCACATGCTGGCAGAGCAGCGGCGGCTCGATATTGGGGCGCAATTGCTCGAGGATATCGGCCAGATTCAGGTCTTGCGGACGGTTGACCACCAGCCCCATCGCACCATTGGCCGTGTGCTCGACGATGTAGGTCAAGGTGTGGGCAAAGTTCGGGTCGGCCATGTGAGGCATGGCGATCAGGAAGTGATGCTTGAGGTAGCTTGGGCTGACGTTCTTCATGAGCGCTAGTGTGGCGTTGGAGGGGCGAACTGACAAGCTGGGGATGCCGCAATTTGGCTGTCGACACAGATCAAATGTGGGAGCGAGCCTGCTCGCGATGACGGCGGCACATTCAAAATTGAGGTGTCAGACAGACCGCCATCGCGAGCAGGCTCGCTCCCACAGGGTTGTACGCTGTGGTTAATTACTGGACAGTCGGTCCCCGCGCGCAAATTTCCAGGTGCGGATGATTTCCAGTCGGTCGATGTCCGACAAATCCCCGGTAAACGGCGAAAACGGCGCAGCCAGCCGCACAATTCGCTGCGCTGCCTGATCCAGCAGCGGTTGCCCGGACGACTCCAGTACCAATACTTCAAAAAGCGAGCCGTCGCGGTTGATCGAGACCATCAAGCGCAAATTGCCGTAAATCTGTTTGCGCCGCGCTTCATCCGGATAATTGAGGTTACCGATGCGCTCGACCTTTTTGCGCCACTCATCCTTATACCAGGCGCCTTTGTCGCGCATGGTCGAGGCCGCGCTCAGGCGGTGGATACGCGGGCGCTTGGCGTACAGCTGTTGTTCGTTGGCCAGTTCCGCTTCGAGGCTGGCGATGTCGCTGGACAGCTGTTCACTGTCGAACGTCGGCGCGGCGATGGCGGGTTTGGTGGCAGGTTTGGGCTCTTCGGTCTTGGCCGCGGCTTTCTTCGGCTTCGGCGCGACGGTGGTCACGGCAGCCTTGGGCGCTGCTTCCTGGACTTCAGGCTTGGCGGCCGGCGGTGGCGTGACTTTTTGCACCTTGTTGTCCTGGAACGGCGCGACCTCGGTGGTCTTGGGAATCGCCTTTTTATCCAGGGTGCCGCTGCCTTCCTGATTTTCCTGCGCGAGGAAGTCGGCCTTCGCCGGTTTCTTTTCGCTCTTGAAGGTGGCGAGGGTGATTTCCAGGGTTTTGCTGATTTGCTTGGGTTCGACCATCGTAAAGCCGACGCCCAACAGCAAGGCCAGGTGAATCAACGCCGCGAGAAACAGGGTAAATCCGAGGCGATCGGCCGGGCGCACGCCACGATGGGCGAGTTCAGCGGGCAGATCGGACGGAAGTGTCATGACAAGAAAACCAACATCGCGTTTTTCAGAGGCCGCGCATGATAGCGCAATGTTGGTTTCATCTTGGGTGTTCTATATCAACGGGCCTTGAGCTTCTGATCGATGGCATCCATCAACAGGCCGCCGATGTCGGTGCCGAACGCGTTATCAATCTCGCGAATGCAGGTCGGGCTGGTGACGTTGATCTCCGTCAGGTGCTCGCCGATCACGTCGAGACCCACGAACAGCAGGCCTTTCTCGCGCAAGGTCGGGCCGACCTGGGCAGCGATCCAGCGATCCTTGTCGCTCAGCGGACGGGCTTCGCCACGACCACCGGCGGCGAGGTTACCGCGGGTTTCGCCGGCCGCCGGAATCCGCGCCAGGCAATAATCCACCGGCTCGCCGTCGATCATCAGGATGCGTTTGTCGCCGTCCTTGATCGCCGGCAGGTACGCCTGGCCCATGATCTGCTGGGTGCCCAGCGCGGTCAGGGTTTCCAGGATCACCGACAGGTTCGGGTCACCTGCGCGGTGACGGAAGATCGAGGTGCCGCCCATGCCGTCCAGCGGCTTGAGGATCACATCGCCATGTTTGGCGGCGAACTCACGCAGCACGTCGGCGCGGCGGCTGACCACGGTCGGCGGCGTGCACTGCGGGAACAATGTGGCGAACAGTTTTTCATTGCAGTCACGCAGGCTCTGCGGCTTGTTGACCACCAGCACGCCCGCGCGCTCGGCTTGCTCGAGCAGATAAGTGGAGTAGACGAACTCCATGTCGAACGGCGGATCCTTGCGCATCAGGATCACGTCCAGATCGCTCAGCAGCGCGTCGGTCTCGTCTTCCAGCTCGAACCATTTTTCCGGGTTGGCGAAAACTTTCAGCGGCCGCATCCGCGCCCGGGCTTCACCTTCGCCTTGATACAAGTCGCGCTGTTCCATATAGAACAGTTCCCAGCCGCGCTTCTGTGCGGCCAGCAGCATGGCCAGCGAGCTATCCTTTTTATAGGAGATGCTGGCAATGGGATCCATGACAATCCCGACGCGAACGCTCATGGGTTTTTCCTCTGAAGTGGGGGAGGCCTATGTAAGTCCCTGTAGGAGCGAGCCTGCTCGCGATGGACTTCAGGACACCGCGCTTATCCTGCTGGCACGCGTCATCGTTGACGACCATCGCGAGCAGGCTCGCTCCCACAAAAGATCAATCCAAAGGACCGTATAAAAGTGGCGTCAGAGTGGCGCTGAGTGTGTTCCCGGTCAAGGAAAAACCACTTCAAAGGACGCCCGATAGATTGCATTTGGAGACTGTGCTAAAAAGGCTGCCATGTCGTGCTGGCCCTTGAGTATCAAGGGTTTCAAGCCGCCGGTAACCGGAAAACGGACAATTTGATTCGCAAAGGCGACGGTAGAGCATTTATGGGCCAGCATTCCAGCGCCTTGAAGGTCATGGTCATCGACGATTCGAAGACGATTCGTCGCACCGCCGAAACGCTGTTGAAGAATGTGGGTTGTGAAGTCATTACGGCCATCGATGGTTTCGATGCGCTGGCAAAGATTGCCGATCATCATCCCGGCATCATCTTTGTCGACATCATGATGCCGCGTCTGGATGGCTATCAGACCTGCGCTTTAATCAAGAACAACAGTGCGTTCAAGTCCACGCCAGTGATCATGCTGTCGTCCAAGGACGGGTTGTTCGACAAGGCCAAGGGGCGCATCGTCGGCTCCGACCAGTTTTTGACCAAGCCTTTCAGCAAGGAAGAACTGCTTAACGCGATCCAGGCCCATGTACCGGGCTTCGCCGCCGTTTTGCCGCAGTAGGACACGCACAGTGACGCTCGGCCAGCGGGCCCGGCGTCGACAAGAATGGGGAAAACCATGGCACGTATTCTGATCGTCGATGATTCGCCGACCGAAATGTACAAACTGACCGGCATGCTGGAAAAGCACGGTCATGAAGTGTTGAAAGCCGAAAACGGCGCCGACGGCGTGGCCCTGGCCCGTCAGGAAAAACCCGACGCCGTGCTGATGGACATCGTCATGCCCGGCCTCAACGGTTTCCAGGCGACCCGTCAGTTGACCAAAGACCCGGAAACCGGGCACATCCCGGTGATCATCATCACCACCAAGGATCAGGAAACCGACAAGGTCTGGGGCACGCGCCAGGGCGCCAAGGATTACCTGACCAAACCGGTCGACGAAGACACCCTGATCAAAACCCTGAACAACGTGCTGGCCGGTTGATCACCCGACCATGACCGAGTCGTTGACCGCCTTCGAACTGCTGCTGCAGATCGACCAGCGCTGTCGTCTGCTGGCGGCGGATCTGCCGTCGCAGCCAACCCGACAGGACAGTTGGAGCGGCATCGGTTTTCGTTTGGGCGAGGCGTGGTACGTCGCGCCGATGGGTGAAGTCAGCGAAGTCCTGCATGAACCGCGCTTCACCCAGTTGCCGGGGGTCAAGCCTTGGGTCAAGGGCGTGGCCAACCTGCGTGGGCGCTTGCTGCCGATGATGGATTTGAGTGCCTTTTTCGGGCACGAATTATCGGCGGTGCGCAAGCAGCGGCGAGTGCTGGTGGTGGAGCATAACGAGGTGTTTGCCGGGTTGATGGTCGATGAGGTTTTCGGCCTTCAGCACTTTGCCCAGGACAGCCTGGAGCCGGTGGATAACTTGAGTGGCCCGATTGCACCGTTCATCAAGGGCCGGTTTCAGCGTGAGCAGAATTGGCAGGTGTTCAGCCCGTTTGCGCTGGTGCGGTCGCAAAGCTTCATGCATGTAGCGCTGTAACCCCGGATCCCTTGTGGGAGCGAGCCTGCTCGCGATTGAACGATAACGCGGTGTTCCTGAGACACCGCGGCGCCTGAATCGCGAGCAGGCTCGCTCCCACAGGAGACCTTCGGTGTGCTTTAGGGTGTTGGTTAACAGGCGAGGACCGATGATAAAAGCTAAAACAGGCAAGCCAGAAGGATCGCGCAGCCGCTCGCAGATCATCGCGCTGTTCATCGCGCTGATTGTCTTCATCATGCTGCTGTTCGCCAACTTCGCTTACCTCAACACCCAGGCCTCGTACGATAAACAGTACATCGGCCACGCCGGTGAGCTGCGCGTGCTGTCCCAGCGCATCGCCAAAAACGCCACTGAAGCCGCCGCCGGCAAGGCCGCGGCGTTCAAGTTGCTCAGCGATGCGCGCAACGATTTTGCCCAGCGCTGGGGTTATCTGAAGAAGGGCGACCCTTCCACCGGGCTGCCGCCAGCACCGTCCGCCGTGCGCCCGGAAATGCGCGCCGTGCAGCTGGATTGGGAGCGCGTGCTGAAAAACACCGACGCGATCCTCTCCAGCGAACAGACGGTTTTGTCGCTGCATCAAGTCGCCGCCACCCTCGCTGAAACCGTGCCGCAGTTGCAGGTCGAGTACGAAAAAGTCGTCGAAATTCTCCTGCAACGCGGCGCGCCCGCCGCTCAGGTGGCGATGGCCCAGCGTCAGTCGTTGTTGGCCGAACGTATCCTCGGCGCGGTAAACACTGTGCTGTCCGGCGACGAAAATTCGCAACAGGCCGCCGACGCGTTCGGCCGCGACGCCGCGCGTTTCGGCCTGGTGCTCACGGGTATGCTCCAGGGCAATCCGGCACTGAAAGTCAGTCAGGTCGAAGACCACGATGCCCGTGCCCGCTTGATCGAGATTTCCGAGCTGTTCGAATTCGTCTCGGGTTCGGTGGATGAAATCCTCGAAACCTCGCCGGAGCTGTTCAAGGTCCGCGAATCGGCGACCAACATCTTCAGCCTGTCGCAAACCCTGCTCGACGAAGCCTCGCATCTGGCCTCAGGGTTCGAAAACCTCGCCAGCGGGCGCAATACAGACACCATTGGCGGCTACGTGCTGGGTCTGGCGGCGCTGATGTCGATCATCCTTATCGGGATGGTGATGGTGCGCGAAACCAATCGTCAGTTGCGCGAAACCGCCGAGAAGAACGAGCGCAACCAGAACGCGATCATGCGCCTGCTCGACGAGATCGAAGACCTGGCCGACGGCGACCTGACCGTAACCGCTTCGGTGACCGAAGACTTCACCGGGACCATCGCCGATTCGATCAACTATTCCGTGGACCAGCTGCGCGATCTGGTGGCGACGATCAACCTCACCGCCGGCCAGGTCGCCGCCGCCGTGCAGGAAACCCAGGCCACTGCCATGCACCTGGCGCAGGCCTCGGAGCATCAGGCGCAACAAATCAGCGAAGCCTCCACCGCGATCAACGACATGGCGCAGTCCATCGATCAGGTGTCGGCCAACGCCGCCGAGTCTTCGGCGGTGGCCGAGCGCTCGGTGGAAATCGCCAACAAGGGCAACGAGGTGGTGCACAACACCATCCACGGCATGGACAACATTCGCGAGCAGATCCAGGACACGGCCAAGCGCATCAAGCGCCTCGGCGAGTCTTCGCAAGAGATCGGCGACATTGTCAGCCTGATCGATGACATTGCCGACCAGACCAACATTCTTGCACTCAACGCCGCGATCCAGGCCTCCATGGCCGGTGATGCCGGGCGCGGTTTTGCGGTGGTGGCTGACGAAGTGCAACGGTTGGCCGAGCGCTCGTCCGCCGCGACGCGGCAGATCGAAACCCTGGTGCGGGCGATCCAGGCCGACACCAACGAAGCGGTGATTTCCATGGAGCAGACCACCACCGAAGTGGTGCGTGGCGCGCGTCTGGCGCAGGATGCCGGTGTGGCTCTGGAAGAAATCGAAGGCGTGTCGAAAACCCTCGCGGCGTTGATCCAGAGTATTTCCAACGCGGCACAACAGCAGACGTCTTCGGCCGGGCAGATTTCCCTGACGATGAACGTGATCCAGCAGATCACCACGCAGACCTCGTCCGGTTCCACCGCTACGGCCGAGAGCATCGGCAACCTGGCGAAAATGGCCAGCCAGCTGCGACGTTCGGTGTCCGGTTTCACCTTGCCGGCCGCCAAGGCGCAGACTGTGGATAAAGTGTGAGGCGCCCGAGGGCGTTCGAACGATGAACGGAGTGGTTATGGGTGATCGGCACGACTATGTGGCCCTCGAATGGGTCAAAGGCGAGATTGCCGAAACACTGAAAGTGGCGCACCAGGCGATTGAAACGTTGCTTGATGACCCTCAGGCGACGCACGCCCTCAGTGAATGCCTGGCGTGCATCCATCAGGTTCACGGCAGTTTGCAGATGGTCGAGTTCTACGGCGCGGCCCTGCTCGCCGAAGAAATGGAACAACTGACCGCCGCCTTGCAGCAGAACCGCGTCATTCATCGTGACGAAGCGATCCACTTGTTGCTGCAAGCGATCGGTCAATTGCCGATCTATCTCGACCGCGTACAAGGCGCGCGCCGCGACCTGCCGCTGGTGGTGTTGCCGTTGATCAACGACCTGCGCAGTGCCCGTGGCGAAAGCCTGTTATCGGAAACCAGCCTGTTCACCCCGCAATTACCGGACTTGCCGCCACTGGATGACGAGGCGCTGGCGCTGCTGGAGCCGGCGGATCTGCCGAACGTGCTGCGCAAATTGCGCCAGATGTTGCAGATGGCCCTGGTCGGGTTGCTGCGCGAACAGGATGACGACACCCATCTCGGTTACCTGAGCACCGTATTTTCACGCCTCGAAGGGCTGTGCGGGAATGCGCCGCTGAGCCCGTTGTGGCACGTTGCCTCGGCGCTGGTCGAAGGCATGCGCGGCGGCTCGATCGCCAACAGCCCGGCCCTGCGCAGCCTGTTCAAGGACGCCGACAAAGAACTCAAGCGCCTGCTTGAACAGGGCATGTGCGCGATCAATCAGCCGGCACCGCCGGAGTTGCTCAAGAGTTTGCTGTTTTACATCGCCAAAGCCGAACACCCCACCGGGCAGATGCTGACCATGAAAGATCGCTATGGACTGGACGATGCGCTGCCTGACAGCGCGATGGTCGACGAAGAACGGGCGCGGCTGGCCGGCCCAGATCGTGATGCCATGCGCTCGGTGCTGGCCGCGCTGTGCGAAGAACTGGTGCGGGTCAAAGAACGCCTCGACCTGTTCGTGCGCAGCGACCGCCAGCATGCCTCGGACCTCGATAGCTTGCTGGCACCCTTGCGGCAAATCGCCGACACCCTGGCGGTGCTCGGTTTTGGCCAGCCGCGCAAGGTCATCATCGATCAGCTCGCGGTGGTGTTGAGCCTCGCTCAGGGGCAACGCGAACCCAACGACGCGATCCTGATGGATGTCGCCGGCGCCTTGCTTTACGTCGAGGCGACGCTCGCCGGGATGGTCGGCACGGTCGAACCGGAGAGCCAGGAAGACAGCCGCCTGCCGACCACCGACCTGACGCAGATCCACCAGATCGTGATCAAGGAAGCACGCATCTGCCTGCAACAGGCCAAGGACATGATCGTCGACTACATCGACGCCGACTGGGACCGCCAGCATTTGCAACCGTTGCCGGCCTTGCTCACCCAGGTGCGCGGCGCGCTGGCGATGATCCCGCTGAGCCGTGCGGCGAGCCTGATCGACGCCTGCAATCACTTTATCCGCGAGCATCTGCTGCTGGACCCGGACCAGCCTGGCTGGCAGGCGCTGGATAGCTTGGCCGACGTCATCACCAGCATCGAGTATTACCTTGAACGCCTGAGCGACGACGCTGAAGCGTCCGGTGAACAATTGCTCGACGTTGCGGAAAAGAGCTTGGCAGCGCTCGGCTTTTTCCCCAGCGAACACAATGTCCCTGTGCTGGATGAAGTGCTCAGCCCGAGTGAGGCGCAGGTGATGCAGGACCAGCAGGAACTGGACGATCCCGACGTCGTCCAGACCCTGGCCGATGTCCTCGCCAACCCGGTGTCGGCGGTCAATCCACCCGCCCTGAATACGCCGGGCAGCCTGTTGCCACCGCCTCCGGGTGAAGAACCGGTGGACGATGAACTGCGTGAAGTCTTCCTCGAAGAAACCGACGAGGTCCTGGAAATCCTCCGGGAATACTTGCCGCGCTGGGCGGCCAACCCCGAGAGCGAATCGACCCTGGGCGAACTGCGCCGAGCTTTCCACACCCTCAAAGGCAGTGGCCGGATGGTGCGCGCGCTGGTGTTGGGTGAACTGGCGTGGGCCGTGGAAAACCTGCTCAACCGCGTGCTGGAACGCAGCGTTGAACCGGGGCCGGCGGTGCAGCAACTGCTCGGCGATGTATTGAATCTGCTGCCGGAACTGGTGGCTGAATTTGCCGGCAATGCTCAGCGTCAGCGCAACGACGTCGACCAATTGGCCGCCCGCGCACACGCACTCGCCAAGGGTGACAAGCCGTTGGCCGACGAGGACGTGCAGGATGTCGCCGCCCTCGATCCGTTGTTGCTGGAGATCTTCCGCAACGAAGCCGAAACCCATCTGGCCAGCCTCAACCGCTTCCTCGATCAGGCCGCCGAACATGTGCCGTTGCAGGCCAGCGACGAACTGCAACGTGCCTTGCACACGCTCAAAGGCAGCGCCTCGATGGCTGGCGTGTTGCCGATTGCCGAGCTGGCGACGCCGCTGGACAAACTGGCCCGTGAATACAAGGCGCACCTGATCGCGCTGGACCTCGACGAAGTCGAGCTGCTGCTGGAAGCCGAAGGCGTGTTTCGCGTCGGGCTGCGACAGCTCAAGGTCGATCCGTTGGCCGAGATTCCCGGGGCCCGTTCGTTGATCGATAGAATCCAGGCGCTGCTGGCCGAGCGCCTGGAAGCCCTGTTGAGCACGCCGAGCATGGCGCTCAGAACCAAGCGCGATCCGCAGTTGATCAACAATTTCCTGGCCCAGGGCATGGACATCCTGCTGGACGCCGAAAGCCTGTTGCAGCGTTGGCAGCAGCACCCCGGTGAACGTCAGGAACTCAGCGCGCTTCTGGATGAATTGACCACCCTCGGCGAAGGCGCGCACCTGGCCGATCTGCATCCGGTGGATGAGCTTTGTGAAGCCTTGCTCGATCTCTACGGCGCCGTGGAAGAAAGCAGCCTGGCAGTCAGCGACCGGTTTTTCCACGAGGCGCAAAGTGCCCACGAAGCGCTGATCAACATGCTCGACGAACTCGCGGCCGGTCAGGAAGTCAGCCCGCAA
This sequence comes from Pseudomonas sp. FW300-N2A2, assembly GCF_017351735.1. Classification (NCBI taxonomy): domain Bacteria; kingdom Pseudomonadati; phylum Pseudomonadota; class Gammaproteobacteria; order Pseudomonadales; family Pseudomonadaceae; genus Pseudomonas; species Pseudomonas sp. FW300-N2A2. Next base: position 225,417 of record NZ_JACNDU010000003.1, on the reverse strand, counting down.
CCGGAGCGCATCCGGGCCTTGCGCGGCTTGCTCGATGAGAGCCTCGACCCATCAGCCATGGGCCTGATTCGCAGCGACGGCAGCCGCACCCTGAGCATTCGCGAACTAAGCAGCGCCACCGCCGAACTGGCACAAACCCCTGTAGGAGCCGGCTTGCCGGCGATGGACTCACAGGCGCCGCATTCATCCAGTGAAAACGCGTCATCGTTAACGACCATCGCCGGCAAGCCGGCTCCTACAGTGGACAGCGCTGTTGATCTCGACGACGAGATCGTTTCGATCTTCCTCGAAGAAGCGGTGGACATCCTCGAAAGCGCCGGTCAGGCCTTGCAGCGCTGGCTGAAAGACCCGGACAACGCCGCGCCGTTGTTGTCGTTGCAGCGGGATCTGCACACGCTCAAGGGCGGTGCGCGTATGGCCGAAGTCGAGCCGGTCGCAGGCCTCGCCCATGAGCTGGAAAGCCTTTACGAAGGGCTTGTCGATCGCCGTTACTGCCACAACGAAACCCTGGCGCAGCTGTTGCAACAGAGCCATGACCGACTGGCGCAACTGCTTGAGCAATTGCAGCACCACAAACCACTGGATGATCCGGGTGAGCTGATCGAAGCCATTCGCCAGTTCCGCCAAGGCAACGCCAGTGCGCCAGAAGTCGCCGAGCCTGTGCGGGTCGAGGACTCGCCGGGGCATGATCCGGAGTTGCTGGAGATCTTCCTCGAGGAAGGTTTCGACATCATCGAAAACTCCGGCGCTGCGCTGGTTCGCTGGCAGGCCGAACCTGCCAATCGTCAGGAAATGGAAACCCTGCTGCGCGATCTGCACACCCTCAAGGGCGGTGCGCGGATGGTGGAAATCGGCCCGATCGGCGACCTCGCCCATGAGCTGGAATTTCTCTACGAAGGCTTGTCCGCCGGTGTGTTGAAACCGACCGCCGCGCTGTTCGGGCTGTTGCAAAGCAGCCATGACCGACTGGCGCAGATGCTCGACGCGACCCGCGCCGGTCAACCGTTGCCACCAGCGGATCGGCTGATCGACGCGATCAGGAATTTCAGCCATCCGGAAGTGCTGGAGTCACCCGTTGCCGCACCGGTTGCACCCAAGATCGAGCCGCTTGCGCCGCAAGCCGATACCGGTGCCGACATGGTCAAGGTCTCGGCAGAGCTGCTCGACGATCTGGTCAACCTGGCCGGGGAAACTTCAATCTTCCGTGGCCGAATCGAACAGCAGGTCAACGATGCGCGCGTGGCGCTGAACGAAATGGAAACCACCATCGAGCGCATGCGCGATCAATTGCGCCGGCTCGATACCGAAACCCAGGGCAGGATTCTCAGCCGCCAGCAAGTCGACGCCGAACGCTCGGGCTACGAAGAATTCGACCCGCTGGAAATGGACCGTCACTCGCAGTTGCAGCAGCTGTCGCGGGCACTGTTCGAATCTGCCTCTGACCTGCTCGACCTCAAGGAAACCCTCGACCGGCGCAATCAGGACGCGGAGAACCTGCTGCAACAGCAAGGCCGCATCAACACCGAATTGCAGGAAGGCCTGATGCGCTCGCGCATGGTGCCGTTCGAGCGGATGTTGCCGCGCTTGAAGCGCATCGTCCGCCAGGTCTCCAGCGAGCTGGGCAAGGAGGTGGAATTCGTGGTCGGCAACGCCGAAGGCGAGATGGACCGCAACGTCCTCGAACGCATGGCCGCGCCGCTGGAACACATGCTGCGCAACGCGGTGGACCATGGTCTCGAATCCGCAGACGTGCGCATCGCGGCCGGAAAACCGGCGCAAGGGCGGATCACCCTCGACCTGTCCCGCGAGGGCGGCGACATCATTTTCGACATCCGCGACGACGGCGCCGGCGTGCCGCTGGACGCGGTGCGGCGCAAGGCAATCAAGCGCGGGCTGCTCGCCGCCGACAGCGACATCAGCGACCGCGACGTGCTGCAGTTCATCCTGCAACCGGGGTTCTCCACGGCCGAGAAAATCACCCAGATTTCCGGGCGCGGCGTGGGCATGGACGTGGTTCATGAAGAAGTCCGGCAACTCGGCGGCACAATGAGCATCGACTCTGTGGCGGGGCAGGGCGTGCATTTTCGCATTCGCCTGCCGTTCACCGTGTCGGTCAACCGGGCGCTGATGGTGCAGTGCGCTGAGGATCAATATGCGATCCCGCTGAACACCATCGACGGCATCGTGCGTGTGTTGCCCAACGAACTCGAAGGGCATTACCGGCTCGATCCGCCGACTTACAAATACGCCGGGCAGCACTATGAACTGTGCTACCTCGGTGAACTGCTGAAAACCAGTACACGCCCGAAACTGTTGGGCCAGAGCCTGCCGTTGCCGGTATTGCTGGTGCAATGCAACGAGCGCCAAATCGCGGTGCAGGTCGATGCCATGGCCGGCACCCGCGAGATTGTGGTGAAAAGCCTCGGCCCGCAATTTGCGGCCGTGCAGGGTTTGTCCGGGGCGACGATTCTGGGCGATGGCCGCGTGGTGCTGATTCTCGATCTGCTGGCGCCGATCCGCGCGATGCAGGCGCAGGTGCCGCAACGACGGCTGCTTCAAGACCCTGAACCCGAGCCGCACAAGCCCTTGCTGGTCATGGTGGTCGACGACTCGGTCACCGTGCGCAAGGTCACCAGTCGTTTACTCGAACGCCACGGCATGAACGTGCTGACGGCCAAGGACGGCGTCGATGCCATGCTGCTGCTCGAAGACCACATGCCGGACCTGATGCTGCTGGACATCGAAATGCCGCGCATGGACGGTTTCGAAGTCGCCACCCAGGTGCGCGCCGACGAGCGACTGCAACACCTGCCGATCATCATGATCACCTCGCGCACCGGCCAGAAACACCGCGACCGCGCCATGGCCATTGGCGTCAACGACTACCTCGGCAAGCCGTATCAGGAATCGGTGCTGCTCGAAAGCATTGCCCTGTGGAGCAAAACCCATGCTTGAGCATCGCACCAGCAACCTCACCGGGCTGCTGCTACCCCTGGCCGACCGCAACCTGATTTTGCCCAACGTCGCGGTAGCGGAGTTGATCGACTATCAGCCGGGGGCTTTCGATCTCGATACTCCGCCGTGGTACCTGGGGCGGGTGAGTTGGCGGGAGCGGCAGATTCCGTTGCTCAGTTTTGAGTCGGCGTGCGGCGATAAAATCGTCATTGGCGAGCGCGCGCGGATCGTGATTCTCAATGCCCTGGGCGGGCGGCCTGAGCTGAAATTTATCGCGTTGCTGGTGCAGGGGATTCCTCGTTCCTACAAGCTCGACAGTCAGCTCAGCTATGTGGATGTGCCGTTATGTGCGCTGGAACAGGCGGCGGTGCAGGTGGGCGATCAAGTGGCCAAGGTGCCTGACTTGCTGGCGCTGGAGGAGTTGCTTGTGAGTGCCGGGTTGACCTGACTGGCCCCTTCGCGGGCAAGCCTCGCTCCTACAATGGATCGGGGCGCACACAAAACCCCTGTAGGAGCGAGGCTTGCCCGCGAAGGCGTCTGTCCTGCCAACCATTACCCTGACCGTAACGATCCGTCTCTCTGCTTGATTGATGCCCCCCACCCAACCCTCCTAATGTGACTCCCACGACAGCGAACCCGTGGAGTGGTCATGACAACAACAATATCCCCCGACTCGCGATGGACGCGGCGGCGCAGCGAAAAGCAGCGGCGTCTGGCGTTGGTCAAGGGCCTGGCTGACGGTGTGGTGCTGCCCACCGACAACATCGTGGCAGCGCTGGAGGCGTTAATCCTGCCCGGCGACCGCGTGGTACTGGAGGGCAACAACCAGAAGCAGGCGGATTTCCTTTCGCGCTCCCTGGCCAAGGCCGATCCTGCCAGGCTCCACGACCTGCACATGATCATGCCCAGCGTCGGGCGCTCCGAGCATCTGGACCTGTTCGAACGCGGCATCGCCCGCAAGCTCGATTTCTCTTTCGCCGGCACCCAGAGCCTGCGTATCAGCCAATTGCTGGAAGACGGCCTGCTGGAAATCGGTGCGATCCACACCTACATCGAGCTCTACGCACGATTGGTGGTCGACCTGATTCCCAACGTCGTGCTCTCGGCCGGTTTCATGGCCGACCGCGCCGGCAACATCTACACCGGCCCCAGCACCGAAGACACGCCTGCATTGATCGAACCAGCGGCCTTCAGCGACGGCATCGTCATCGTTCAGGTGAACCAGCTTGTAGACGACGTCACTGACCTGCCTCGCGTCGACATCCCCGCGTCCTGGGTCGATTTCGTGGTGGTGGCCGACAAGCCGTTCTACATCGAGCCGCTGTTCACCCGCGACCCACGGCACATCAAGCCTGTGCACGTGCTGATGGCGATGATGGCGATTCGCGGGATCTACGAAAAACACAACGTGCAGTCGCTGAACCACGGCATCGGTTTCAACACCGCCGCCATCGAATTGATCCTGCCGACCTACGGCGAATCCCTCGGCCTCAAAGGCAAGATCTGCCGCAACTGGACACTCAACCCGCACCCGACCTTGATCCCGGCGATTGAAAGCGGCTGGGTCGAAAGCGTGCATTGCTTCGGCACCGAACTGGGCATGGAAAACTACATTGCTGCGCGGCCGGACGTGTTCTTCACCGGGCGCGACGGGTCGCTGCGTTCCAACCGGATGTTCAGCCAACTGGCGGGGCAATACGCGGTGGACCTGTTCATCGGCGCGACCCTGCAAGTCGATGGCGACGGCCATTCTTCCACCGTGACTCGCGGGCGCCTGGCCGGTTTCGGCGGGGCACCGAACATGGGGCATGACCCGCGTGGGCGGCGTCACGGCACGCCGGCCTGGCTCGACATGCGCCACGGCGATGCGCCGGAACCCTTGCTCGAACGCGGCAAAAAACTCGTGGTGCAAATGGTCGAGACGTTCCAGGAGGGCGGCAAACCGACCTTCGTCGAAACCCTCGACGCGATTGAAGTGGCGAAGAAAAGCGGCATGCCGCTGGCGCCGATCATGATTTACGGCGACGACGTCACCCACCTGCTGACCGAAGAAGGCATCGCCTATTTGTACAAGGCGCGTTCGCTGGAAGAGCGTCAGGCAATGATCGCCGCCGTCGCTGGCGTGACTGCCATCGGCCTGCGTCACAACCCGAAAGACACCGCCCGGATGCGTCGCGAAGGCTTGATCGCCTTGCCTGAAGACCTCGGCATCCGGCGCACCGACGCCACCCGCGAATTGCTCGCCGCCAAAAGCGTGGCCGATCTGGTCGAGTGGTCCGGTGGTCTCTACAACCCGCCCGCCAAGTTCAGGAGCTGGTAATGCACGCATTCAACCTGCAACCCAAACCTCTGTCGCTGGCCGAACGGCTGGCGGACCTGGCAGTGGACGCGCTGATCGACGAAGCGGACCTGTCGCCGAAACCGGCGCTGGTGGATCGTCGCGGCAATGGCGCACACACCGATTTGCACCTCGGGCTTATGCACGCTTCGGCGTTGTCGCTGTGGCCAGCATTCAAGGAAATGGCGGAATCGGCCATCGCGTTTGGCGAAGTCGGTGTACCGCTGCGCGAAGCGATTGGGCGGATTGGCCGGGAAGGCGAGCAAACCATGCTCGGCACCACTAACGGTGTGAATACACATCGGGGCGCGATCTGGGCGTTGGGCCTGCTGGTCACTGCCGCCGCGCTGGACTGCTCGAATATCCACGCAAGCACGGTGACGTTGCGCGCCGCCCGACTGGCGATACTCGACGACCGTTTCGCCCCGCGTCCTCTGAGCCACGGCGCGCAAGTCGCCCAACGTTACGGCGCGCGCGGTGCCCGTGAAGAAGCCCAGCTCGGTTTCCCTTCGGTGATTCAACGCGCACTGCCGCAACTCAAACGCAGCCGCGCCGCCGGCCATGGCGAACAGAACGCCCGGCTCGATGCGCTGCTGGCGATCATGACTCAACTGAGTGACACCTGCGTGCTCTACCGCGCCGGCGAACAAGGCCTGCACACCATGCAACTCGGCGCCCAGGCAGTGCTCGACGCGGGTGGCAGCGCCAGCCTTGCCGGTCGCCGTCGCTTGCATGAACTGGACGAACAATTAATCGCGTTGAATGCCTCGCCCGGCGGCGCTGCGGACTTGCTCGCAGCCTGCCTGTTCATCGACCGCATTGCGTCGGCTGACGGCATCAACCAGGGAGCGTTTTGATGGAAACCTTATCCTTTGAATTCCCCGCCGGGCAGCCGCCACGCGGTCGCACGCTGGTGGGTTGTGTCGGTTCGGGCGATCTGGAAGTGCTGATCGAACCGGGTCAGGCCGGCAAGCTGACCATCAAGGTGCAGACCTCGGTCAATGGCGCCGAACAACGCTGGCAGCATCTGTTCGCACGGATGTTCGACGGCCAGACACCACCGGCAATGGCCATCGATATCCACGATTTCGGCGCGACCCCCGGCGTGGTGCGCTTGCGTCTGGAACAAGGCTTTGAGGAGATCGGCCATGACTGACAGTGCAGCGCTCCTCCACAAGCACAGCTTCATCGAGCTCGGCGCCCGACACCGGGCGAAAGCCTTGCTCGACGCCGGTACCTTCCGCGAATTGCTTGACCCGTTTCAACGCGTCATGTCGCCCTGGCTGTCGCGCCAGGGCGTGGTGCCGCAAGCTGATGACGGCGTGGTGATTGCCAAGGGCAGCCTCGGCGGTTTGCCGGTGGTGATCGCCGCCATCGAAGGCGCTTTCCAGGGCGGCAGCCTCGGTGAAGTCGGCGGGGCGAAGATTGCCGGTGCGCTGGAACTCGCCGCTGAAGACAACCGCAACGGCATTCCAACCCGCGCCGTGTTGCTGCTGGAAACCGGCGGCGTGCGCTTGCAGGAAGCCAACCTCGGGTTGGCGGCGATTGCCGACATTCATGCGGCGATTGTCGATCTGCGCCAGTACCAACCGGTGATCGGCGTGGTGGCGGGCAGCGTCGGCTGCTTTGGCGGGATGTCGATTGCCGCCGGGTTGTGCAGCTATTTGTTGGTGACTCAGGAAGCGCGTCTTGGCCTGAACGGCCCACAGGTGATCGAACAGGAAGCCGGGCTTGAGGAATACGACTCCCGCGACCGTCCGTTCATCTGGAGCCTGACCGGTGGCGAGCAACGCTTTGCCAGCGGTCTGGTGGATCGCTTTGTCGCTGATGACGTGGCGCAGGTCCGGCAACAGGTCAGTGAGTTGCTGCAACAGGGCTTGCCGGAACAACAACGCAGTCGTCAGGCCGATCTGTTCCTGCAACGGCTGGCCCGCCTGGACGCCGAACCGCAAATCGATGCGGCGACGGTTCGGGATCTGTATCAAGGAGAGCGCTCATGAGTTCGTATTCCCTGCGAGGTTTGAACTGGTTCAACGCCTTGAGTGCAGGCGCGAAACCGGTGGAGGGTTTGCCTGCATCACTGAAAGCCGCTGATGGTGTGGTGGGCGAACAACCGGTCCGGTTTATCGCGGTGGTGGCAGATCCCGACAACCGTTTCGTCCGCGCTCGCAACGGTGAAGTGGGTTTGCTGGAAGGTTGGGGGTTGGCCAAGGCTGTGGATGAAATCATCGTGGCTGACGCTGATAAATCGCATAAGCGCGCCGTGATCGCGATCATCGATGTGCCGAGTCAGGCTTACGGTCGGCGCGAAGAAGCGTTGGGCATTCATCAGGCACTGGCCGCTGCGGCGGACAGTTATGCCCGCGCCCGGTTGGCTGGCCACGCCGTGATTGGTTTGCTGGTGGGCAAGGCGATGTCCGGAGCGTTTTTGGCTCATGGCTACCAGGCTAACCGGCTGATCGCCCTGCGTGATCCGGGCGTGATGGTGCATGCGATGGGCAAGGCGTCAGCGGCGCGGGTGACCTTGCGCAGTGTCGAAGAATTGGAAGCACTGGCCGCCAGCGTGCCGCCGATGGCGTATGACATCGACAGTTACGCCAGTCTCGGTTTGCTGTGGGAAACCTTGTCGGTGGACCAGATTGAGCAGCCAACATCAGCGGATCTGGCGCGGGTGACGGAATGCCTGAATCTGGCGATTGGCGATGTTGCCGCAAGCGGTCGCGATTTGAGCAGCCGCTTGGGCGCGAGCAACCGCGCCGCGTCGAGCACGGTTCGCCAACTGCTGAGAGCGCAGTGGTGAGCACGTTTCTGGCTCACGACCTGCTGTGGGGGATGACCCCGGAGCAGTTGCCTGCGCAGGCGCCTGCGTGGGTGATCGAGTCGATCCGCGTGGGTCAGCCGGTGGTGGTTCGGCGTGCGTTGAGTACGCCGGGTTTCATCGCGGTCGGGGTGCGTGGACGGTTGCGTGAGCAGCGGTATGCGACGGTGATGGCGGTCGATGCGGTTCAGCGTCGGGTCACACCGGAAGCGCTGTGTCATGTCTCGATCGATCGGGATTTGCCCGCCGTGCAGGCCCTCAACCAGTTGCGGCCGTTGCTCGATGGCTGCGGTTGGGTGTGGGGCGTCAGCGGCAGTGCCGGATTTGAATTGGCCAGTGGCGTTGTTGCCTTGCATGAGGGCAGCGATCTGGATCTGATCCTGCGTACGCCGCAGGTTCTGGAACGGTTGAAGGCGCAGGAACTGCTGAAAATTCTGGACCGCGCCAAGTGCCAGGTGGACATGCAATTGCAGACGCCATTTGGTGCCGTCGCCCTGCGTGAATGGGCCGGTCCTGCGCGTCGGGTGTTGCTGAAAAACGCCAGTGAAGCCTGTCTTGTGATTGATCCGTGGAACCCGCAGGAGCAAGCAGCGTGAGCAGTTTGCTGGTGTTCCCCGGCCAGGGCGCGCAGCAGCCGGGCATGCTCCATCGTTTGCCTCGCGAGACGGTGATCGAGGCGAGCGAAGTGCTTGGCGAAGACGCATTGCAGCTGGATTGCGCTGAAGCATTGAAATCGACACGGGCGGTTCAGCTGTGCCTGTTGATTGCCGGTGTCGCGGCTTCGCGTCAGTTATCGATGACGCCGGATTACGTGGCGGGCTTGTCCATTGGTGCTTATCCGGCCGCCGTGGTTTCGGGTGCCTTGAGCTTCAGCGATGCGCTGCATCTGGTCAGCTTGCGCGGTGAATTGATGCAGCAGGCTTATCCACACGGCTACGGCATGACCGCGATCATCGGTCTCGATTTATCCACAGTGGAAGGCTTGCTGGCGCAGGTTCACAGCGTCGATACGCCGGTTTACCTGGCCAACATCAACGCCGATAACCAGGTGGTGATTGCCGGCAGCGACGGTGCGATGAAGGCCGTCGCCGAGTTGGCGAAAGGACGCGGCGCAGGCCTGGCCAAGCGCCTTGCCGTCAGCGTGCCGTCGCACTGTCCGTTGCTGGATGCGCCGGCGAAAACCCTGGCCGAAGCCTTCGCCAATGTGAAATTGAAAGCGCCGACGGTGGGCTACCTGAGCGGCAGTCGCGCGCGGCCAATCATCAACATCGAAGCCTTGCGCGAAGACCTGGCTTACAACATGTGCCGCATCGTCGATTGGCGCGGCACGGTACAAAGCGCCTACGAGCGCGGCGTACGGCTACAGATCGAACTGCCGCCCGGTGCGGTGCTGACCGGGCTGGCGCGCCGGGTGTTCGAGCAGGGCACCGTGATTGCCTTCGACGGGGCGCGGCTCGACACCTTGCAGGCGCTGTTGCGTGAGGAGGGAAGCCACCAACTCTAGACCTCCGACTCAGGCCTTCGAACAACAAAAACAACATTCGACGATGCACTTTGAGGACTACAACAATGATTATTTACGGTGTGGCGCTGTTGGCGATCTGTACGCTGGCTGGGGTGATTCTGGGCGATGCGCTGGGCGTATTGCTGGGCGTCAAATCCAATGTGGGCGGGGTCGGGATCGCGATGATCCTGCTGATCTGCGCACGGTTGTGGATGCAAAAGCGCGGCGGCATGACCAAGGATTGCGAGATGGGCGTCGGCTTCTGGGGCGCCATGTACATTCCGGTGGTGGTGGCGATGGCGGCACAACAGAACGTCGTGACCGCCTTGCACGGCGGCCCGGTGGCGGTGCTCGCGGCCATCGGTTCGGTGGTGCTCTGCGGCTGCACCATTGCCCTGATCAGCCGGACCCACAAAGGCGAACCGTTGCCTGATGAGCCTGCGGAACTCACGCCCCTCGGCACGCCAGTAGGAGGCCGCTGATATGTTGGAAGTCATCGAGAAAGGCTTGGCAACTAACGGTCTGGTCACGGCGTTCGCGTTCGTTGGCGTGATCATGTGGGTGTCGGTGGTGTTGTCCAAGCGCCTGACGTTCGGACGGATTCATGGCTCGGCGATTGCCATTGTCATCGGCCTGGTCCTGGCGTGGGTCGGCGGCACCATGACCGGCGGGCAAAAAGGCCTGGCGGACCTGACACTGTTCTCGGGTATCGGTTTGATGGGCGGCGCGATGCTGCGCGACTTTGCCATCGTCGCCACGGCGTTCGAAGTGCAGGCCACCGAAGCGAAAAAGGCCGGGATGATCGGCGTGATCGCGTTGTTGCTGGGCACGGTGTTGCCGTTCATTGTCGGGGCGAGCATTGCCTGGGTGTTCGGTTATCGCGATGCAATAAGCATGACCACCATCGGTGCGGGCGCGGTGACGTACATCGTCGGGCCGGTGACTGGCGCGGCGATTGGTGCGAGTTCCGATGTGGTCGCATTGTCGATTGCCACCGGGTTGATCAAGGCGATTCTGGTGATGGTCGGCACGCCGATGGCAGCGCGCTGGATGGGGTTGGATAACCCGCGCTCGGCGATGGTGTTTGGCGGGTTGGCCGGCACGGTCAGCGGTGTGACCGCCGGGTTGGCGGCGACGGATCGGCGGTTGGTGCCTTATGGGGCGCTGACGGCGACGTTCCACACCGGGCTTGGGTGCTTGCTTGGGCCATCGTTGTTGTACTTCATTGTTCGCGGGATTGTTGGTTAGTCCGGGAGTTGTAGCGATTGTTATGACGCCATCGCGAGCAGGCTCGCTCCCACAGGGGATTGCATTCCAAATGTGGGAGCGAGCCTGCTCGCGATGGCCGCGCCTCGGTCTTAAGCCTGGCGATTGGCATACATCCGACACTCCGCCAGCAGCGCGAGCAAATTCGGATCGCGCTCCTTGGCCTTCAAAAACACCACGCCGATGTGCTGCTGCAACCGATACTTTTCCTGCAACGGAATCAGTTTCACCCGGTTCTCATACACCGCTGCAATCCTTCCTGGCAGCAACGCATAACCCACCCCCGAACTGACCATGCTCAGCAGGGTGAAGATGTCGTTGACCTGCATCGCCACCTTTGGCTCGAACCCCGCCTGTTTGAACACCCGATTGCCATCCTGGTGCGTGGCGAAGCCTTGGGTCAGGGTAATGAACGTCTCGTCGCGGACTTCGGCCAGATCGACTTCCGTGCGTTGGGCAAACTTCGAGTCCGCCGGGGTGGCCAGGAAGATGTCATCGGAAAACAGCGGGATCTGCTCGCAATCCGGGTCATTCACGCTCTCGTCCAAAGACACCAGGATCGCGTCGACTTCCATGTTCTTGAGCTTGTACAACAGGTCGAAGTTCGAGCCGAGGATCAGGTCGATGTTGAGTTCGCTGCGGCGGATTTTCAGGCCCATGATCAGTTGCGGCACGGTCTTCACCGTCAACGAATACAACGACCCCAGCTTGAAGCGCTCAGCCGAGAAGCCAGCGGCTTCGCGGGTCAGGCGCACGGTTTCGACTACGTCCTGAATCAGCTTTTGCGCCCGTTCTTCCAGCACGTAAGCACTTTCCAGCGGCGTCAGGTTACGGCCTTCGTGCTTGAACAGCGGGCAGCGCAGGGCACTTTCCAGGGAGTGGATCGCCCGGTGCACGCTGACGTTGCTGGTCTGCAATTCGGCAGCGGCGCGAGCCAGATTGCCGGTGCGCATGAAGGCGAGGAACACCTCGAGTTTTTTCAGGGTCAACTCTTCATCGATCAGCATGGGCGTGACTCTTATTCGAATGGCTCGATTGTGCCTAATTCCTCAAGAAGACGCAGACCTTTGTAGGAGCCAGCTTGCTGGCGATGGCGGCCTTGAAATTATCGTAACGCTTGAGGGCCAATCGCCGGCAAGCCGGCTCCTACAGGGTGCGAGGGTGTACTGAAGAGTTGCGCTTTTACGCTTGAGGCCTGAGCCTTGCGCAACGCTGCATTGGATTGTGAGGTGAGCAACACATGTACCACGGGGAAAGATTGAACGCCTGGACGCATCTGGTCGGGGCGGTGGCGGCGACGGTCGGGGTGGTGTGGATGCTGGTGATCGCCGGCATGGACGGCAGCCCTTGGAAGATCGTCAGCGTGGCGATTTACGGGTTTACCTTGATGGTGCTCTACAGCGCGTCCACCGTTTACCACAGCGTGCGCGGGCGCAAGAAAGCGATCATGCAGAAGGTCGATCACTTTTCGATCTACCTGTTGATCGCCGGCAGCTACACACCGTTTTGCCTGGTGACCCTGCGCGGGCCGTGGGGCTGGACGCTGTTCGGGATTGTCTGGGGGCTGGCGTTGATCGGCATCCTTCAGGAGATCAAGCCGCGTTCGGAAGCGCGGATCCTGTCGATCGTGATTTACGCGGTGATGGGCTGGATCGTGCTGGTGGCGGTCAAGCCGCTATTGGCGGCGCTGGGCACGGCCGGGTTTGCCTGGCTGGCGTCGGGCGGGATTTTGTACACCGTAGGGATTATCTTTTTTGCCCTGGATCATCGGTTGCGGCATGCGCACGGGATCTGGCATTTGTTCGTGATCGCGGGGAGTTTGCTGCACTTTGTGGCGATTATGTTTTACGTCCTGTAAACCGCGTCGCGGCCATCGCCGGCAAGCCGGCTCCTACAAGGATATGTGTTGCGAATACGAACCCTGTAGGAGCCGGCTTGCCGGCGATGGCGTCCTAGAAGTCACCCCACAACTGCTGGGCCACCGCCAATGCCACCACCGGCGCGGTCTCGGTGCGCAACACCCGAGGCCCCAAGCGCGCAGCGTGGAACCCCGCAGCCTTGGCCTGATCAACCTCAGCATCGGACAACCCACCTTCCGGCCCGATCAGAAACGCCAGCGTCGCCGGTTTGGCATGACTCACCAACGGCTCAGCCACCGGATGCAGCACCAGCTTCAACTCTGCCTCGGTCTGCTTCAACCAGTCCGCCAACAACACCGGCGGGTGAATCACCGGCACCCGTGAACGCCCGCATTGCTCGCACGCGCTGATCGCCACCTGGCGCCAGTGCATCAGGCGTTTGTCGGCGCGCTCGTCCTTCAAGCGGACTTCACAGCGGTCGCTGAAGATCGGGGTGATTTCGGTCACGCCCAGTTCGGTGGCTTTCTGAATCGCCCAGTCCATCCGCTCGCCACGGGACAGGCCCTGGCCGAGATGGATCTGCAGCGGCGATTCGATTTGCCCGGCGAAGCTTTCGTCGATCTGTACCACGACGCGCTTCTTGCCGACCTCGACCAGCTTCGCGCGAAACTCATGACCCGAACCGTCGAACAGTTGCAACGCATCACCCTCGGCCATGCGCAGCACGCGGCTGATGTAATGGGCCTGGGCCTCGGGCAATTCGTGCTCGCCAGTGCTCAGGGGGGCGTCGATAAAGAAGCGGGACAGTCTCATGCGGGTTCTCTGAAAAAGGTGTTGGTCGTCTTTGTGGGAGCGAGCCTGCTCGCGATAGCATCACCGAGGATGATCAGAAAGACCTCGGCGTCTGCATCGCGAGCAGGCTCGCTCCCACATTGATCGCTGTGTGTGATCAATCAACCCGGATCGCGGAAACCGGGGTGGAAATCCTGCGGCACCGACACGCTCACACTGTTGCGTGTCGCAATGTCGATCCCTTCACTGGCCACTTGCGCCAGAAAGTCGATCTGCTCCGGGGTGATCACGTACGGCGGCAGGAAATACACCACGCTGCCGAGCGGTCGAAGTAAAGCACCGCGCTCCAGCGCGTGCTGGAACACCTTCAAGCCACGACGTTCCTGCCACGGATAAGCTTCCTTGGTCGCCTTGTCCTTGACCATCTCAATGGCCAGCACCATACCGGTCTGACGCACTTCCGAGACGTTCGGATGATCGGCCAGGTGCGCGGTGGAGGAGGCCATGCGCTGGGCCAGCGCCTTGTTGTTCTCGATCACGTTGTCTTCTTCGAAGATATCCAGCGTCGCCAACGCCGCCGCGCACGCCAGCGGATTGCCGGTGTAGCTGTGCGAATGCAGGAACGCACGCAAGGTCGGGTAGTCGTCGTAAAACGCGCTGTAGACATCTTCCGTCGTCACGCACGCCGCCAGCGGCAGGTAACCGCCGGTCAGGGCCTTGGACAGGCAGAGGAAATCCGGGCGGATGCCGGCCTGTTCGCAGGCGAACATCGTTCCGGTGCGGCCGAAGCCGACGGCGATTTCGTCGTGGATCAGGTGCACGCCATAACGGTCGCAGGCTTCGCGCAGCAGTTTCAGGTAAACCGGGTGATACATGCGCATGCCGCCGGCGCCCTGGATCAGCGGCTCGACGATCACCGCCGCGACGGTGTCGTGATTTTCGGCCAGGGTCTGTTCCATCGCGGCAAACATGTTCCGCGAGTGTTCTTCCCAGCCCATGCCTTCAGGGCGCAGGTAACAATCGGGGCTCGGCACCTTGATGGTGTCCAGCAGCAACGCCTTGTAGGTTTCGGTGAACAGCGGCACATCGCCCACCGACATCGCCGCCATGGTTTCGCCGTGGTAACTGTTGGTCAGGGTGACAAAGCGCTTCTTGTTCGGCTGGCCGCGGTTGAGCCAGTAGTGAAAGCTCATTTTCAGCGCGACTTCGATGCAGGACGAACCGTTATCGGCGTAGAAGCATCGGGTCAGGCCTTCCGGCGTCATCTTCACCAGACGCTCGGACAACTCGATCACCGGCTGATGGCTGAAACCGGCGAGGATCACGTGTTCCAGCTGATCGACCTGATCCTTGATGCGCTGGTTGATGCGCGGGTTGGCGTGGCCGAACACGTTGACCCACCAGGAGCTGACGGCGTCGAGGTAGCGTTTGCCTTCGAAGTCTTCCAGCCACACGCCTTCACCGCGCTTGATCGGGATCAGCGGCAGCTGTTCGTGGTCTTTCATCTGGGTGCAGGGATGCCACAACACGGCGAGATCGCGTTGCATCCACTGATTATTCAGGCCCATTTCCAGTCTCCTCGAGGCGGTCCGCGACAGGCGCGGACATACAATCGCGCAAGCCTATGCAATGCGTGGCATCGGGACAACCCATTGTGTCGAATGAGCTACTTTGTATAGGGCGATAGACGTCGCTGGCGGGCCTTTGATGGCTGACGTATTCTTCGCGGTTCTTTGAGTCGTCTGACTCGCAAAACCGCTTTTTTCTACGTGTATTTCCGGAGTTCGCTGAATGTCTGCTGGTTGGCTGCGCGCCTGTGCGCTGGTGATGTTGGGGCTGTTCAGCGTGTCTGCGCTGGCCAAGGATAAAACGGCGATCGTGATCGGCGGCGGGCTCTCGGGCCTGACGGCGGCCTACGAACTGCAGAACAAAGGCTGGCAGGTGACCCTGCTGGAAGCCAAGCCGACCCTGGGCGGTCGTTCCGGCATGGCCACCAGCGAATGGATCGGCAACGACAAGACTCAGCCGGTTTTGAACAAGTACGTATCGACCTTCAAGCTGAGCACCACGCCGGCCCCTGAATTCGTGCGCACACCGAGCTACCTGATCGACGGCGTGTATTACACCGCCGCTGACCTGGCCACCAAAGAGCCGGCCACCGCTGATGCGCTCAAGCGTTACGAGAAGACCCTGGACGACCTGGCGCGCTCGATCGAAGACCCGCTGAACCCTGCCGCGACCAGCGCGCTGCATGCCCTGGATCAGATCAACGTCTCCAACTGGCTCGACCGTTTGACGTTGCCAGCCACGGCTCGCCAATTGATCAATCAGCAAATCCGTACCCGTTATGACGAACCTTCGCGCCTGTCGTTGCTGTACTACGCACAACAGAGCCGGGTTTACCGTGGCGTGTCCGACCGAGACCTGCGCGCTTCGCGCCTGCTGGGCGGCAGCCCGGTGCTGGCACAAGCCTTCGTCAAACAGCTGAAAACCATCAAGACCAGTTCCCCGGTCTCGTCCATCACCCAGGACAAGGACGGCGTGACCGTCAAGGTCGGCAGCGTCGGCTATCAGGCTGACTACGTCGTGGTCGCGGTGCCGTTGCGCGCCCTCAACAAAATCGTGATGACCCCGGCACTGGATGCCCAGCACATGGGCGCGATCAAAGGCACCAACTACGGTTGGCGCGACCAGATCATGCTGAAGTTCAAGACGCCGGTCTGGGAAAGCAAGGCGCGCATGTCCGGCGAGATCTACAGCAACACCGGCCTGGGCATGTTGTGGGTCGAGCCGGCGCTGAAGGGTGGCGCCAACGTGGTGATCAACCTGTCCGGCGACAACGCACGAGTGATGCAGGCCTTCGGCGACAAGCAGATGGCCGATCAGGTGCTGATTCGCTTGCACACGTTTTATCCACAGGCGCGCGGTTCGTTCACCGGTTATGAAATCCGTCGCTACAGCACCGACCCTTCGATGGGCGGCGCTTACCTGGCCTTCGGTCCGGGCCAGATCAGCAAGTTCTGGCGCCTGTGGGAACGTCCGCTGCAACGCGTAGCGTTCGCTGGCGAACACACCGACACCTTGTACCCGGGCACTCTGGAAGGTGCGTTGCGCACTGGTCAGCGTGCAGCCGGTCAGGTTGAAGACCTGGCGGCCGGCAAGTCGTTTGAACCGGCGAAGGTTGTTCCGGCAGCGACTGCTGCAGCAGCCGGCGCAGTGGCGGCGAAGAAAGGCAACTTCTTCAGCAACCTGTTCGGTGGTTCTTCGGACGACGACAAGAAGCCGGAACCCGTGAAAGCGCCAGAGCCCGTCACACCGCCAGCCCCGGCACCGGCTCCAGTAGCAGCCCCGGCCCCTGCGCCAGTTGAAGCGCCGAAACCTGCCGCCCCGGTGAAAGCCGAGCCGGCCAAGAAGGCTGCGGCCAAGGCTCCGGCGAAAAAGCCTGCTGCCGAAACCAAAAAAGCTCCGGCGAAACCGGCGGCAAAGAAAGCTGAACCGGCGAAGAAACCAGCAGCCAAACCTGCTGCGACCCCGGTAGCTGATACCAAAGCGCAGTAAGCGTCTGGATTAAAGAAACGCGGCGCAAATGCCGCGTTTTTTTATGCCCGAAGAAAAGAATTGAATAAATCTCATGGCATTGGTGTTCTTGATCTGGACGTCATTTTTTTTCACACATTGGTCGTTAATCTTTCCTTAACTCACCGATTTCAGACTCTTGATCGTATTTCTCGATATTTCAAAGCGAAATTTTCCGCTTTAATTCGATAGATAACTCGATAGTCTTGGTCGCAATTCTCACAGGATTTGGGCATGCAGCTACGTAACTCTTCTTCCCGCTACGGTTGGGTCAGCATCTTCATGCACTGGGGCGTGGCGCTGGCGGTCTTCGGTCTGTTTGCACTGGGCCTGTGGATGGTCGATCTCGACTACTACAGCACCTGGCGCAAAGATGCGCCGGAGCTGCACAAGAGCATTGGCCTGGTGTTGCTGGCCGTGATGGTGCTTCGGGTGCTGTGGCGCTTTATCAGCCCACCACCGCCAACGCTGGAAAGCTATGGCCGGCTGACGCGCATGGGCGCGAAGTTTGGCCATTCGTTCCTGTACCTGGGTCTGTTTGCTGTGATGATTGCCGGTTACCTGATTTCCACCGCAGATGGTGTCGGGATTCCGGTGTTTGGCCTGTTCGAAGTTCCTGCACTGGTTTCCGGACTACCGGACCAGGCAGACACCGCCGGTGAGATTCATCTGTATCTGGCATGGGTGCTGGTAATTTTTTCCGGTCTCCATGCGTTGGCAGCATTGAAGCACCACTTTATCGATCGTGATGCGACCCTTACTCGAATGCTGGGTCGCAAAGCCTGAAGTTCAACCTCGACTCCAAAGGAATAGAAAGCATGTTGAAAAAGACCCTCGCCGCTTTGGCAATCGGTTCCGCTCTGCTGTCCGCCGGTAACGTAATGGCCGCTGATTATGTCGTCGACAAGGAAGGCCAGCACGCCTTCGTTGACTTCAAGATCAGCCACCTGGGCTACAGCTTCATCACCGGTACCTTCAAGGATATCGATGGCAAGTTCAGCTTCGACGCTGCCAAGCCTGAAGAAGCCAAGATCGAGTTCAATGTGAACACCGCCAGCGTCTTCACCAACAACGCCGAACGCGACAAGCACATCGCCAGCGGTGATTTCCTGAACGCGAGCAAATTCGCTAAAGCCACCTTCGTTTCCACCAGCGTCAAATCCACCGGCAAAAACGCCGCTGGCAAAGACACTGCGGACGTGGCGGGTGATCTGACCATCGCTGGCGTGACCAAGCCAGTCGTGGTCAAGGCGACCTTCCTGGGTGAAGGCAAGGATCCATGGGGCGGCTACCGTGCCGGCTTCGAAGGCACCACCAACCTCAAGCGTTCCGATTTCGGCAAGCAGAAAGACCTGGGCCCAGCGTCCGACGCGGTTGAACTGTACGTGACGTTTGAAGGTGTCAAAGCGAAGTAATTTTCGCGCCTGACACAAAAACGCCCCCGATCTCACGATCGGGGGCGTTTTTTATTGCCTGCCAAAAGAATGGGTACTGCACATCCCTTGTGGGAGCGAGCCTGCTCGCGATGAGGCCATCACCTTCGATAGATATGTTGGCTGACAGTCCGCCATCGCGAGCAGGCTCGCTCCCACAGGGGGTTTGCGTCATGCAGAAAAAAATGCCCCGGATCGTGAGATCAGGGGCATTTTTCATGGCTGGGTAAAACTCAGCGGTTGCGAGTCAGCAACGCTGGCTTTTCACCGCGCGGACGGCCTGGCAATTGATCAAGCTGTTCAGGTGTCGGGAAACGATCGGTTTTCGACTCCTTGTGAATGATCTTCGGAGCCGGGCCGCGCGGGTTCTGCACAGCCGGTTCCGAGCGTGACTGCTCGTCACGTGCCGGGCGACGGTTGCGGCCTTCTTCGCGACGGGCCTGACCGTCACGTGGCGCACCGTTGCGTGGACCGCTGCGCTTGGCTGGCGGCGTGCCAGTGGTGGCGCCGTCGCTGCTGCGTGGACCGCTTTGGCGACCCTGAGGCTTGCCGCCGGTGCGTGGAGCACCTGCGCCAGCGGCCGTGCCTTGTGCCGGAGCACCCGGACGGCGGCCACGGCCCTGGGCCGGTTTGGCTTGAGGCACGTAGTCGACGCGGTTACCGAAGTTATCGATATCGTCGTCCAGGAACTCGTCCGGAGCGCGATCAGCGGCAGCGCGTGGCGCCGGGCGTTGTTGCTCGCGGGCAGGCGTGCCTTCGCGTGGCTTCTGCTCACGTGCCGGGCGCTCGCCACGGCCGCTGGCCGCCGGTTTTTCCTTGCCGCCCTTGTCCTTGCCCTTGTCTTTACGACCGCCGCCACCGCCGCTGCCGTTCGGACCGTCGCCGCGCGGGCCACGTGGGTTGCGCGGGTTACGCACGTCCGGACGCTCGCGCACTTCCGGTTTCTCGGCTTCCACGGCGCTGGAATCGAAGCCCATCAGGTCGCCGTCGGCGATTTTCTGCTTGGTCATGCGTTCGATGCTTTTCAGCAGTTTTTCTTCGTCCGGAGCCACCAGCGAGATCGCCTCGCCCGAACGACCGGCACGGCCAGTACGGCCGATACGGTGCACGTAATCTTCGTCGACGTTCGGCAGTTCGAAGTTGACCACGTGTGGCAACTGGTCGATGTCGAGGCCGCGCGCGGCGATGTCAGTAGCGACCAGGATGCGCACTTCGCCGGCCTTGAAGTCGGCCAGGGCTTTGGTGCGCGCGTTCTGGCTCTTGTTACCGTGGATGGCAACGGCGCTGAGGCCATGTTTATCCAGGTATTCGGCCAGGCGGTTGGCGCCGTGCTTGGTGCGAGTGAACACCAGCACCTGTTCCCAGGCGCCCGCGGTAATCAGGTGCGCCAGCAGCGAACGCTTGTGGTTGGCTGGCAGGCGGAAAACCCGTTGCTCGATACGCTCGACCGTGGTGTTCGGCGGCGTCACTTCGATGCGTTCCGGGTTGTGCAGCAGCTTGCCGGCGAGGTCGGTGATGTCCTTGGAGAACGTCGCCGAGAACAGCAGGTTCTGACGCTTGGCCGGGAGGCGGGCCAGGACCTTCTTCACGTCATGGACAAAGCCCATGTCGAGCATACGATCGGCTTCGTCCAGCACGAGGATTTCCACGTGTGACAAATCGACGCTGCCTTGGCCGGCGAGGTCGAGCAGGCGGCCAGGGCAGGCCACCAGCACGTCAACGCCACGGGACATGGCCTGAACCTGTGGGTTCATGCCGACGCCGCCGAAGATGCAGGCGCTGACGAACTTCAGGTCACGGGCATAGACCTTGAAGCTCTCGTGTACTTGAGCCGCGAGTTCGCGGGTAGGGGTCAGGACCAGTACGCGCGGTTGGCGCGGGCCGTGACGCTGGGATTTGTCCGGGTGACCGTTAGGGAACAACCGCTCCAGGATCGGAAGGGCGAAGCCACCGGTTTTGCCAGTACCTGTCTGAGCCGCAACCATCAGGTCGCGACCTTGCAACACGGCGGGAATGGCCCGCTGTTGCACCGGAGTAGGCTCGGTATAGCCCGCTGCCTCGATGGCGCGGACTAAAGCCTCGGAGAGACCGAGGGAAGCAAAGGACATGAGTAATCCTGTTTTAGTTAGGGCTTGGCCCAATGGGAGTCTTGCCTGGCGCGAATGGCGTTTAAGAGGACGCAATCCCGTCCGGTCCTGCTGGGCCTCGAAGGCTCGTCTGGAGCGCTCGCGCGGGCTGAAAAGCTGCGCTGTAGCGGGGTCGAGATGCCTTGAACAAGTCCGAGCGTCCGGGCGTGAGCCTGGCGGGAAGGCCGGAGTATAACAGAGCAATCACTGCGCGCCGCTTTCCTGCTGCTCAACGGTTTTTTCGCGGGCAGCGGTGGCCCCGGCAGTTTTCGTGCTGGTAGCCGGACCGGCGCCATAACGGGCGCTGAGTTCGGCGTACGCGGGTTCACGCTTGAATCGTTTGAGCTCGGCGCCGAAACGCTGCACCAGCAAATCCATGCCCGCGTTGCGGCGCACCGCCAGAAACTGGCTCTGCTGGCTGATGACGGTCGGGTTTTCGCTGATCTGGTCGCGGATATTCAATTCGTCGAGCAAATGCTGGCCCACCCGGCGGTCGGTGATCAGCAGGTCGATCCTGCCGCGCACCAGTTTGCCGAAGTTGGCTTCATGGGTGGGCGCCGGTTCGCGCGTGAACAGCGTCGATTCACGGAAGTCCGGGCTGTACAGATAACCCGGCGAGGTGCCTATCGTCAGGCCTTTCAGGTCGTCGAGGGTGCTAAATGGATGCGGGCGTTCGTTGGCGTAGAACAGCACGAACTGGACTTCCGAGAGCGGTTCGCTGGGGTAGAGCAGGGTCGCCTCGCGCTCGTCGCTGTGAAAAATGTCCAGCGCGCCATCGGCCTGGCCGGTTTCAAGCATCGACAGGCAGCGTTTCCACGGCAGGAACTGCCACTCGACTTCGATCCCCAGGCGCTTGAAGACGATGGCCGTGGTTTCGTAGTCCAGGCCCAGTGATTTGCCATTTTCCTCGTAGACATAAGGCGCCCACGGTTCAGTGACAATGCGTAGCTTCTCGCCCCGAGCGGCGAAGCTCAGGCAAGTGAAAACCAGCACGGCAATTAACTGTGGGATCAAAGGCATGGGCTTGAGATTACGACGAGAAACGGGAAAGAGCCAGAAACCGACTGCAGATGCTCTATCTCCGTGTGTTGCATCACAATAAAAGTACGTAGAAAGCAAAAAATCGCAGCCTTCGACCGCTCCTACAGGGATTAAACATGCCCGAATGTAGGAGTGGCCGAAGGCTGCGATCTTTTGATCTTGCTTTAAACGTTTATCAGCGCGGCAACTTCAGGTTGTTCCACACCGCCAGACTCGCTTCAGCCTGGTTCAGTGTGTAGAAGTGCAGCCCTGGCGCACCACCTTGCAGCAGGCGTTCGCACATTTCGGTGATGACTTGTTCACCAAAGCCTTGAATGCTCTGGGTGTCGTCGCCGTAGGCTTCCAGTTGCTTGCGGATCCAGCGCGGGATTTCCGCACCGCAGGCATCGGAGAAACGCGCCAGCTTGCTGTAGTTGGTGATCGGCATGATGCCCGGCACGATCGGGATGTTCACGCCCATCGCCCGTACACGCTCGACGAAGTAGAAATAGCTGTCGGCGTTGAAGAAGTACTGGGTGATCGCGCTGTCGGCGCCAGCGTTGGCTTTGCGCACGAAATTGGTCAGATCGTCTTCGAAATTGCGCGCTTGCGGATGCATTTCCGGGTAAGCGGCGACTTCGATGTGGAAATGATCACCGGTCTCTTCACGAATGAATTCGACCAGGTCGTTGGCGTGGCGCATTTCGCCGCTGGCCATGCCCATGCCCGAAGGCAGGTCACCGCGCAGGGCAACGATGCGCTTGATGCCGGCAGCCTTGTATTGCGCCAGCAGGCCGCGCAAGTCGTCCTTGCTGTCGCCTACGCAGGACAGATGCGGTGCGGCAGGGACTTTGACTTCGCTTTCGAGCTGCAACACGGTGTTGAGGGTTCGATCACGGGTCGAACCGCCAGCGCCATAGGTGCAGGAGAAGAAATCGGGGTTGTACGTGGCCAGCTGACGAGCAGTGGCGAGCAGCTTTTCATGCCCAGCGTCGGTCTTCGTAGGGAAGAACTCGAAGCTGTAGCGACGGTCTTGGGACATGGTCATATCCTTGGAAACGCGTAAGCCTGTGGGGCCGGTTTGTCCGCAATCGCCAGCAAGCCGGCTCCTACAGGGTTGCGTCCGTACACGTTACTCGCATACGACCGCTCCCCTGTAGGAGCCGGCTTGCTGGCGATGCAGGCGACGCGGTGCATCAGAACACCGCGCAGCCGGCCAGCGAATCAGTAGCGGTAAGCGTGCGGCTTGAACGGACCTTCGACAGTCACGCCGATGTAGTCGGCCTGGGTCTTGGTCAGTTGAGTCACGACGCCGCCGAAACCGCGGACCATTTCCAGGGCCACTTCTTCGTCGAGCTTCTTCGGCAGTACTTCAACAGTCAGGCGCTCGGCTTTCTGGGCTGGCGACAGGTCGGCGTACTTCTGACCGAACAGGAAGATCTGCGCCAGAACCTGGTTGGCGAACGAACCGTCCATGATGCGGCTTGGGTGACCGGTGGCGTTACCCAGGTTAACCAGACGGCCTTCGGCCAGCAGGATCAGGTAGTCGTCGTTCTGGGCATCGAATGCGCCAGGACCGGTACGGTGGATTTTGTGAACCTGTGGCTTCACTTCTTCCCATGCCCAGTTCTTGCGCATGAAAGCGGTGTCGATTTCGTTGTCGAAGTGGCCGATGTTGCAGACAACAGCGCGCTTCTTCAGGGCTTTGAGCATGTTCGCATCGCAAACATTGACGTTACCGGTGGTGGTCACGATCAGGTCGATCTTGCCCAGCAGCGCTTTGTCGATGCTTGCTTCGGTACCGGTGTTGATACCGTCGATGAACGGCGAAACCAGTTCGAAACCGTCCATGCAGGCTTGCATGGCGCAGATCGGGTCGACTTCGGAGACTTTAACGATCATGCCTTCCTGACGCAGGGACTGAGCGGAGCCCTTGCCCACGTCGCCGTAACCGATGACCAGCGCTTGCTTGCCGGACAGCAGGTGGTCGGTGCCGCGCTTGATCGCGTCGTTCAGGCTGTGACGGCAGCCGTACTTGTTGTCGTTCTTGCTCTTGGTCACCGAGTCGTTGACGTTGATGGCCGGGATTTTCAGCTCGCCCTTGGCCAGCATGTCCAGCAGGCGGTGAACGCCAGTGGTGGTTTCTTCGGTCACGCCGTGAACGCGATCCAGAACCTGTGGGTACTTGTCGTGCAGCAGCTGGGTCAGGTCGCCGCCGTCGTCGAGGATCATGTTGGCATCCCAAGGCGCGCCATCTTTCAGGATGGTTTGCTCCAGGCACCACTCGTACTCTTCTTCAGTCTCGCCTTTCCAGGCGAAAACCGGGATGCCAGCAGCGGCGATAGCAGCAGCGGCCTGATCCTGAGTCGAGAAAATGTTGCAGGACGACCAGCGAACTTCGGCACCCAGGGCAACCAGGGTTTCGATCAGCACGGCAGTCTGAATGGTCATGTGGATGCAGCCGAGAATCTTGGCGCCTTTGAGCGGCTGCTCACCGACGTACTTGCGGCGCAGACCCATCAGGGCTGGCATTTCGGATTCAGCGATGATGGTTTCGCGACGGCCCCAGGCAGCCAGGGACATGTCGGCGACTTTGTAATCGTTAAAATCTGCAGGCGTGATAACAGCGCTCATGAAGAGCCTCCATTCGTAATGTATGCGAATGGGCGCCGTTGTGCGTTTAGTGTCTGGCCGTGGCCAGTCAACGCCCCATCCGAGCCTGACAGGTTGAACCTGCTGCAGCGCCCCTCGGACAGGTGGCGGGAAAACGGTATCAATGGAACGTTACCGTTTTGAAACGGGGGCGATTATAGCGGGCTATGCTGATCTTCCAAAGCGTTTCTGTCGGTCAATGTCCGAACGGTAATCGTGACCATAGACGATGCTTAATAGAGCTCTAGTCCGGGCTCTGCCATGATGGCACCCATCATTCGGCAAGACGCTCAGGAGTGAATATGAATTTCCACACCCGCAAATGGGTAAAACCCGAAGACCTCAACCCCAACGGCACGCTGTTCGGCGGCAGTCTGTTGCGCTGGATCGACGAAGAAGCGGCGATCTACGCCATCGTCCAGTTGGGCAATCAGCGCGTGGTGACCAAGTACATTTCCGAAATCAACTTCGTCAGCGCCTCGCGCCAGGGCGACATCATCGAACTGGGCATCACCGCCACCGAGTTCGGCCGCACCTCGATCACCCTGACCTGCGAAGTGCGCAACAAGATCACCCGCAAAAGCATCCTGACGGTGGAGAAGATGGTCTTCGTCAACCTAGGTGAAGACGGCCTGCCCGCCCCACACGGCCGGACCGAGATCAAGTACGTCAAAGACCAGTTCAAGGACGAGTAATGCGAGTTCCGTAGGAGCCGGCTTGCCGGCGATGGCGCCATAAGCGTCACCGCAAAAACCGAGTCGCCCCCATCGTCGGAACGCCGCCCGCAGCAAGCCGGCTCCTACAGAAACCAGCCAGTGCACTGAACAAGCGCCGAACCCCGCGTGTCGTACCTACATGACACGCCACCGGTTCCGGAGCTCTATGGACGCGCAAAAAGACGGCAAGACCCCGAACCTCTCGGCTGAAGAACGGCATGACGTCGAAAAAAGCCAGCCGCCACGTGCGGCTGTATTGCACGAAATCATCCGCACCCAGGGCGATCAGGAACTGGAACGCAGCGTCGCCGCACTATGGTGGTCAGCGCTCGCCGCCGGCCTGACCATGGGCCTGTCGCTGATGGCCATGGGGTTGCTCAACTCGCGCCTGCCGGACGACGAACACTTCAAGGTGATTGCCAGTTTCGGTTACTGCGCCGGGTTCCTTGCGGTCATCCTCGCCCGCCAGCAATTGTTCACCGAGAACACCCTGACGGCGGTGCTGCCGGTCATGACCAAACCCACCCTGAACAATTTCGGCCGATTGTTGCGGCTGTGGTCGGTGGTGCTGGTGGGCAACCTTTGTGGCACCTTGCTGGTCGCGTATGTGATGTTGCACCTGCCGATTTTCGACACCAGGACCGACCTGGCCTTCCTCGATATCGGGCGCAAGGTCATGGAGAACGATGCGAGCAAGATGTTCGCCAAAGGCATTGTGTCGGGCTGGATGATCGCGACCATGGTCTGGATGATCCCGTCCATGGAGAGCGCCAAGATGTGGATCATTATCCTCATCACCTACCTCATGGCGCTGGGGGATTTCACCCACATCGTCGTCGGTTCGGCCGAGGTGTCGTATCTGGTGTTTGCCGGCGAGTTGCCGTGGAAGGATTTCTGGCTGGTGTTCGCAGGTCCCACGCTGGCGGGGAACATCATCGGTGGCAGCTTTATCTTTGCGCTGTTGAGCCATGCGCAGATTCGCAGCGAAAGCGGGCCGCCGAAGCAGTCTGCGGATCGGGAGCCCGACCCGCAGAAGGTCAAAAAGTAATCAGTGATGCCCGGCCTGTGCCGCTGGCGCAGGCTCATCCCGGGTCACGTGCTTGACCAGTTTGCCGATGCTCAAGCCCTGCAACAGGATCGACGACAACACCACGATGTAGGTGATGCTCAGCAGCAAATCACGCTCCGGGCCCAATGGCAGCGCCAGGGCGAGCGCTACCGAAACACCACCGCGCAAACCACCCCAGGTCAGAATCCGGATCGTTCCGCGCGGCACTGTGCGCCAGCGTCGCAGCAGGAGGATGGCTGGTGCCACGGTCAACAGGCGCGAGAGCAGAATGGCCAGGGCCAGCAAACTTGCCGCCAGCACGTGCAGCCAGTTGAACGGCAGCAGCAACAGCTCCATGCCGATCAGGGCAAACAGCAGGGCGTTGAGCATGTCGTCGAGCAGCTCCCAGAAACCGTCCAGGTACTTTCGGGTCATGTCGTTCATCGCCAGGTTGCGCCCCAGATTGCCGATGATCAGGCCGGCGACCACCATCGCGATCGGTGCGGAAACATGCAGCTCCGACGCCATGGCCGAGCCGCCGATCACCAGTGCCAGGGTCAGCATGACTTCGATCTGATGCTGCTCGATGCTCTTGATCATCAGGTACACCAGGTAGCCGATCAGCCCACCAAACAGCACGCCGCCAATTGCTTCGTGCGCGAACAGCAGGGCCGTGGCGCCTACGGTCGGGGTTTCACCGAGTTGCGCGATACCCAGCAGCACGGTGAACACCACTACCGCGGTGCCATCGTTGAACAGCGATTCACCAACAATCGTGGTTTTCAGCGGTTTGGACGCGTTGGCGGTCCGCAACACGCCGAGCACCGCGATGGGGTCGGTCGGGGAAATCAGCGCGCCGAACAGCAGGCAGTACAGAAAGCTCACATGCCAGCCGAACAGGGCAAAGATGTAATACGCGAGGCTGCCGATCACGGCGGTGGCGATCAATACACCAAATGTTGCGAGCAGGCCGATGGGCCAGCGATAGCTGCGCAGGTCATTGAGATTGACGTGCAGCGCGCCGGCGAACAGCAGAAAGGACAGCATCCAGTTCATCAGCAGATCACCGAAATCGATCTGGCCGATCAGCTGTTGCACACGCTCTTCGAGGCCGGGGTAACCGAGGAAACTCAGGCCCTGCAACAGCAGGGAAAACATCAGCGCGGTGACCATGACGCCGATGGTCGGGGGCAGGCCGATGAAGCGGAAATTCACGTAGGTGAGGAGGGAGGTGAGGCAGATAAACGCAGCGACAAGTTCAAGCATCCGGGGTCCTTGGATGAGGGGAGAGATTAGTTTTCAGGTAGGTGCACCGAGTCGGCTTCTTCGCGGGCAAGCCTCGCTCCTACGGGATCTGCGCGATCCTGTAGGAGCGAGGCTTGCCCGCGAAGGCAATTATTCAGGCGGACACATTGACCGCAGCCGCACCGCGACGTTGCAGGTAAATGAAGAAAAGCGCTGTCAGCACCGTCAGGCCACTGACCAGCGCGCCGGTCCACGGCAAGTCCGCCAGATCCGCGCCGCTGGCGACCACCAGCCCGCCAATCCACGCGCCCGCCGCATTACCGAGATTGAAAGCGCTCTGGTTCAACGTTGAGCCGAGGTTCGGTGCTTCATGCGCCTGATCAATGATCAGCAGTTGCAGAATCGGGCACAGGGCGAAGGCAAAGATCCCCCACAACACCAGCGTGATCGCCGCCGGAATCACCGAGTGACTGGTCTGCGTGAACGCGGCCAGCACGACCACCACCGCCAACGCCATGCCCACCAGCGAAGGCAGCAAGCGACTGTCGGCCAGGCGGCCGCCGAGCATGCTGCCCGCCGTCAAACCGACGCCGAACAACAGCAACATAATGGTCACGCCGTGCGGGCTGACCCCGGTGATGTCCTGCAGGATCGGCGCGATGTAGGTGAACACGCTGAACAGGCTGGTCGACGCCAGTACGCTCATGCCCAGGGCCAGCAGCACATTGACCTTGCCCAGCACCTTGAACTCGCTGGCGAGGTTGGCCTTGTCCATGGCGATTTCCTTCGGCAGCCAGACCCACTGCGCAATCGCGGCGATCACCCCGATCACCGACACCGCCCAGAACGTCGAACGCCAACCGGCGTATTGGCCGAGCGCGGTGCCCAATGGCACGCCGAGCACATTGGCCAGGGTCAGGCCGGTGAACATCATGGCAATCGCCTGCGCCCGTTTGTTCGGCGCGACCAGACCGGCCGCGACCACCGAACCGATGCCGAAGAACGCCCCGTGGCACAACGCGGTAACCACTCGCGCGGCCATCAGCGTGGCGTAGTTTGGCGCCAACGCGCACAGCACGTTGCCGAGGATGAACATCAGTGTCATGCCCAGCAGGGTGGCTTTGCGCGGCATATTGGCGGTGCCGACCGCGAGGATCGGCGCGCCGAACACCACGCCCAGGGCGTAACCGGTGATCAACAGGCCGGCGTGGGGAATGCTCACGGCGAGGTCGCGAGCGACGTCGGGCAGCAAGCCCATGATGACGAATTCAGTGGTGCCGATGCCGAACGCGGCAACAGCGAGGGCAAGCAATGCGAGTGGCATGCGCAAGGTCTCTGTCGGTAGTCTTGACGCTGTGATCAGGCATACGCAGGCCGACGACCGTTCTCGAAGAGAGCGGGCCATGGCAGAAATTATTGGAATTAGTCTGTGCGCAACTGAGTGCGGCGTGGTCGCTTGCAGTATAAACAGCTGCTGACATATGGCGAATCAATTATCTCCCCCCGTCCCTGTAGGAGCACGGCTTGCCGGCGAAAGCGGTCTGAAGTACGCCTTCGCCGGCAAGCCGTGCTCCTACAGGGTGAGGATGATGAACAAAAGGAGTGTGCCGTGCTTGCGACGGCGTTGGTGTTGGTGGCGGCGCTGTTGCACGCGGCGTGGAACACCCTGATTAAATTCAGTGCGGAACGGTTGTTGGTCGTGGCCTGCATGGACAGCGTGGCGATGCTTTTTGTCGCGCTGATGCTGCCGTTCGTGGCGCTGCCACCGATTGAAATCTGGCCATGGATTCTCGCATCGGCCGCATTCGAATTGCTTTATCGCTATCTGCTGATTCAGGCCTATCGGGTGGGTGATCTCGGTTTGGTGTACCCGCTGATGCGTGGCTTGTCGCCGTTAGTGGTGCTGGCCTTGACGCTGATCTTTGCCGGGGAGGTGCTGACGAATCAGCAGATCTTCGGAATTCTGCTCATCCCGTTGGGCATGCTGTGCCTGCTGTGGCAGGGCGGTGGCGGTACGCGTTTGCCGTGGTCGATGCTGCCGGTGGTGGCGCTGATTGGCCTGTGCATTGGCTGCTACACCTTTATCGATGGCCAGGCGTTGCGGCGCTGGTCGCATCCGCTGGACTACCTGGTCTGGGTGACGTTGCTCAGCGCCTGGCCGTTTCCGCTGCTGGCGTTGGTGCGCAAGCGGCCGGCGTTCATGCTGTTCTGGCGTGAACAATGGCGCTTGGGATTGGCGGTCGGGTTCTGCGTGTTGTTCAGCTACGCTCTGGTGCTGTGGGCGATGCAGCTGGGGTCGATTGCAGAAGCGGCGGCATTGCGCGAGATCAGCGTGATTCTGGTGGTGCTGTTTGGCATGCGCTATCTGAAAGAACCTTTCGGTCGGCCGCGGCTCTTGGCCTGTGGGCTGGTGCTGATCGGCATGTTGGTGATGAAGTTTTGACCGGAATCCGGATTTTATAACTCGAAGAAAGGGACTGCGATATGACGGTTGCTCTGTGGTGCATTTTGATTGCGTTCTTCCTGCCCTATCTCTGCGTGGGGATTGCCAAGATCAGTGGCCGTTTTGGACTGAAAGACAACCATGACCCCCGGGATTTTCTCGAGTCACTGAATGGTTTGGGCCGGCGCGCCTATGCAGCGCAATTGAACAGTTTCGAAGTGACCCCGGCGTTCGCGGCGGCGGTGATCGTGGCCCACCTGGCCGGCAACGCCGAGCTGGTGACGATCAATGTGCTGTCGGTGTTGTTCATCACCAGCCGTCTGCTGTACATCATTTGCTACCTGGCGGACTGGGCGATTCTGCGGTCGCTGGTGTGGTTTGTGGGGATGGGGTTGATCGTGAGTTTCTTTGTGATTTCGGTCTGACATATCTGCGGTGTTTTTACTGACCCCTTCGCGGGCAAGTCGGATCGCCGCCCGCTCGCTCCTACAGGTATTACAGTCGATCACAATTGTGTGATCGCCGCAGATCCCTGTAGGAGCGTGGCTTGCCCGCGAAAGCTATCTATCTGCCGCCACAGTAATTAAGGGTTGGCTTTAACCGCATCAGCCACCTGAGGCACTTGCGGCAAGGCCGCGCCTTTGGGCCAGAGCATCCAGATCTGCCCCTGCTGCTTCATGTCGCCAGCCAGTTGACCCGCCGCTTCGCCGGTGCCCCAGAACAAATCCGCACGGACTTCACCGGCAATCGCGCCGCCAGTGTCTTGAGCTGCCACCGGACGAACCAGTGCAGTGCCGTCCGGCCGCGTTGTGGATAACCACAACAGGCTGCCCAGCGGAATCACTTTGCGATCCACTGCCGCGCTGTAACCCGCCGTCAGCGGTACGTTCAGCGATCCGCGAGGGCCTTCATTGCTGTCCGGGTTGCGGGTGAAGAACACATAGCTCGGGTTGCTGCCGAGCAGTTCCGGAATGCGCGCCGGATTGGCCTTGGCCCAGTCGCTGATTGCGCCCATGGTCACGTCTTCTTTCTTCAGTTCGCCTTGCTCTACCAGCCAGCGGCCGATGGGGCGATACGGATGACCGTTCTGGTCGGCATACGCAATGCGCAACTGGCGACCATCGTCGAGCTGAATGCGACCGGAACCCTGGATTTGCAGGAATTGCAGGTTCATCGGGTCGGTCAGCCACGCCACGACCGGCGCCTTGACCCCTTTGGTTTCGATGGTTGCTGCATCGTCGTAAGGCTTGAGCACGCGACCTTCGAGCCGTCCGCGCAGGCGTTTGCCTTTGAGCTCCGGGTAGATGCTGTCCAGAGAGACGATGATCATGTCTTCTGGAACCCCGTATACCGGGATGTTCGCCACGGCAGTTTGGGTCAGGCTGCCGGGGTAGACCGGTTCGTAGTAACCGGTGATCAAGCCGTTGGGATTGTCGTTGGCGGCGCGCAGGCCGTAGACGTCGAGGTTCTGTTTGAGGAAGCCGCGAATGTCACTGGCGGTTTGCGGCACGTTGGTGGCAGCAGCGCAGGTCGAGCCCCAGATCGGGTCGGCCTTGAGTCGGGTGCAGGCGCTGCGCCATGAACCGAAGCCGGCGACCAGGTCGTTATCGGACACCGTCGGCAGGGCTTCCCAGGTGGCGCTGGAATAAGTCGCCAGCGCGTGGGTCTTGGGTTTGTTGTTGTCACCGCCGGTGCAGCCTGCGAGCACGGCCACCATCGGGAGGGTCCAGGCGAGGCGGTGACGCCATGCCTTGAAACGGCTGTTCATGGAGTAATTCCTTTGTCGATTGCCTGAGTGCTCCATGCGCTCAAACAACCCGTATTGATAATAGGGCTATTGGTCTTTGCCGATGACGCGAGGATACTGGCCGCCGTTTCCCGTGACCTGAAGCCACCATGACTCTTAAAAGACTTTCCGTTGTATTGCTGGCCTGCCTGACCTTGTCCGCGTGCGGCGGTGTCGATCCGAATTCGCCACTGGGCCAGCGCAAGGCAATCTTCAAACAAATGCTCAAGACCGGCGAAGACCTGGGTGGCATGTTGCGCGGCCGCATTCCATTCGACGGCCCGAAATTCGCTGACGGCGCGGTGAAACTCGATGCGCTGTCCCAGGAACCGTGGAAGCATTTTCCGCAGGTGCGCGAAGAAGATCACACTAGCGCCAAGGGCGATGTGTGGCAGAAACAGGCACGCTTTCAGGAAATGGCCCGCACCCTTGAAGCCGCCACCGGTGAATTGGTGATTGCCAGCAAGGTTCAGCCATACAAGGCCAGCAACCTGGGGCCGGCGGTGCAGAAGGTCGAAGATGCCTGCAGTGCGTGCCATAAGGAATTTCGGGATCATTGATTTGCAGCGCTCTTGCTGACGCTTTCGCGAGCAGGCTCGCTCCCACATTGGAATGCATTCACCTGTGGGAGCGAGCCTGCTCGCGAAGCTCCCTGAAGAACGCTGCAAATTCCTGACTTTACCTTTTCTTATTTATCCAGCTCGTCGAGCGCGTCTTGCAGTTCCTTGCGCGACTCGGCCAGTTTGTCTTTGCGCTTGTTGATCTTCTCGGGGTCGCCTTTCTTCATGGCTTTGTCGAGGTCGGCCTGGCGCTGGCTGACGTCATGCTTGGCGTCGAGGACCTTGTTTTCCCGCTCCTTCTTCAGCGAAGCGTCGGTGCAATGCGCGGTGACTTCGCTCAGTGCCGTTTCCAGGCCTGCCTGCTGTTCGGCGTTGCCATGGGATTTGGCCAGTTCGATCTGGTTGATGATGCCCTGTTTCTTGGCGGCACAACCGGTCAGCCCCGGGGCCTCTTCGACGGCCATCAGTGGAGCGGCCATCACGCTGCAAAGGGTCAGCAGGGCGAGCGGTGAAAGAAATTTCATAAAAGCTCCATGTGCAGGTGCAATCGGGTCGATAGGGCGATGGGCGTTTGAGCTCGTCGGCCTCTTTGGGTTCCCGGGCGGGCGAGAATCTGCGGTTGCTAAAAACCGTCGATCCCCGCCGCACGTAATGTGTCGCTCAAGGCCAGGACCTGCGGGTCGCGGAAAAATGCGCTCAATTGCGCCGCGCGTCCCGGGCCGATGCCGGCTTCGGCCTGCCATTGTTCGGTGTTTCGTTGTGCCAGTTCCTGCCAGGAGTCGGCGAGGTTTGCCTGGCCGGTCGGTGGTAAACCCAGGGCTTTGAGCCAGCGAGCAAAAGGGCGTTGGCGGGCACTGTTGAAACTGTTTAGAAGACGAGTACTGCTGCGCTCGCCGAAGCCGTTAATGTTAGCAAGCTCTTGAGCATCGAGGGTCAACCAATCCAGCAGGCCGTTCAGGTGGCCTGTTTCGAAAAGTGTCTCCCATGTTCCCGGGCCGACATGAGGCATGGCCAACCCTTGCTTGCCACTGAGCCAGGTCAGTCGCGCGAGAAACTGGCTTTCGCAGCCCGGCGTCGGTTGCCAGCAACTCAAATGATGAAAGTCCGCTGCCAGCGGCGTGTTCAAGGCTGGGCGTTCGGCGGCGCGTAGTACGACGCCGTCGAGCCGGGGAATGGTCAGCCCCGCGAGGCTGATGGACACCTGATCACCGGGGCGGATGTCCAGCTCCTCCCAGCGCCGCAGTGAGCTGACGCTGACACGCTTGATCTGCCGGTCATCGAGCGTCACCGGTTTCAAGTCCAGCACGGGGGTGATCCGTCCGGTGCGGCCGACCTTGAAGTCGACTTTGCGTACTTCGGCCAGCGCCTGGGCAAAGGGGTATTTCCAGGCGACGGCCCAGTACGGTGTTTTTGCCTGCCAGCGCTCGGCCGAAGGCCGTTGGCTCTGGCGCAGGACCACACCGTCACTGGCAAAGGGCAGGGGCGAGCGGTACCAGTAATTGCGCCAGTGTTCAGCATCGGCAAACGTCTGTACCGGCTGACTGTAAGGCGCGATGCTCGGCAAACCCAGCTCATCCAGAGCGGCGATGCGAGCAGGCAAACCGGCCGGGCCTTGTGGCCAGTCCCAGATAAACAGGCCGATGCCGGTCGCCTGCTCAGGGCTGAGTTCCTTGCGCGCCATCAAACCGGCCACGGTGGCGCGGGCATTGAGGCTTCTCGCCTTGGCTTGCACATGGTCGGCCAGTCGCCAATAGAGTTCGCCTTGAACCAGCAGGTCCAGCGGTTGCGACAGTTGCCGGGGGATGGCGGGGATCAGTCGCGCCGAGGCCGTCCAGTCTTGCCCGTTTATTCCGTCGCCGCGACTGATTGCCTGGTGCAGTACGCCCTTGCGGTAGATCAGCGTCACCGCCACACCATCGACTTTGGGTTGTACCCAGAGGTCCTTGCGATCGCGCATCCAGGTTTCGGCTGCACGACCATCTCGCACTTTTTCCAGTCCGGTGTGGGCAATGGGGTGGGCAGTTTTGCCGCCAGCCGTGCGTAATGGTTCGGGCGTCAGGCCCAAGTCAAAGCAACTGCGCCATTCGGTGAGGCGAGCGAGGGCTTGATCGTAAAGTTCGTCGGCAACCAGCGAGCGGCCATGGTGGTGATAACTGTCATCCCAGGTGTCGATCTGTTTTTGCAGGGTGGTGATTTCGTCCAGAGCCCTGTCGGGTAGCCAGTCGGGGCAGTCGGCTGCCTTTGATATCGAGCAGACCAAGGTCAGGAAGAAAACAAAAAACAGGCGCAGAAGCATCGTGAGCGTCCTTGCTCAGGGGGATGCTTGAAGGCTAGTCAGTATTTTCTGGCGGGGACGGTGGGTGTTTTGCCTGGTGTTTCCGGGTGACTGGGCTGGCCTCTTCGCGAGCAGGCTCGCTCCTACAGGGAAATGCATTCCAATGTAGGAGCGAGACCGGCTTGCCGGCGATGGGGGCGACTCGGTCTCAAAGGCAAGACAATAAAAAGCCCCGCACGGCGAACCGTGCAGGGCTTTTGGTACCGCCGGGGAGGTCTTACAGGCCGGCAGCCGAACGCAGGTCGTCGGCGCGGTCGGTTTTTTCCCAGGTGAACGTGGTGAAGGTGTCTTCGCCCACGGTCTTGGTCGCCGGGGTGCGACCGAAGTGGCCGTACGCTGCGGTTTCCTGGTACATCGGGTGCAGCAGGTCAAGCATGGTGGTGATTGCGTATGGACGCAGGTCGAACACTTCGCGAACCAGTTTGACGATTTTGTCGTCGCTGATTTTGCCGGTGCCGAAGGTGTTCAACGAGATCGAAGTCGGCTGGGCAACACCGATCGCGTAGGAAACCTGAATCTCGCAACGCTCGGCCAGGCCAGCAGCGACGATGTTCTTCGCCACGTAACGACCGGCGTAGGCCGCGGAACGGTCAACCTTCGATGGATCTTTACCGGAGAACGCGCCGCCGCCGTGACGGGCCATGCCGCCGTAGCTGTCGACGATGATCTTGCGACCGGTCAGACCGCAGTCACCCACTGGGCCGCCAATGATGAACTGGCCAGTCGGGTTGATGTGGAACTGGGTGTCTTTGGTCAGCAGTTCGGCAGGCAGCACGTGCTTGACGATCAGCTCCATCACGCCTTCGCGCAGGTCTTTGTACGACACTTCAGGGTTGTGCTGGGTCGACAGTACAACGGCGTCGATACCGACAACCTTGCCGCCTTCGTAACGGCAAGTCACTTGCGACTTGGCGTCCGGGCGCAGCCAAGGCAGCAGGCCGGATTTACGGGCTTCGGCCTGGCGCTGAACCAGTTGGTGCGAGAACGTGATCGGTGCTGGCATCAGCACGTCGGTTTCGTTGCTGGCGTAGCCGAACATCAGGCCCTGGTCGCCGGCGCCCTGATCTTCAGGCTTGGCACGGTCAACACCCTGGTTGATGTCAGGGGACTGCTTGCCGATGATGTTCATCACACCGCAAGTGGCGCCGTCGAAGCCGACATCGGAGCTGTTGTAGCCGATGTCCAGAATGACGTTACGCACGATTTCTTCCAGGTCGACCCAGGCCGACGTGGTGACTTCACCTGCGATGATTGCCACGCCGGTTTTTACCAGCGTTTCGCACGCCACACGGGCGAACTTGTCTTCAGCAATGATGGCGTCCAGCACCGCATCGGAAATCTGGTCGGCGATTTTGTCCGGATGCCCTTCGGACACGGACTCGGAGGTGAAGAGGGAGTATTCGCTCATCTCGATTTTTTCCTGAATTTACCGATGGTGAGTGTCGCCAGTTGGCCGCTGAAAGTGGCGGACCTGAATCTGGAAACCATTACGTAAGCCTACATAGAGGCTTTCCCCGGGAACGAGTCCCGCAGCGGTGGCCCAACGGGCCAGATCGTCCTGTTCAAACCCCAACCAGAGATCACCGCAGGCCTCCCTGGCCCAACTCTGGTTGTGGCTACATAACTCTGTCACAAGCAGGCTACCGCCCGGTTGCAGCAATTTGGCCATGTGCTTGAGCGCATCGGCCGGCGCGGCAAAGTGGTGCAGCACCATGTTCAGTACAACGCAATCGGCCTTGAGGCTTACGCCATTCAATGCATCGGCCAGTTGCAGGCTGACGTTAGCCAGCGTTTCACGTTCGCAGACCTGCCGCGCCAATTCGAGCATCGCCTGGCTGTTGTCCAGCGCGGTGACGTGAGTGAAACGGCGCGCCAGTTCCGGCAGAAAAGCACCGTCGCCAGGGCCGACTTCGATGGCCGTGGCGCCTTCGCTGAAGCTCAGTTTATCGAGCAAGGCCACCACGCTTTCGCGGTACTGCGGCAGGCCGGCAATCAGGTCTTGCTGGGCGCGAAACTTCTCCGCGACCCGTGAGAAAAAGTCTTGGCTGGCCGCTGCGCGTTGCCCGTGGACCTGACCGATCCGCGACTGCACATCGGCAGGCAGGGTCAGGTTGTCCACTTCTTCGAGCAGCGCTGCGTGCAACTTGCCGCCGAGCAGGTCGGTGTGGGGCAGGGCGCGACGGTAGAAAATCGCGTTGCCTTCACGGCGCGTCGCCACCAGGTCGGCCTGGGCCAGTACCTTGAGGTGATGACTCATGCCCGACTGGCCAATACCGAAGATCTGCGCCAGCTCGAGTACGCCAAACGAGTCGTTGGCCAGCGCGCGCAATACATTCAGCCGCAGAGGATCGCCACCGGCCTTGCACAGGGCCGCCAGCTCATCGCTCTCGTCATGTTGAATGGAAGGCACGCGTAAATTCATAGGGCCAGCAGTCTAGTGACGGTCAGAAAGTACCGCAAGAGCAATATCAAAAAGTTTTGATATTGCTCGATGGGTGGCACTTCTGATGACTTGTTCCGCTCTACAAACGAATAGCAGAAAGGTTTCACCAGCCGAAACCGTCTTTATCCATTGGAAAAACGCCTTCAGATGACTATCTGTCATTGCCGCGAGGCATGCCTGTGAGGGAAAATGCTCGCCTTTTTTCCGTTTCGTTTTATTCAAACCCTAGGAGATCAGCGATGCCCAGCCGTCGTGAGCGTGCCAACGCCATTCGTGCCCTCAGCATGGATGCCGTGCAAAAAGCCAACAGCGGCCATCCCGGTGCCCCGATGGGTATGGCGGATATCGCCGAAGTACTTTGGCGTGACTACCTGAAGCACAACCCGAGCAATCCATCGTTCGCCGACCGTGACCGCTTCGTGCTGTCCAATGGCCACGGCTCGATGCTGATCTACTCGCTGCTGCACCTGACCGGCTACGACCTGTCGATCGATGACCTGAAGCAATTCCGTCAACTGCACAGCCGCACCCCGGGTCACCCGGAACTCGGCTACACCCCGGGCGTTGAAACCACCACCGGTCCACTGGGCCAGGGTCTGGCCAACGCCGTGGGTTTTGCCCTGGCTGAAAAAGTCCTGGCGGCGCAGTTCAACCGTCCGGGCCACAACATCGTTGACCACCACACCTATGTGTTCCTGGGTGATGGCTGCATGATGGAAGGCATTTCCCACGAAGTCGGCTCGCTCGCCGGTACTTTGGGCCTGGGCAAACTGATCGCCTTCTACGATGACAACGGCATCTCCATCGACGGCGAAGTCGAAGGCTGGTTCACCGATGACACGCCGAAGCGTTTCGAAGCCTACAACTGGCAGGTGATCCGCAACGTCGACGGTCATGATCCTGAAGAGATCAAAATCGCCATCGAGACCGCTCGCAAAAGCGCGCAGCCGACCCTGATCTGCTGCAAGACCACCATCGGTTTCGGTTCGCCGAACAAGCAAGGTAAAGAAGACTGCCACGGCGCCCCATTGGGTGACGCGGAAATCGCACTGACCCGTACTGCACTGAAGTGGAACCACGGTCCGTTCGAAATCCCGGCCGACATCTACGCCGAGTGGGACGCCAAGGAAGCCGGCCGCGCTGCCGAAGCCGAGTGGGACCAGCGTTTCGCTGCCTACTCCGCCGCTTTCCCGACCGAAGCGAACGAACTGATTCGTCGTCTGAGCGGTGATCTGCCGGCCGACTTCACCGAGAAAGCCGATGCTTATATCGCTGAAGTCGCTGCCAAAGGCGAAACCATCGCCAGCCGTAAAGCCAGCCAGAACGCTCTCAACGCGTTCGGCCCGTTGCTGCCTGAGTTCCTCGGCGGCTCCGCTGACCTGGCCGGTTCCAACCTGACCCTGTGGAAAGGCTGCAAAGGCGTCACGGCTGAAGACGCCAGCGGCAACTACATGTACTACGGCGTACGCGAGTTCGGCATGACCGCCATCATGAACGGCGTTGCCTTGCACGGCGGCCTGGTGCCTTACGGCGCGACCTTCCTGATGTTCATGGAATACGCCCGCAACGCTGTGCGCATGTCGGCCTTGATGAAGCAGCGCGTGATCCACGTCTACACCCACGACTCCATCGGTCTGGGCGAAGACGGCCCGACTCACCAGCCTATCGAGCAACTGGCCAGCCTGCGCTGCACGCCAAACCTCGACACCTGGCGTCCAGCCGACGCCGTGGAATCGGCGGTGAGCTGGAAGTGCGCACTGGAGCGCAAGGACGGTCCTTCGGCCTTGATCTTCTCGCGTCAGAACCTGCAGCACCAAACCCGCAACGCGATTCAGATCGAAGAGATCTCCCGTGGCGGTTACGTGTTGAAGGACTGTGCAGGCGAGCCTGAGCTGATCCTGATCGCCACCGGTTCCGAAGTCGGCCTGGCGGTTCAGGCTTATGACAAGCTGACCGAGCAGGGTCGTAAAGTACGCGTCGTTTCGATGCCGTGCACCAGCGTGTTCGATGCCCAGGACGCCGACTACAAGCAATCGGTCCTGCCGTTGCAGGTCAGCGCCCGCATCGCCATCGAAGCCTCTCACGCGGACTACTGGTACAAGTACGTGGGCCTGGAAGGTCGCGTCATCGGCATGACCACCTACGGCGAGTCGGCGCCTGCGCCAGCCTTGTTCGAAGAGTTCGGCTTCACCCTGGAAAACATCCTGGGTCAGGCTGAAGAGCTGCTGGAAGACTGATCCAGAAGTTGCGTCGTCTGATCTGACGCTATCGCGAGCAGGCTCGCTCCCACAGGGTTCTACACCGTCCATGTGGGAGCGAGCCTGCTCGCGATGACGATGGAACATTCAACGCTGCACTAACGGATTCACCACGGTAATCGAGAACCCCATGCCTCAACCGCGTCCCTACAAAGTTGCACTCAACGGCTACGGCCGGATTGGTCGTTGCGTCTTGCGTGCGTTGTTTGAGCGAGGCTCGGCGGCCGGGTTTGAAATTGTCGCGATCAACGATCTGGCGGACATGGCCAGCATCGAATACCTGACACGCTTCGACTCCACTCACGGGCGTTTTCCCGGCGAGGTGAAGGTCGACGGCGATTGTCTGCATATTAATGGCGACTGCGTGAAGGTCCTGCGCAGTGCCACCCCCGAAGGCATCGATTGGGCGTCCCTGGGCGTGGATCTGGTGCTGGAGTGCTCCGGCGCTTACCACACCCGTGAAGACGGTCAGCGTTTCCTCGACGCCGGCGCACCACGCGTGCTGTTTTCCCAGCCGATGGCCAGCGAGGCGGATGTCGACGCCACCATCGTCTACGGCGTGAACCAGGATTGCCTGACCGGCGACGAGCTGCTGGTGTCCAACGCATCCTGCACCACCAACTGCGGCGTGCCGCTGTTGCGCCTGCTGGATCAGGCCATCGGTCTGGAGTACGTGTCGATCACCACCATCCACTCGGCGATGAACGATCAGCCGGTGATCGACGCCTATCACCACGAAGACCTGCGCCGTACGCGTTCGGCGTTTCAGTCGGTGATTCCGGTGTCCACTGGTCTGGCGCGCGGCATCGAACGCCTGTTGCCGGAACTTGCCGGGCGAATTCAGGCCAAAGCCGTGCGGGTGCCGACGGTGAACGTGTCTTGCCTCGATATTACGATGCAGACCGTGAGCGATACCGACGCCACCGAGGTCAACCGGATTCTGCGCGAGGCTGCCACCAGCGGCCCGCTCAAAGGCCTGCTGGCCTACACCGAGCTGCCCCACGCAAGCTGTGATTTCAACCATGACCCACATTCGGCGATCGTCGATGCCAGTCAGACCCGAGTTTCCGGCCCACGGCTGGTGAACATCCTGGCCTGGTTCGACAACGAATGGGGTTTTGCCAACCGAATGCTGGACGTTGCAGAACACTATCTGCAAACAGCAACTTCAAAAAAACCGTAGGAAGTGCGACCCATGACCGTGTTGAAGATGTCCGACCTCGATCTGCAAGGTAAGCGCG
The DNA here is from genome assembly GCF_017351735.1 of Pseudomonas sp. FW300-N2A2. Classification (NCBI taxonomy): domain Bacteria; kingdom Pseudomonadati; phylum Pseudomonadota; class Gammaproteobacteria; order Pseudomonadales; family Pseudomonadaceae; genus Pseudomonas; species Pseudomonas sp. FW300-N2A2. The sequence goes on along the minus strand of NZ_JACNDU010000003.1, from coordinate 185,003 downwards.
TATTGATCCGCGAAGACCTCAACGTCCCAGTCAAGGACGGTGTTGTCACCAGCGATGCGCGAATCCTGGCCTCGCTGCCGACCATCAAGCTGGCCCTGGAAAAAGGCGCGGCCGTGATGGTCTGCTCGCACCTTGGCCGTCCGACTGAAGGCGAGTTCTCGGCCGAGAACAGCCTCAAGCCTGTCGCTGACTACCTGAGCAAGGCCCTGGGCCGCGAAGTGCCGCTGGTTGCCGATTACCTGGGCGGCGTTGACGTCAAGGCCGGCGACATCGTGCTGTTCGAAAACGTGCGCTTCAACAAGGGCGAGAAAAAGAACGCTGACGAACTGGCCGAGCAATACGCCGCCCTGTGCGACGTGTTCGTGATGGACGCCTTCGGCACCGCTCACCGCGCCGAGGGTTCGACCCACGGCGTGGCCAAGTTCGCCAAAGTCGCGGCCGCGGGCCCGTTGCTGGCCGCTGAACTGGACGCACTGGGTAAAGCCTTGGGCGCTCCGGCTCAACCAATGGCAGCCATCGTTGCCGGTTCCAAGGTATCGACCAAACTCGACGTGCTGAACAGCCTGAGCCAGATCTGCAACCAGCTGATCGTCGGCGGCGGCATTGCCAACACCTTCCTGGCCGCAGCCGGTCACCCGGTCGGCAAGTCCCTGTACGAACCGGACCTGCTGGACACCGCTCGCGCCATCGCCGCCAAAGTCAGCGTGCCGCTGCCGGTCGACGTGGTAGTCGCCAAGGAATTCGCTGAAAGCGCCACCGCCACCGTCAAGCTGATCGCCGATGTGGCGGCAGACGACATGATCCTGGACATCGGCCCACAGACCGCGGCGAATTTCGCCGAGCTGCTGAAGTCGTCCAAGACCATCCTGTGGAACGGCCCGGTCGGCGTGTTCGAATTCGACCAGTTCGGTAACGGCACCAAAGTCTTGGCCCAGGCCATCGCTGAAAGCTCGGCGTTCTCCATCGCGGGCGGCGGCGACACCCTGGCGGCCATTGATAAATATGGCGTAGCGGATCAGATCTCCTACATTTCTACCGGCGGCGGCGCATTCCTCGAATTCGTCGAAGGCAAAGTGTTGCCGGCCGTAGAAGTCCTGGAAAGTCGGGCCAAGGCCTGAGGTCGCTGATTTGACCAGGCAAAGGAGTGTTCAGATGGTCAAGACGCTAGCGCTGTTGATCGTCGCCGGTTCACTGGCGGCTTGCGGGAGTAACCCGAAGGCCGCACCGGAACCTGCGCCGCAATCGGTACAAAAAAGCTGCTACCAGGCTGACTGGCAAGCGGAAACCAACCCGGTGCTCAACAAGCGTTCCGGGCCTGATGGCCTGGACAAATACGAAACACAGACCCCCGCCAAGGAACATGGTTGTCCTTGACGGGTCTGACTCCTTACTCAGGGCTGGCAGCGTGCGCCGTCAGTCGAGGAACACGGATGAAAGGTTTTATCGCCATCACGGCGCTGGTGCTGCTGGCAGGTTGCTCGAATTTTGACCTGTTCAAGCCGGCCCAATCAACGGACAGCTGGGCCACCTGGACCTGCGACAGCCAGGCCAAAGTGGTCTGGCGCTACACTGACGACAGCCATAAGGCCGTCGACGTGCGCCTCGGTGGGGCCGATCAGGTCTATCGCCTGAAGCTTGAGCCAGGCGCCGAAGGTTCGCTGTACAGCAACGACATGCTGGCGTTTCACATAAAAGGTGAGGAAGGCCTGGTTTACTGGGTCGCCACCAACGATTTGATCGGCCGCGGTTGTAAAGCCGAGTAATTGAAGGCTTGTGCCAAGCTTGTAGGAGCGAAGCTTGCTCGCGAAGAGGGCGCCACATTCAACGCATGTGGTGTCAGTTAAACCGCTTTCGCGAGCAAGCTTCGCTCCTACAGGGTTTCTGCGTAATACCGAATGAGCGGACTGGATTAACCCCCGATCTGCAATAACTTGAATAGCCGCCGCCGCTCCGGCAGGCTGGCACGATTAACGACCCAAACCGGGAGAGACACACACAATGGCACTTATCAGCATGCGCCAGATGCTGGACCACGCAGCCGAGTTCGGCTACGGCGTTCCAGCCTTCAACGTCAACAACCTTGAGCAGATGCGCGCCATCATGGAAGCCGCTGACAAGACTGACTCCCCGGTGATCGTCCAGGCGTCGGCCGGTGCTCGCAAATACGCCGGCGCACCGTTCCTGCGTCACCTGATCCTGGCGGCAATCGAAGAATTCCCGCACATCCCGGTGTGCATGCACCAAGACCACGGCACCAGCCCTGACGTCTGCCAGCGCTCCATTCAACTGGGCTTCAGCTCGGTGATGATGGACGGCTCCCTGGGCGAAGACGGCAAGACGCCGACCGACTACGACTACAACGTCCGTGTTACCCAACAAACCGTAGCCATGGCTCACGCCTGTGGCGTATCGGTAGAAGGCGAGCTGGGCTGCCTGGGTTCGCTGGAAACCGGCATGGCCGGTGAAGAGGACGGCATCGGCGCTGAAGGCGTTCTGGATCACAGCCAGATGCTGACCGACCCGGAAGAAGCTGCCGACTTCGTCAAACGCACTCAAGTTGACGCCCTGGCCATCGCCATCGGCACCAGCCACGGCGCGTACAAGTTCACCAAGCCGCCTACCGGCGACGTGCTGGCCATCGACCGCATCAAAGAAATCCACAAACGCATCCCGAACACCCACCTGGTGATGCACGGTTCGTCTTCGGTTCCGCAAGAGTGGCTGGCGATCATCAACCAGTACGGCGGCGACATCAAAGAAACCTACGGCGTACCGGTTGAAGAAATCGTCGAAGGCATCAAGCACGGCGTGCGCAAGGTCAACATCGACACCGACCTGCGCCTGGCATCCACCGGTGCGATGCGTCGCCTGATGGCCACCAACCCGAGCGAATTTGACCCGCGTAAGTTCTTCGGCGCGACCGTGACTGCGATGCGTGATGTGTGTATCGCTCGCTACGAAGCCTTCGGCACTGCCGGTAACGCTTCGAAGATCAAAGCGATTTCGCTGGAAGGCATGTATCAGCGTTATCTGAAAGGTGAGTTGAACGCCAAGGTTAACTAAGCCTTCAGCGTTTGAGTTGCACAAAAAACCCGCCGAGAGGCGGGTTTTTTTATGGGCGATGACTCTTGGTTAAATGCGGTCATTGTAGGAGTGAGCCTGCTCGCGATGGCGGGGTGTCAGGCGACTTCAACGTTGAATGACACTCCGCCATCGCGAGCAAGCCCGCTCCCACAGGTTCAGCCGTGATTCACATCACTTATCGTGATCAATATCCAGTTTGCTAAATGTCACTTTACCGCCTTCACTGGTGTACCCGGTGTTGTCCTGCACATACACCCCGGCCTTGAAGTACAGGGGTTTGACCCGCCACGTGGCGCTGATGTTGGTGTCCCACTGATAACCCGCGGCACTGATGCCCAGCGCACCGCCAGGGCTGAGGTGGATGAGGTAGGAGAACTCCTGATCCAGTTTCACGCCGGTGGCGATGGTGATTACCCGGCCTACGTCGTCATCGGGGTGCATGCGCACTTTGGCGACGATGTTGCCGGTCTTGGTGGTGGTCTTGTACTGATACTCGACCTTCACCATGGGTTTCTGGCTTTCGTAGGCGTGGATCTGGCCGATGACGATTTTGCCGGAGCTCGGCACCTGGTTCACCGCCAGGGTGGCGCGCAGGGAATTGTCGGCGTCCGGGTAGTACCAGTTTTTCAGGGTGCCGTTGCTGTAGGTTTCCCGTAGTTCGGTGCGGGGGTATTTGGCATTTTCGGTGCGGGTGCCAGTCACCGGCGACCAGAAAAACAGTGTGCCGGTGTCGGAGTGGAAGTATTGATCCTTGAACCCATTCACCAGTTTGGCCGTTTCAACGGTGTACGGCGGGTTACCGACGGGAACGCTGAGGTTCCAGGATGCGAGATCGATCATAGGCAAAGCTTCCACGAATTTTTGCGGCACGGACGTACCAGAAGCTCTAGCACGCGCCTTTGGGGGCGGTCTTTATAAGCGTAGAAGGCTATTTTGTTAACGTCTGTCTGACAAATGGATGACGTCAAAATCCTGTTAAAAGGCCATCTTTCCCGGTTTTAGCGGGCTGTAGAGGCGACCGTTAGTCGGGCAATGAACCCTTTAGTTAAATGATGGCGTACTGATATCTTCTGCTTTCGCGAATCCCGGTCTAGAGTGAAGACGTAACATTTGTCCGGTTTTCACGAGAAACCGGCCTGACGCCCCGACATAGAGAAGCAGCATGGAATGCGCGCAACCCACGCCAGCCGAAGGCAGCTCAACCCTTTTAATCGTCGATGATTACCCTGAAAACCTGATCAGCATGCGCGCGTTGCTGCAGCGCCAGGACTGGCAGGTCATTACTGCTGCGTCCGGTTTCGAAGCCCTCGGCCTTCTGCTCGAACACGATATCGACCTGGTGCTGCTGGATGTGCAGATGCCGGGCATGGATGGCTTTGAAGTGGCGCGCCTGATGCGCGGCAGTCAGCGCACCCGTCTCACGCCGATCATTTTCCTCACCGCCAACGAACAGTCCCAGGATGCCGTGATCAAGGGCTACGCCAGTGGTGCGGTGGATTATCTGTTCAAACCGTTCGACCCGCAGATTCTCAAGCCCAAAGTCCAGGCGCTGCTGGAGCATCAGCGCAATCGCCGGGCGTTGCAGCGCCTGAGCCACGATCTGGAGGTCGCGCGCGCCTTCAACGCCTCGGTGCTGGACAATGCCGCCGAAGGCATCCTGGTGGTCGGCGAGGACGGCCTGATCCGCTTTGCCAACCCGGCGATGTCGCGACTGCTCAATGCCACGGTGCAAGACCTGCAAGGCAAAGAGTTTCTGGATTACCTGCAAAAGCCGCATATTCCGGTCTGGGCCGATTCAGAACTGCTGGCCGGTTACAAACGCGGCGAAACCCTGCGCCTGCACGATGCGCTATTGCGTACAGCGCCGGGCCAGCAGGTGCCTGTCGCACTTTCATGCGCGCCGTTGCCAACCGAGCAACACGCGATGGTGGTGACGGTGCTGGACATGTCGGTGGTGCGTCATCTGCATCAGCAGCTGGAGTTCCAGGCGGTGACCGACCCGTTGACCGGCCTGCTCAATCGCCGTGGTTTCTATCAGACCGTGGAAAACCTGCTGCTGCGCGGTGAGCGTAACGACAGCGCCTGGGTGTTGCTGTACCTCGACCTCGACGGTTTCAAACGGGTCAACGATTCCCTTGGTCACGATGCCGGTGACCGCGTGTTGCGCTGGGTGTCCGAACAGCTGAAGGCTTGCTTGCGACCCTTCGACATTCTGGCGCGCATGGGCGGCGATGAGTTCACGGCGCTGCTCGATCTGGAGTTCCCCGAGCAAGCGGCCAAGATTGCCGAGAAGCTGATTGAGCGGGTGTCGATCTGTCAGCAGATCGATGGGCTGGATATCGCCCTCGGGGCCAGCATCGGCATCGCCACGTATCCGGATTGCGGGGCCAATCTCGATGGTTTGCTGCGAGCGTCCGACATCGCCATGTACGAAGCCAAGCGTGCCGGGCGTCAGCAATATCGCTTCTATGACCATGACATGAACGGTCGCGCGCGCTCACGGCTGATGCTCGAAGAAAGTGTGCGCACCGCCATCGAAAACCGCGATTTCAATCTGGTGTATCAACCGCAGGTGGCCATTGCCGGAGGGCAGATTCGCGGGTTCGAAGCCCTGCTGCGCTGGCAGCATCCGAGCGTCGGCGACGTGCCGCCGGGGCTGTTTTTGCCGTTGCTGGAAGAGGCGCGGTTGATCAGTCGTCTGGGCAGCTGGATTTATCATCGCGGCGCCGGGCAACGCAAAGCCTGGGAAACCTTGTTTGCCGAAGATTTGGTGCTGGGCGTCAGCTTGAGCAGTACACAGTTCGGCATGCCAAATCTGGTCACCGAGTTGCGTCAGGTACTGGAGCGCCATGGCTTGCAGGCGCGGCATCTGGAGGTCGAGGTAACGGAAGAGGCCTTGATGCACAATCCCGATGAAACCCGCAAACAACTGCGCCTGCTGCGCAATCTGGGGGTGCGGGTGGCGCTGGATGATTTCGGCTCCGGGCCGTGCTCGTTATCGCATCTGCGGGACCTGGAACTGGACACGCTCAAGCTTGACCGGCATGTGATCGCCCGGTTGCCGGACTCTTCGCGGGATGCGGCGTTGGTGCGCAATGTGATCGACTTGTGCAAGCAGTACGGAATGCTGGTGATCGCCGAAGGCGTGGAAACCGTCGCGCAATATGAATGGCTGCAAGCCAATGGCTGCGAGTACGTGCAAGGTTTCCTGGTGGCGCGGCCGATGATGGCCGAGGACGTCGGCGACTTTGCGCGGCCCTTCGACTGGAGCACGTTGGTCGACTGAATTCGCTACACTGGCGGCCTTTCAGTAATTGATGTTGCCTATCCCGATGACCGCGTTGAAATACCTTCAGGCCTATCCCGTAGAGTTGCAGGACCAGGTGCGCTGGCTGATCACCGAAGGTCGGCTGGGCGATTACCTGGACAAACGCTACCCGCAAAAGCACGACGTGCAGAGTGACAAGGCGCTGTATGCCTATGCCCTGGACCTCAAGCAGGAATACCTGCGTAACGCCCCGGCCATCGACAAAGTGTTGTTCGACAACCGTCTGGACCTGACCCACCGCGCCCTCGGCCTACACACCACGATCTCGCGGGTGCAGGGCGGTAAACTCAAGGCCAAGAAAGAAATTCGCGTGGCCTCGCTGTTCAAGGAAGCGCCTTGCGAGTTCCTGAAGATGATCGTGGTGCATGAGCTGGCGCACTTCAAGGAATCGGATCACAACAAGGCGTTCTACAAGCTGTGCGAACACATGTTGCCGGGGTATCACCAGGTCGAATTCGATTTGCGGGTGTACCTGACGTGGCGGGAAATGCAGTAGCCAAGGAGTGTGTGGATGGACGTGAGCAAGACCAAGAGCAGCTTCTATCGCCGTTTGTACGTGGCGTACCTGATCGACAGTGGGCTGGCCAGCAGCGTCCCGGCATTGACCGACGTGACCGGCATGCCCCGGCGCACGGCGCAGGACACCATTGCGGCGTTGGCGGATCTGGATATCGTTTGCGAGTTCAAGCAGGAAGAGGGCGCGCGCAACCATGCGGGGCGTTATCGGATTCGCGAGTGGGGAGCGATTGATCGGGGATGGATCGAGCGGAATCTGCGGCAGATTAAAGCGGTGTTGGAATATCCCTAGCTCCTGCGGTGTTTGATCTGGCGCCTTCGCGGGCAAGCCTCGCTCCTACAGAAACAGTGAAGTCTGTGTAGGAGCGAGGCTTGCCCGCGAAGAGGCCCTCAAGAACGACGCATCCCGATATGCGGAATACCATCTTCCACGTATTCCTCACCCGCCACGACAAACCCGTACCGCCCGTAATACCCCTGCAAATGCGCCTGCGCCGACAGATAAACCGGCACATCAGGCCAACGCTTCGCAGCCTGCTTCAACGCCAGGGCGATCAGCTCATGACCCAACCCTTTGCCGCGCGCCTGCGGGGCGGTAAGCACCCGGCCGATCACCACATCGCCGCCCTGTAATTCCGGGTCGAGCAAGCGCAGGTACGCCACCAGCCGATCGCCGTCCCAGGCCATCAAGTGGCAGGTGTCACCCTCCAGATCCTGGCCGTCCACGTCCTGATAGACGCATTTCTGCTCCACAACGAAAACCTCTGAGCGCAACTGCAGAATGGCGTACAGCTGCTCTTTGCCCAGATCACTGTGGTGCTTGCAGATCCAATCGATTGTCATCTTCACATTCCGTTGACCTAGTCGCTCCGATACTAATCGCCTGGGCGAAAGATGTCTTTATGGCAGAGAAATCTGTGACAAAGGCCAAAATGCCATCATTCAATTCGCGCGGCGTTGTCTTCTTTGTGTAATCTGGGCTGAAGCGCTGTGCAGTGGCTTCGATGAGCTAATGTTGGTACCTGGGTTTCGCCGTTACGGGGCCTTGGAGTTTTGGCTGAAAACACGTCGGGCAGCCGCCCGCTAAGGATTTTCGAGCATGCCGCGATTGCATCGAGCTTTGGCCTTGATCGGATTGCTGTTGCTGACTCAGAGCGCGGCAGCGGAAAAGCTGCGACTGGTAGCCGATGCCTGGCCACCCTTTACTGATGCGACGCTGCTCAATGGCGGCCTGGCGACGGACATTGTCAGCACCGCGCTGGCGCGAGCTGGCTATGCCAGTGACTTTGAACAGGTGCCCTGGGCACGTGCCCTGATGGGTGTGGGCGAAGGCCGTTACGATGTGCTGGTGAACGCCTGGTATACCGAAGAGCGCACCAGGCTCGGCCGGTTTTCCGGCGAGTACCTGCTCAACCGCGTGCGCTTTCTCAAGCGCAAGGACGCACCGATCGAATACAACAACCTGCAGCAACTGCACACCTACCCGATTGCAGTGGTACGCGGTTACGCCTATTCACCGGCGTTCGATGAGGACGCCTCGCTACAGAAGGTCCCGGTGCACAGCTTCGCCATGGCCGTGCGCATGGTCGCTGCCGATAGGGTCAAGCTGACGCTGGAAGACGAATACGTCGCGCGTTATTACCTGGCCCGGGAGTCCGCCAAGGTGCGCAATGCCGTGGAGTTCCTGCCCAAGCCGTTGAGCGAGAACAGCCTGCACATTCTGGTCAGCCTGAAAAATCCGCACCATGAAGAGATCGTGGCCAGTTTCGACCGTGAGATTGCGGAGATGAAAGCGGATGGCAGTTATGAGCAGTTGATGAAGCAGCACGGGATGTAGTTTTTGCGGTGTTGCTGATGGCCTCTTCGCTGGCAAGCCTAGCTCCTACAGGTATCGCGGCGATACTTGTAGGAGCGAGGCTTGCCCGCGAAGAGGCCGGCCCACTCACCACACATCTCAATCCTCGCCGGTGTCCTTGATCAAATGCGCCGCCAACGTCCGTAACGGCCCCAACTGCCGGCAGATCAACGCCAACTGCGTCTGCACCAGCCGCTGCCCTTCATCGATTTCATCCGGCATCTGCTCCAGCTCATTGGCCAGAGCCTCTTCCTCATCACTCTGAATCGCAATCGGCAGTTTGCTCGCCAACCCTTGAGCGATTTCATCGATGCTCGCCGCCAGTTTCACGCCGGCCCCTTCGATCAATTGCTCGCGCACGTCCGTCGGCAGTTGGGTTTCACGGTGCGCCCCCAGTCCTGACAAATAGCTGAGCAAGGTGTGCGACAACACCAGGAAACGGAACCCGACATCCGCTTCCTTACGAAAATGCCCCGGCTCCATCAGCATGTTGGCGAGCGTGGTCGAGAGCGCCGCGTCGGCGTTGTGCGCGTTGCGCCGGGCCAGGCGATAAGCCAGGTCGTCGCTCTTGCCGGCGGCGTATTGCTGCATGATCTGGCGCAGGTAAATGCTGTTGCAGGTGAGGGTGTTGGCCAGCACTTTGTTCAAGCGTCGGCCCTGCCAGTCCGGCAGGAACAGGAACACCGCCAGGCCGGCGATCAGGCTGCCGAGCAAGGTATCGAACAGGCGCGGCAGGAACAGGCCGTAACCGTCGCCGACCTGGTTGAAGCAGAACAGCACCATCAGCGTGATCGCGGCCGTGGCCAGGGTGTAACGGGTGGTGCGGTTGATAAAGAACACCACGCCGGCGGCGATGGCGAAGCACGACTGGATCAGCGGGTTCGGGAACAGATCGAACAGCGCCCACGCCACGGTCAGGCCGATGGCGGTGCCGATGATCCGCTGACCGAGCTTGCGGCGGGTCGCGCCGTAGTTCGGTTGGCAGACGAACAGCGTGGTGAGGATGATCCAGTAACCCTGCGACGGGTGAATCAAATGCACCATGCCGTAGCCGATGCTCAACGCCAGGGGCAAACGCAGGGCATGGCGGAACAGCAGCGAGGTCGGCGTCAGCTGCGTGCGCAAGCGAATCCACACATCCTTGAGGCTGCGTGGCGAACGGTCGAGCAGGCTGCTGTCGGTGGCGTCGGCGAGGGCGTCGGGGTTGCTCGCATCGCTGAGCAAACGGTCGAGGGTGCCGAGGTTGGCGGCCAGTGCGCGCAAGGAGCGCAGCAGTCCGCGCCAGGCCGGGTTGCTCTGGACACGCAGGTGTTCGAGGGATGCATGCAAGTCGCTGAGGGCTTCGGCAAAGCTGGCGTCATAGATGAATGGCTGGCGCATCTGGATCGATTCCGCCAGCGCTCGGCAAGCCTTGCCCTGTTGGCGCAGCAGGCGCTGACAGCGGAACAGCACGTCGCTGTGGAAAAAGGCGTCGGCCAGCGCGTTGTACGGATAGTGCGAGGAGCTGGCGCGCTCGTGGATGTCCTGAGCGAGGAAGTAGAGCTTCAGGTAACGGCTGACTTTCGAGCCCGGTCGACCGTTGCCGACCCGGTGCAGAATGATTTCCTTGGCAGCGTTCAGGGCTGCCACGACCCGACCGTTCTGCTGGGCCAGTTCCAGTCGGCGCGCTTCCACGTCCATCTGCCGGATCGGCTCGAACAGCGACGATTTCAGCTTCAGGTAAAAGCCCAGTTCGCGGAACAACCGCGCCAGGCTCTGCTGCACCGGCTGGTTGGAAAACATCGCCTGCCACAACACCGAAAGCAAACCGTACCAGGCCGCGCCGGCCACCAGCAGCACCGGTTCGTGCCAGAAATCGGTCACTGCGCCGCCGCGCTGGTCCACGCCGATCATGGTGTAGACCGACAGAATCAACGTCGCCGAGGCAATCGCGCCATAACGTTCGCCGAGCGCACCGAGCATGGTCAGGCAGAAAGCGGCCAATGCGAAAGCGATGATGAATAGGACGGGGTAGGGGAAGAGCAGTTCGACGGACAGGGCCGCGACGATGAAGCAGACCAGCGTTACGGCCAGCGAATTGAGGCGGCCCTGCCAGCTGTCGTCGGTTTCGGCCAGGGCGCTGGCGATGATCCCCAGGAACAACGGGATCAGCAGCCCCATTTCATCCTGATACCAACACAGCGCCATGCTGCCGGTCAGGGCGATGAACACCCGCACGCTGTAACTGAATTTATCCAGCGCCCAGAGGCGACGCAGGGACTGACGAAAAGGGGTCGATGGCATGAAGTGCGAGGGCCTTCCGAGGCAATGACGCTAAATTGAGCCAGTAATGACGCCGACGCAATGGCGCCGATCACATCTGACAGCAAAATCTGTTCCTTTATCGAACCACCCATAACCAATGTGGGAGCGAGCCTGCTCGCGATAACGGCCTGACAGTCGACATCAATGTCGAATATACCGGCCTCATCGCGAGCAGGCTCGCTCCCACAGGTTATTGGTTGTGTCAGACGAATTGCGCTGCGGCGTACCCGGAGGCCCACGCCCACTGGAAGTTGAAACCGCCCAGATGCCCGGTCACGTCGAGCACTTCGCCGATGAAATACAGCCCAGGGCTTTTCAGCGATTCCATGGTCTTGGACGAGACTTCGTTGGTGTCGACGCCGCCCAAGGTCACTTCGGCCGTGCGGTAGCCTTCGGTCCCGGCCGGCACCACTTTCCAGCTCGCCAGCTTCTCGGCGATGTCGGCAATTTCCGCGTGGGTGTATTGCTTCATCGGTTTGGAGACGAACCAGTTGTCCGCCAGCAGGTTGGCCATCTTCTTGGTGAAGATTTCGCCGAGCAGGGTTTTCAGCTCGCTGTTCGGACGTTCGGCCTGCTGCTGTTGCAGCCAGCTCGGCACATCGTGATCCGGCATCAGGTTGATCTCTACCGGGTCGCCGGATTCCCAGAACGAGGAAATCTGCAAAATCGCCGGACCGCTAAGGCCGCGATGGGTAAACAGGATGTTCTCGCGAAAGCTCTGATCGTTGCAGCTCACCAGGCAATCCACCGACGTACCGGACAGTTCGGTGCAAAGCTCTTTGAGCTGATCAGTGATGGTGAAGGGCACCAGGCCGGCGCGGGTCGGCAGCAGTTCGTGGCCAAACTGCTTCGCGACCTGGTAACCGAAGCCGGTGGCGCCGAGGGTCGGGATCGACAGGCCGCCCGTGGCGATCACCAAGGATTCACAGGTGATCTGGCCCAGTGTGGTGTCCAGCAGATAGCCGCTTTCCAGCTTCTCGATGGTCTGGATCGATGTGTCCAGGTGCAGGCTGGCGCCAACCTGATCGCACTCGTTGAGCAGCATTTCGAGGATGTCGCTGGATTTGTTATCGCAGAACAACTGGCCGAGTTTCTTCTCGTGGTACGGCACGCCGTGCTTGGCGACCATGCCGATGAAATCCCACTGCGTGTAGCGCGCCAGTGCGGATTTGCAGAAGTGTTCGTTCTGCGAGAGAAAATTGCCCGGTTCGGTGTACATGTTGGTGAAATTACAGCGGCCACCGCCCGACATCAGGATTTTCTTGCCGGCCTTGTTCGCATGGTCGAGCAACATCACCTCGCGTCCGCGCCCGGCGGCGGTCAGCGCACACATCAACCCTGCGGCGCCAGCGCCAATGATCACGACTTCGGTAGAGCGCAAAACGGTGTCCTCCAGTTGTCTCACCACAAAACTAACTGTGGGAGCGAGCCTGCTCGCGATAGCGGGGTGTCAGACAACTAAATGTCATCTGATACTCCGCTATCGCGAGCAGGCTCGCTCCCACAGGGGGATGTGCGTTGTTCTTACAAGATACGCACGCGCAGCGAACGGCCTTTGATCTTGCCGTCGTTCAGGCGTTGCACTGCCTGCTTGGCAACTGCGCGTTCCACGGCCACGAACGCCTGGAAGTCGAAAATCGCGATCTTGCCAACCTGCGCGCCCGGAATCCCGGCATCGCCAGTCAACGCACCCAGAATATCGCCCGGACGCACTTTGTCTTTACGGCCAGCGCCGATGACCAGCGTGCTCATTTGCGGCAGCAACGGACCACCGCCCTGGGACTTGAGGTTGTCCAGCTGATCCCAGCTCAACGGCGACTTCTGCAGTTGCTCGATGGCCTGGGCGCGGTGCGCTTCGGACGGGGCGACCAGGCTGATCGCGATGCCTTTTTCACCGGCGCGGCCAGTACGGCCAACGCGGTGAATGTGGATTTCCGAATCACGGGCCAGTTCGACGTTGATCACCATGTCCAGCGCATCGATGTCCAGGCCGCGGGCGGCGACGTCGGTGGCAACCAGTACCGAAGTACTGCGGTTGGCAAACATCGTCAGCACCTGGTCACGATCACGTTGTTCCAGATCGCCGTGCAGGCCGACAGCGGAGATGCCTTTGGCGGTCAAGTGATCGACGGTTTCCTGAACCTGCTGCTTGGTGAAGCAGAAGGCCACGCAAGAGGCCGGGCGGTGATGCGCGAGGACCTTGACCACGGCGTCCATGCGCTCTTCCGGAGAGATCTCGTAGAAGCGCTGCTCGATCTGCGTGTCGTCGTGGAACGCCTCGGCCTTCACTTGCTGCGGGTTGCGCATGAACTTCGACGCCAACTGCTTGATGCCCACCGGGTACGTGGCGGAGAACAGCAGGGTCTGACGACGCTCCGGGCATTGGGCGATGATTTCTTCGATGGAATCGTAGAAACCCATGTCGAGCATGCGGTCGGCTTCATCGAGGATCAGCGTGTTCAGGCCATGAAGCACCAGCGAACCTTTGCGCAGGTGCTGCTGGATGCGGCCCGGAGTGCCGACGATGATGTGCGCGCCGTGCTCCAGCGAACCGATCTGCGGACCGAACGACACGCCGCCGCACAAGGTCAGGACCTTGATGTTGTCTTCGGCGCGGGCCAGGCGACGGATTTCCTTGGCGACCTGGTCAGCCAGTTCACGCGTCGGGCAAATGACCAGCGCCTGGCAGCCGAAGAAGCGCGGATTGATCGGGTTCAGCAGGCCGATGCCGAAGGCCGCGGTCTTGCCGCTGCCGGTCTTGGCCTGGGCGATCAGGTCCATCCCCTTGAGGATCACCGGCAAGCTTTGCGCCTGGATCGGCGTCATCTGGGCATAACCGAGGGAGTCGAGGTTAGCCAGCATGGCGGCGGACAGCGGCAAAGTATTAAAAGCGGTGGCGATGGTGGTCACGGGACTGGCCTGCAAAACAAAATGTCGCGCAGTGTACCAGCCCAGTGGCCATTCGCCCTAAGGCTCTATGTGCTCTTCCGGACGCTTGACGCGCCGTCCGTCTTCCTTTGAGAGCTGCGAGAAGATCGTCGCGGCCAGCATCGCCATGATTCCGACGGTCACAAACGTGAGTTGGAACGCGCCCAGCACCGTGTCCACGCCGTCGTTTCCGATCTCTGCCGTGAACCCGCCGAGCAGCGCACCGGCGCATGCAACGCCCAGGCTGAGGGACAATTGCGCGACCACCGACAGCAGGCTGTTGCCGCTGCTGGCGCTGGCGTCGTCGAGGTCGATCAGGGTCACGGTGTTCATCGCGGTGAACTGCAACGAGTTGATCGCGCCGAGAATCGCCAGCATGCCCAGCAGCAGCCAGTACGGCGTCTGCTCGCTGACCAGGCCCATGCTTGCCAGCATCAGCCCCAGCGCCAGGGTGTTGCCGGTCAGCACAATGCGATAACCCAGGCGCTCGATCAGCGGCCGCGCCACCGACTTGGCGACCATCGCCGCCGCTGCCAGCGGCAGCATGCTCATCCCCGCCTGCGACGGCGAGTAGCCCAGCGCCACTTGCAGCAGCAACGGCACGAGGAAGGGCAGTGCGCCGCTGCCGAGACGGGCGAACAGGTTGCCGAGGATGCCGACGGCGAACGTGCGGGTCTTGAACAGCGACGGCGCGAACAGCGGATTGTCGATGTGCCCGGCCCGCAACCAGTACGCCGCCAGGCACGCCATGCCGCCGAACAGCAGCAACATCACGCGCAGGTGCGGCAGGTGCAGTTCGCCGAGGCCTTCCATGGCGATGGTGATCAGCACCATCGCTGCGCCAAACAGCAAAAAGCCGAGGCTGTCGAACCGTGTGCGTTCAGTGCCGCGCAGGTCGGGGATGAATTTCCATACGGCGTAGCAACCGACGACGCCGACCGGCAGGTTGATCAGGAAGATCCAGTGCCACGTCAGGTATTCCACCATCCAGCCGCCCATGGTCGGGCCGATCAACGGGCCGAGCAGGCCGGGAATGGTGATGAAACCCATGATCCGCACTAGTTCCGAGCGCGGATAGGCCCGCAGTACGACCAGCCGACCGACCGGCAGCATCAGCGCACCGCCCAGGCCCTGAATCACCCGGGCGCCGATCAGCATGCTCAGGCTGCTCGACAAGGCGCAGAGCAACGAGCCGAAGCTGAACAGCAGGATCGCACCGAAGAAGATTTTCTTGGTGCCGAAGCGGTCGGCGATCCAGCCGGAGGCGGGGATCAGCAACGCGACGGTGAGCATGTAGGCGATGATCACGCCCTGCATGCGCAGCGGGTCTTCCGCGAGATCGCGGGCCATGGCCGGCAGGGCGGTGTTGAGGATGGTCCCGTCGAGGGACTGCATGAAGAAGGCAATAGCGACGACCCACGGCAACCAGCGGGCGGTGACAGCGTCGAGAGGCGGGCGGTTGGGCATGGGACCTCAGGTTTTGAGTCGCAGGAATTTCGGTGTTTCCCCAATCCCTGTAGGAGCTGGCTTGCCAGCGATGAGGCCGGCGCATTCAACATAAGTGTTGTCTGACAGATCGCCATCGCTGGCAAGCCAGCTCCTACAGGTTTTGCGTCGTTACAGGTTTTGCGGGGTTACAGGGTCAACGTCAGGCGGCTGATCAGCGCGCCCGGCAACAGCGCCGATGCCGTGGCCCGCTGGCTGTAAGTGCTCGCCGACAGCAACAACTCGCGCTCTTCGGTCAACGCTTCCAGCTGCGAACCCAGCAAACTGTATGCACTGTCATCAAAACGCATGGTGCTGACCGGTGCCTGGATCTCGCCATTCTCGACCCAGAACGTCGCAAACCGCGTCATGCCGGTCATGCGTGCCATCGGTTGGTCCGAGTAATTCAGGTACCAGAGGTTGCTGATATACAAGCCCGTGCCCAGTTGCTTGAGGATCTCGGCATCGGCAAGCGCGCCTGGCGCCATGTTCAGCGCGGTCGGCGATTCACCGCCGCTGGCGCCGTTGGCCGTCAGGCCGTATTCGGCGGCGCTGCGTGAGCCGACCAATTGCGCGCGGGCCTTGCCTTCGACGATCAGCTTCAGGTCACTGCGTGGATAGCCTTCGCCAGAAAATGCCGGGCTCAACGAACCGCTGACTTGCTCGTCAAGGGACACCAGCGGACTGAACGAATGATCGCCCGCGTAGAGTTTCTGCAACGGACTGCTCTTGCTGGCAATCGACTGCGCCGAAAAGCCACCCCAGGACAACATGCCCATGATTTCTTCCAGCGCGGCCGGCGCCAGGTAAGCGCGATACTGACCCGGTGCCAACGTACGCAATGGTCGACCGAGAAACTCAAGCTGCTCACGCGCCTGCTGGAAGCGCCGGGCAAACCCTTCGCTGTTCCAGTCATGGCCCGCGTAGCTGGCTTTCACTGCCTGGCCGTTTGCATGAAACAGGCTGAAGTCGAAGTTGAAGCTGTTGGCCTGATGCCAGCCGAACGCGCCTGAAGAACTGGCGAAACCGCGACTGATCGGGCCGGCGGCGTAGAAACCCACCAGATCCAGCCCTTCGGCGGCCCGGGTGATTTCGGCGACCACCTGCTCGGTGTCCGGCAGCGGATGCTCCTGCACATTCTTGCTTTGCCAGCCGGTGTAGTTGAGCAGCAAGTACGGATCCTGCGGCAGCAGCGGCAGGGTGTCGCGCAACTGTTGCAGGCCTTCGGCCAGACGCTGGGCGTCAACGTGCGCATCGCCCGACAGCGTGATGTCGAGGTCAGCGTGGCGTCCGCCGTTGATCAGCTTGAGACCGACGCTCGCCTGTTGCACCTGCCCGGCCTGCCGCACCTTGGCATGATTGAAACGCACGAAGGCCGACGATTCGGCGGCGTAGCTGAGGGTGAATTGCTCCGGTTCGCGAATCGCCTCGCGCAACCCGTTGACCAAGGCCTTGAACGAATCAGCCTGACTTTTTGAAGTGCTCATCAGGCGTCTCCCCCAAATACATCCACGTTGCTGAACACGCAGGCCGGTGATGCATGGCCGACACGGATCACCTGATTCGGTTCGCCCTTGCCGCAGTTCGGCGTGCCCAGAACCTTGAAGGTGCTGGCGTCGCCAACGGCGCTGAGGCTTTTCCAGAACTGCGCGGAAATTGCCCGGTAGTTCGGGTTTTTCACCACGCCTTTGAGTTCGCCGTTTTCGATCAACTGGCCCCATTCGCAGCCAAACTGGAACTTGTTACGCGCATCGTCGATGGACCAGGAACGGTTGGTGCTCATCAAAATACCGTGCTCGATGTTGCCGATCAGTTGTTCCAGCGGCTGATCGCCGGGCTCGATATTGAGGTTGGCCATGCGGTCGATCGGTGGGCGGTTCCAGCCGCAGGCGCGGCTGTTGGCAACACCGTCCATGCCGGCGCGGAACTGCGAAAGTGCACCGCCCAATGGACGCAGGAGCAAGCCCTGCTTGATCAGGAATTGCTTGCTCGCGGCAGTGCCGTCGTCGTCATGACCGTAGCTGGCGAGCTGCTCGGGAATGTCCGGGTCGAAGGTGACGTTCAGCAGTTTCGAACCGTACTGCAAATGGCCGAAGTCTTCGGCCTTGACGAAACTGGTGCCGGCGTAATTGCGCTCGTCACCGAGGATGCGATCGAGTTCCAGCGGGTGACCGATGGATTCGTGGATCTGCAGCATCATCTGATCAGGCATCAGCAGCAGGTCGCGCGGGCCTTGTGGCGTGTTCGGCGCGAGCAGCAATTGCAATGCTTGATCGGCAACTTTTGGCCCTGCGCCGATCAGGCCGCAACGGCTGATGACATCAGCGCTGCCCTGCTGACCGAAGTTCTCGCGGCCGAGGCTGCGGGTCTGGCTGTCGTTGCCGTCGTAGGCCGTGACATCGAGGCCCGGATAGACGAAGCGCTGGGCCTGGCGCAGTTCGGCGCCGGCGCTGTTGAGGTAGATCTGCTCGACATGGGTGATGCCGATGCTGACCTGCCAGTTCACCAGTCGCTCGTCCTTGGGCACCGCCGCGGATTCGGCGCCGAGCAGTTGGTAGCAATCGCTCAGGGACGGGAAGGGCTGCTCGAGGTTCGGCGAAAAATAGTCGGCGCGGTCGCTGGAAACGGCTTGCTCACGCAGGTCGAGCAACGCGTGAGGCTTGAGCAGGCGAGCTTGTTGCTCGGCTCGGTCCAGCGCCGATTGCAGGCCTTGCGGCGACAGGTCGTTGGTCGCGGCGTAGGCTTCAACGCCGTTGACACGAACGGTCAGCATTGCGCCTTCGTCACGGCTCAGGCTCGGAGGTTCGGCAACGTTCTTGCGCACCGACAGGTACTGGCCGGACTCGCGCACGTATCGCAGAGAAAAGAATTCAGCGCCCGTGCGCAAGGCAGCAAAGCGCTGCTTGAGCTGGGGGTGGAAATCGAACATTCGGGAACCTCCTTGGTCTGGAGTGGCGATGCAGCGGTGTTGCGAAGGGGGGGTGAAACGTTTGCGTGGCGCTAGATTAGGCCTGCGTGGGGGTAGGATCAAGCGCAGAGCTGCGTAGGAAATATTTAATCAGCGTGAAGGCCGAGGCTCGCGGGCAGACCGTGTCGTGATCTGCTCGCGATGGCATTGGTTACGGTGGTGAGAGGGGGCGGGGCTTACTGCCCGCCATAGAGATAGACGACCGCCGTCAGATAAATCATCAGGCTGGCCAGGAAAGCGGGAAGTATTTTTCTGGTTTTGGCGACCACAATGAAGGTCCCCAGCAGCAGGATCAGCTTCAGCGCATCCAGGCTTTCAAACTGTTGCATCAGGCTCGGCGCATCCTGTTTGTTGAAGGCCGTGTCATAAATGATTACCCCCAGCATGGCTTGTGCGCTGTAGTTGATAAACCGATAAAACGAACCGTGGGTGCGCGTCAGCGCCGTCGTGTTTTTAAAGGCAAAGGGCAGGGCGCGAAACGCCAGTGCGCTGACGGCGGCAAAGCCGATCAAAAACCAAACTGTCATTGGCTGCGCACTCCTTGTTCGGTCCAGGCGTTTTCAATCAACACGGTCACGCCACCGATCAAAAACGGTGTGATGAGCAAGCTGTAATCCTTGAAGAACAGCACCAGCACTGGCGCGCCGATGAAGCCCAGCCAGTAGCTGGACACTTCGGCGTAATGCGGCCAGTGTTTGCCGGCCAGTGCCGTGAACTGAAGCGGCAACAGCATCGTCATCACGGCCGTAGTCACCGGCGACGCCAGCCCGGCACCGGCGATGAAGCCGATGCAGGTACACACAATCGACACGGCAAATATCGGCAAGCCCACGCCGAGCATGTAAGTGAAGGGGTGATCGGTTCGTTGTTTGAAGCGGGTCATGCAGGCCGTGAATATCGACGGCGTTATCAGGATCAGCGAGGGCAGTATGTTGCTTGTCGAGACGTGCTTCAGGTACGGCGCCAGCGCGGCCGAGAGCAGCAGAAATCGCACGTTGAGCGCCAGAATGACCGGAATCAACAGCCAGCCATCGTTGTAGTTTTGCAGAAGCAAAAACTGGAGCGGCGTAGAAAAAATCAACAAGGTTGTTGCCAGGGTCTGCCCCAGGGTTAACGACTGTGCGGCGCCTACCATCCCGATCGACAAATACAGAAACAGGAAGGCGACACCGAAGCTGATCGCATCCCGTGCGCCTTCCTGGAAGACCTTGGCTGACGAATGACAAGGCGGTTTTCCAGCAACCATCAGCAAGTTTCCCGCGGACAGTCGGATGCATTCAGCGCGTAATACTGTTTCCTGGGGCCTTTGCTGCGAAACAGCAGGCGAGGTGTGGTGGCCAGTGTTGAAGTGGCGGCCTGGGTGCGCACTGCATCTTCACTCATGTTCAGCATGGGGCGTGCGTGCAGGATCTTATGGTTGGCCACGATCAGGAAGGTTCCGGTCTCGGCTGTCGAGACACTGTGCCTGGCGGTGGGCAACTGGGCTCTTATCTTGTCGAGGACATGTTGGCCGCCGTTGACGGCTCGCATCCGCTCACCGTTGTGCGGGTCGATCCGGAAGTCCAGAGAAAACCGGTAGCCGTAGTGGTCGTCGTATTCAACGACATTGCGAATTCGCTCTTTCGAACCCTTGACGTTTTTGCCTGAAATAAACCTGGCTTGCATGCCAAGCAGTGTTTCAATGTCTTCGTTATCAAGGTCGCAGAGCAAGTTTGCGGGAAAATAATAAGCCGTCGGCGTATGAGTAGTGTCTCGGCAAACTGTTAATGCCAGGAAGTCCACGCTGAGGTTTTCATACAAGTCGTCGGAGTGCGGTGTGATATCTCCATAGCCATTTCCCCATTCCCGATATTTTTCTGCCGCCGGTTTAAGATATAAGGCTTTGTGTTCTTCATAGTCGTATTTGATGTCAACCAGATGGAACAAATCGGCGAGCGCTTCATGCACCGTCAGGGCCAGCCTGGGTGAATCGAGGTGGAAGATATTCTTGATGCACACGGCGGCCACGCCGTCGTTTGCTTGCCCTAATTTATCGAAATAGTAGGCATCTTCCGGGTGGAGGTAGGTTGCAAAGATATTGATCAGCTGGATTTTCAGCTCATGAATACTCTGGTCGTGATTTTTCATCCACCACGCTTCGATCATGCCGCTGAGATAGTTGAAGTTCAGAGTGGTTGTTGTTTCTTTTGCTATTGCTTGTCGGAATAAGCTGGCTGATACAGTTGGGTTTGCATAGTGGGTATTCATTATCATCCTTGATAATCAGGTTTTTGTTTGGTGCTGATCTTAATGCAACTATTAAGTTTGAAGCCCCCTATAAGTGTTGCGAGTTTTGTTGCGGGCTGGACGGGGTGAGTGGCTTATTCAAGGCAATAAAAAACCGCCAGCCTCCGAAGAGGTGGCGGTTTGCGGTTTTGCAGAGCGGCTATCAGCGTGCTGTCGCGCTCACATCACGCAGAGGCTTGCCTTTCACCGGAGCGTCACCGGCCACGTAGTAGCTGGCAGTGCTGCGCGGCAATGGCTTGCGACCACGGATCTTGTCGGCGATTTTCTCGGCGATCATGATCGTCGGTGCGTTCAGGTTGCCGGTGGTGATGATCGGCATGATCGAGGCATCGACCACGCGCAGACCTTGCATGCCGTGCACACGGCCTTCGCCATCGACCACAGCCATCTCGTCGGTGCCCATCTTGCACGAGCAGGACGGGTGAAACGCGGTTTCGGCGTGTTCGCGGATGAACTTGTCGAGCTGCTCATCGGTTTGCACTTCAATGCCCGGGCTGATTTCGCGGCCACGGAAAGCGTCCAGTGCAGGCTGTTGCATGATTTCACGGGTCAGGCGGATGCCGTCGCGGAATTCCTGCCAGTCCTGCTCGGTGGCCATGTAGTTGAACAGGATGCTCGGGTACTCGCGCGGATCCTTGGACTTGGCCTGGATGCGACCACGGCTCGGCGAACGCATGGAACCCATGTGCGCCTGGAAACCGTGCTCTTTCACACCGTTGCTGCCGTTGTAGTTAATCGCGACCGGCAGGAAGTGGTACTGGATGTTCGGCCATTCGAATTCCGGACGGGTGCGGATGAAACCGCCGGCTTCGAACTGGTTGCTGGCGCCGATGCCGGTGCCGTTGAACAGCCACTCGGCACCGATGGCCGGTTGGTTGTGCAGGAGCAGCGACGGGTACAGCGAAACCGGCTGGGTGCAGGCGTATTGCAGGTACAGCTCGAGGTGATCCTGCAGGTTTTCGCCGACGCCTGGCAGGTCGTGCACCACCGGGATGTCGAGCTTGTTCAGCAGTTCGGCCGGGCCAACGCCGGAACGTTGCAGAATCTGTGGCGAAGCGATGGCGCCGGAGCACAGCAGCACTTCTTTGCGGGCGCGGACTTCAACGCGCTCTTCAGCGGCGCCGATCAGGTAACGCACGCCGACGGCACGCTTGCCTTCGAACAGGATCTTGTCGGTCAGGGCGTGAGTGACGATGGTCAGGGTCGAACGCTTTTTAGCAGTGTCCAGGTAGCCGCGAGCGGTGCTGGAGCGACGGCCTTTAGGCGTCACGGTGCGGTCCATCGGGCCGAAGCCTTCTTGCTGGTAACCGTTCAGGTCTTCGGTGCGCGGATAACCGGCTTGCACGCCGGCTTCAACCATGGCGTGGAACAGCGGGTTGTTGCCGGCTTTCGGCGTGGTCACGCTGACCGGGCCTTCGCCACCGTGGTAGTCGTTCGGGCCGATGTCGCGGGTTTCGGCCTTGCGGAAATACGGCAGGCAGTTCAGGTAGTCCCAGTCTTCCAGACCAGGCAGTTTGGCCCAGCCGTCGTAGTCCATCGCGTTGCCGCGGATGTAGCACATGCCGTTGATCAGCGAAGAACCGCCCAGGCCCTTGCCGCGACCGCATTCCATCCGGCGACCGTCCATGTGTGGCTCTGGATCGGTTTCGTACGCCCAGTTGTAGCGACGACCTTGCAGCGGGAACGCCAAGGCCGCTGGCATTTGCGTGCGGAAATCCATCCGGTAATCCGGGCCGCCTGCTTCGAGCAGCAGGACGGTGACGCCTTCGTCTTCAGTCAGACGGGTCGCCAGGGTGTTACCGGCCGAGCCGGCACCGATGATGATGTAATCGAATTCTTGGGACATTGAATGCACCCTCTTTAAATATGGTCAGGTCGGGCGAGTACTTCGCACTCGATCGCCAGCAGGCTGGCTCCCACATTGGAATGCGTACTCCTGTGGGAGCCAGCCTGCTGGCGATGACGGCCTCGCAGGCGAAGCGGATATCGCCTTAGAACACCGAGGCGTAATCGCCCAGCTCAACCTGTACCGATTTGATGCGTGTGAAGTTGTTCAGCGAGCTGATGCCGTTCTCACGACCCACACCGGATTGCTTGTAGCCGCCGACCGGCATCTTCGCGTCGGACTCGCCCCAGGCGTTGATCCAGCAGATACCGGCTTCCAGTTGATGAATCACGCGGTGAGCGCGGTTCAGGTCCTTGGTGACGACGCCCGCGGCCAGGCCGAAGTCGGTGTCGTTGGCACGACGGATCACTTCTTCTTCGGTTTCGTAGGTCAGGATCGCCATCACCGGGCCGAAGATTTCTTCGCGAACGATGGTCATCTCGTCGGTGCAATCGGTGAACACGGTCGGTGCGACGAACGCGCCTTTAGCGAATTCGCCGTCGGTCAGACGGCCGCCGCCGCACAGCACGCGAGCGCCTTCTTCTTTGCCTTTGGCGATGTAGCCCAGCACGCTTTCCATGTGGGCGAAGCTGACCAGCGGGCCGAAGTTGGTGTTTTCGTCTTCCGGATTGCCAACGCGGATGCGCGCAACGCGCTCAGCGATCTTGGCTTCGAACGCGGCTTTCAGGTGGCTCGGTACGAACACGCGAGTGCCGTTGGTGCAGACCTGGCCGGAGCTGTAGAAGTTGGCCATCATCGCGGTGTCGGCGGCACGATCGAGGTCGGCGTCGTCGAAAATGATCAGCGGGGATTTGCCGCCCAGTTCCATGGTCACGTCTTTCAACGACGAAGCGGAAGCGCTGGCCATGACCTTCTTGCCGGTGTCGGTGCCGCCGGTGAAGGAGATTTTTTCGATGCGCGGGTGCTCGGTCAACCAGGTGCCGACTTCACGGCCGCTGCCGGTCAATACGTTGAACACGCCGGCTGGCAGGCCTGCCTCGGTGTAGATCTCGGCCAGTTTCAGCGTGGTCAGGGAAGTGACTTCGCTTGGCTTGAAGATCATCGCGTTACCGGCCGCCAGGGCAGGAGCGGATTTCCACAGGGCGATCTGGATCGGGTAGTTCCACGCGCCGATACCGGCCACGACGCCCAGCGGCTCGCGACGGGTGTAAACGAAAGAAGTGGTGCGCAGCGGGATCTGCTCGCCTTCGATGGCTGGGACCAGGCCTGCGTAGTATTCCAGCACGTCGGCGCCGGTAACGATGTCGACATA
The DNA here is from genome assembly GCF_017351735.1 of Pseudomonas sp. FW300-N2A2. Lineage (NCBI taxonomy): Bacteria > Pseudomonadati > Pseudomonadota > Gammaproteobacteria > Pseudomonadales > Pseudomonadaceae > Pseudomonas > Pseudomonas sp. FW300-N2A2. The sequence goes on along the minus strand of NZ_JACNDU010000003.1, from coordinate 161,091 downwards.
CTTGGTTTCGGAGAACGACTTGCCGGTGTCCAGGGTTTCCAGGGCGGCCAGTTCATCGTTGCGCTCGCGCAGGATGTCAACGGCGCGACGCAGGATGCGCGAACGCTCCATGGCAGTCATTGCAGCCCAGATTTTCTGGCCCTTTTCGGCGCTGACTACAGCGCGCTCAACGTCTTCCTTGGTCGCACGCTGTACTTTTGCGAGGACTTCACCGTTAGCCGGGTTGATGGCTTCGAAAGTGGCGTCGCTGCTGGCGTCGGAGTAACCGCCATCGATGTAGAGTTTTTGCAGTTCGAAACGGGCCATAGTGTCCTCGCAAGTGCATAAGTGGTTGGCGTTGACCACTGGGCGTGCCGTGTAGCGCTGGCACGCTGGTCAGTGGCGGTTCAGGGGTTGAGCGTTTTATGTGTGCTCTAACTCACCTGCTTGGCCAGTTGGAAATCCATGTATTCGTAAGCGATCCGGTGCGCCTGTTCCGTGTCGAAAGCATCTCCCGACAGCGCGCCGCGCAACCACAAACCGTCAATCAACGCCGCCAGGCCCCGGGCTGCACTGCGCGCGTCATCGAGCGGCAATACGCGGCGGAACTGGCAGCACAGGTTGGAATACAGACGGTGATCGTTGATCCGCTGCAACCTGTGCAAAGACGGGTGGTGCATGCTGGTGGCCCAGAAGGCCAGCCAGGTTTTCATTGCCGGGCCATTGACCTGGCTGGCGTCGAAGTTGCCTTCGATGATCACCTGCAGATGCGCCCGCGGGCTGGCATCTGTCAGCGCCTGACGGCGCGCGGTGACGTTCTCGCTGAGGACACTCATCAGGTACTGCGCCGTGGCAGCGATCAGGCCGTTCTTGTCCTGAAAATAGTGACTGATGATGCCGTTCGAGACACCGGCCAAACGGGCGATCAGCGCAATGCTGGCGTCCCCCATTCCGACCTGATCGACGGCCAGCAAGGTGGCTTCGATCAATTGCTGGCGGCGGATGGGTTGCATACCGACCTTGGGCATCTTGCACATCTCCTTAGGCCTTCCGGCAGACGCAAAACGTCTATCGGATTGAGGGCCAGTCTATTTTGTTTTGATTGAACGTTCAATCAACAAAGAATAAGATCTGCGACAAATCGTCGCTGCTTACAGGTTTCTCCTACGTGTAAATGGCGATAACCCGACATCCAAAACGGCTCGAAACCCCTACGCACTGGTGCTTAAGGGTTTCGGGCTTTTTTCGGGTTGTCTTTATATCACCCGCCGGTCGGCTGCCAACTAACCGATTGGTCGGGTAACGCGCTGCCTTGTGTTCTTCTCTCGCACTGCCTGGAGCATCTGTGCCATGAGTTCTGCCTCTCTAATAAAGACCCCGCCCGAGAAGGTGACGGTCAACGGTTGGGTGTTCTACACCTCTACCGCGCTGATTCTGCTGTTGACCGCCATTCTGATCATCGCCCCGCAAGAGGCTGGCAGATTGCTCGGTATCGCCCAGGCCTGGCTGTCCCGCAGCTTTGGCTGGTACTACATGGTGGTGATCGCCGCTTACCTGGTATTTGTGGTCGGCCTGGCGTTTTCGTCCTACGGCAAGCTCAAACTGGGCAGCAAGGACGATACCCCGGACTTTAGCTACGGCGCCTGGGCGGGGATGCTGTTCTCCTCGGGTATCGGCATCTCGCTGTTGTACTTCGGTGCGTCCGAGCCGCTGGACCACTACTTCAACCCGCCGGAAGGCGTTTCGGCCAGCAACCTGGCCGCGCGTCAGGCGGTACAGCTGACCTTCCTGCACTGGGGCCTGCACGGCTGGGCGATCTACGCCTTGGTCGGCCTGGCCGTGGCGTACTTTGCCTACCGTCATAACCAGCCGCTGGCGTTGCGTTCGGCGCTGTATCCGCTGGTCGGTGAGCGTTGGGTCAAGGGCGCGGCCGGTCACGCGGTGGACGGCTTCGGCATGTTCGTGACCCTGTTGGGTCTGGTGACGAACCTGGGGATTGGTTCGCTGCAAGTGTCGTCGGGCCTTGAAAACCTGTTCGGCATGGAACACAGCAATACCAACCTGCTGATCGTGATCATCGTGATGAGCACCGTGGCGACCATCGCTGCCGTGTCGGGTGTGGAAAACGGCATCCGTCGTCTGTCCAACCTGAATATCGTGCTGTTCAGCGGCCTGCTGATTTTCGTGCTGCTGTTCGGCCCGACCTTGCACCTGCTTAACGGTTTCGTGCAAAACGTCGGTGACTACCTGAACGGCGTGGTGCTGAAGACCTTCGACCTCTATGTGTACGAAGGCGACAGTGAGAAGTCCGACCGCTGGTTGGGCCTGTGGACTCTGTTCTACTGGGCCTGGTGGATTTCCTGGGCCCCATTCGTAGGCATGTTCATCGCGCGTATTTCCCGTGGTCGTACCGTGCGTGAACTGGTGGCCGGCGTGCTGCTGATTCCGTTGGGTTTCACCCTGGCGTGGCTGTCGATCTTCGGTAACTCGGCTCTGGACCTTGTGATGAACCACGGGGCGGTGGAGCTCGGGAAGACGGCGCTGCAACAGCCGTCCATGGCGATCTACCAGTTGCTTGAGCATTACCCGGCGTCGAAAGTGGTGATCGGCGTGTCGATTTTCGTCGGTTTTGTGCTGTTCCTGACCCCGGCGGATTCCGGCGCGGTGATGATGGCCAACCTTTCGTGCAAGGGCGGCAACGTCGACGAAGATGCGCCGCACTGGCTGCGAATCTTCTGGTCCGTTGTGATCACCCTGGTGACCATCGGCCTGCTGTTCGCCGGTAACTTCGAAGCCATGCAAACCATGGTGGTGCTGGCCGGTCTGCCGTTCTCGGTGGTGCTGGTGTTCTTCATGTTCGGCTTGCACAAGGCCATGCGCCAGGACGTGCAGATCGAACAGGAGCAAGCGGAACTGGCGGCGCGCGGTCGTCGTGGTTTCAGCGAGCGTCTGACTCAGTTGGACCTGCAACCGAACCAGTCGATCGTTCAGCGTTTCATGGACAAGCAAGTCAGCCCGGCGCTGGAAGAGGCCGTGGTGCAATTGCGTGGTAAAGGCCTGGACGTGCAAACGTTGTTGGGCAAGTCCAAGCGTTGCATGGGCGTGCGCATCGAGATGGAAGAGGGTAACCCTTTTGTCTACGAAGTGAGCCTGGACGGCTATCTGGCAGCGGCGAGCGACACGGTGTCGGCTGAAAGTGCCGATGAACCTCGCGCCCGTTACTACCGCGCCGAGGTGTACCTGCACAATGGCAGCCAGGACTACGACCTGATGGGCTTCACTCAGGATCAGATCACTCGTGACGTGCTCGATCAGTTTGAAAGCCATCGGCAGCTCCTTGGCCGGGTTTATAGCTAATAAGTTGTAAGTGACGCGGTGTTTCAGTCTGAAGCACCGCGTCGCCTTTATCGCCAGCAGGCTGGCTCCCACAAGAGAATGCATTTCAATGTGGGAGCCAGCCTGCTGGCGATGGGGGCTTCAACTTCAACACTGCATCACCCGATATCCACAAACAAAAACGCCGCGATCCTGTCGCGGCGTTTTTGTGTGTGTTGCCTTACCCCAGGTTCTTGCCGAGCAGTGCGTGATACAGCTCGCTGTCGCCGAGAATCCCGACCACTTTGTTGTTGTCGTGCAGCACCAGTTTGTTGCCGGTGTGATAACGAATCTGCAGCGCATCGCGCATGCCGATGTTGGAGTCCACCAGCGTTGGGCGACGGCCCAGGCCTTCAACGGCTTGCCCCGGGATCCAGTTCTGCAGGTCCAGGCTCGCACCGTTCTGGCGTGCGCCTTTGATGGTGTTGCCTTCCGCCAGGTCCAGCCACGAATCGCCGCCCGGATCCAGGCAGACCGAACCGTTGATGCGCTTGCAGTTGTCCAGGGTGCGCATCAGGCTGCGACCGCACAAAACGTTCAGCGGATTGGTGTGGGCGACAAAGGTCCGCACATAGTCGTCCGCCGGGTTGAGAACGATTTCTTCCGGCTTGCTGTACTGGACGATCCGACCGTCTTTCATGATCGCGATACGGCTGCCCAGCTTCAGTGCTTCATCGAGGTCGTGGCTCACGAAGACGATGGTTTTGTTCAGCTTGCTTTGCAGCTCCAGCAGTTCGTCCTGCAGGCCTTGGCGGATCAATGGGTCGAGGGCCGAAAACGGTTCGTCCATCAGCAGAATGTCGGCGTCCATCGCCAGCGCTCGGGCCAGGCCCACACGTTGTTGCATACCGCCGGAAAGCTCGTTGGGTTTCTTGTTGCGCCATTGGGTCAGGCCCACCAGCTCAAGTTTTTCATCGACCAGTCGTTTGCGTTCCTTCTCCGGCCGACCCTGCATTTCCAGACCGAAACTGATGTTCTCGCGCACCGTCAGCCATGGCATCAGGGCGAACTTCTGGAACACCATCGCAATGCGCTTGGTGCGCATCATTTTCAGTTCCGCCGGGGTGCAGGAAGCGATGTCGATCTGCTTGCCTTCATGCTCGACGAACAGCTTGCCACGGCTCACGGTGTTGAGGCCGTTGATGCAACGCAGCAGGCTGGACTTGCCGGAGCCGGACAGGCCCATCAGCACGCAGATTTCGCCTTTCTCGATATCCAGGCTGGCCTTTTCGACGCCGACGATCTGCCCGGTCTTTTTCAGGATCTCGTTACGGGTCATGCCCTGGTCGAGAAGTTTCAAGGCTTCGCGCGGATCTTTGGTGAAGATCACGTCGACGTCTTCGAAGCGAATAATGCTCATGCGTCACCCCCTACTTTAGCGTCGGGTTGTTTGCAGATACGGTCGAGCATGATCGCCAGCAATACGATCGCCAGGCCTGCTTCGAAGCCCAGGGCGATATCAGCAGTGTTCAGTGCGTTGACCACGGGTTTGCCCAGGCCGTCGGCGCCCACCAGTGCCGCAATCACCACCATCGACAACGACAGCATGATGCACTGGGTGATACCGGCCGCGATGCTTGGCATGGCGTGGGGCAATTCAATCCGTGAGAGCAGCTGACGTCGCGAGCAGCCAAAGGCTTTGCCTGCGTCCATCAATTCTTCCGGGACATCGCGAATACCCAGGTAGGTCAGGCGGATAGGCGCGGCAATCGCGAACACCACCGTGGAGATCAGACCCGGGACCACACCCAGACCGAAGAGGGTCAGGGTAGGAATGAGGTAAACGAAGGTCGGTACGGTCTGCATCAGATCGAGCACCGGACGCATCAGGGTGTAGAACATCGGTTTGTGCGCGGCGACGATGCCCAGCGGCACGCCGATGACCACGCAGACCAGGGTGGCGAACAACACCTGGGCTAGGGTTTCCATGGTTTCCTGCCAGTACCCCAGATTGAGGATCAGCAGGAAGGAAGCGATGACGAAAGCAGTCAGCCCCCATTTTCGTTGAATAAAGTGTGCCAGTAGCGCGATGAGGCCGATCAATGCCAGCGGGTTGAACCAGGTCAGCGCAAAAGTCACGCCGTGGATCATCGTTTCCAGTGACACGGCGATTGCGTCGAAGGTGTTGGCGCCGTGTTGCGTCAACCATTCAACGAAGCCCGCGATGTACTGGCCTAGAGGTATTTTCTGATCAATCAGCATGGTAGTGAACGTCCGCATGCAAGGAAATAAACAGCCCGGGCGGGCGAGCCCGCCCGGCGTAAGCGGTGCTTCTTAATTCAAGGCTGCGCGAGCTTGGCTTTAACGGCCTCCAGGCCTGGTTTACCGTCAATGGTGGTCACGCCAGCGAGCCAGGTATCGAGCACCTGTGGATTCTTCTTCAGCCAGGCCTTGGCGGCCGCGTCAGGCTTCATTTTGTCGTCCAGGACGTTGCCCATCAGCGTGCTTTCCATGTCGAGGGTGAACACCAGGTTTTTCAGCAACTGTCCAACGTTGCTGCATTCCTGGGCATAACCCTTGCGGGTATTGGTGAAGATGGTCGCCTGACCGAAGTTGGGGCCGAAGAACTCGTCGCCGCCAGTCAGGTACTTCATCTTGAATCGTGTGTTCATCGGGTGCGGTTCCCAGCCCAGGAACACCACGGCGGTGTTGCGGCGCTGGGCGCGATCGACTTGCGAGAGCATGCCGGCTTCGCTGGATTCGACCACCTTGAAACCGGCGGCTTTCAAGCCGAAGGCGTCTTTGTCGATCATGCTCTGGATCAGACGGTTGCCGTCGTTACCCGGTTCGATGCCATAGATCTTGCCGTCGAGTTCTTTCTTGAACTTGGCGATGTCGGCGAAATCTTTCAGACCTTTGTTATACAACTCTTCCGGGACGGCGAGTGTGTATTTTGCGTTTTCGAGGTTGGCACGCAGGGTGTCCACGGTGCCGGCATCGCGGTAGGCCTTGATGTCGTTTTCCATGGTCGGCATCCAGTTACCCAGGAATACGTCCATGTTCTTGCCGTCGGCCAGCGACTTGTAGGTCACCGGCACGGAAATCATTGTGGTTTTGGTTTTGTAGCCCAGGGCATCGAGCACGACGCTGGTGGTGGCGGTGGTGACAGTAATGTCAGTCCAGCCGACATCGGAGAAGTTTACGGTACTGCACTGAGCGGGTTCTGCGGCTTGAGCCAGTAACGGCAGACTCAGCATGGCGGCCAACAACAACGACGGGGAACCTTTCATGGATGGACTCCTTGGTGTTTTTTTTGGCAGTGTTCCGACTGTGGACCACCGCACTTATAGGTTGCGGTTGGATGGCGTTTTGGAGACAGCTCTACCACGGCGCCTTGCAATCGAGTCGATACGATCATGTACCAGTGAAAATCTGACGCCTACAGGGTGCGTCGTATCCAGTACAGGGATGGTCGCATCCAGTGTCGGTGACGTCGTTTACAGATTTTTTCAGCCCCGTTTGCCCACCTGAACCGCAAAAAAACGGCGAAAAAGCAGCGTAAAACGCACACGGCGCTGGTGGACAAGAGTGCGTCGGTACTGGACGTCGAGCGACACGGTAAAAGCCTGATGATGCAGCCATACCGGCGGATTGCAGCTTGAGCGTAGCAGCTCCGTCACCGGGCGCTTTTGCGCCCGGAGTTGGCATATCCAGGAGTTCGGCAGTAATGGCTATCAGCGTTTTCGACCTGTTCAAAATCGGCATCGGCCCTTCCAGTTCGCACACCGTGGGGCCGATGCGCGCCGCGGCGCTGTTCGTGCAAGGTTTGCGTGAACAGGGGCTTTTGGAGCAAGTGCGGCGTGTCGAGGTCCAGCTTTATGGTTCGTTGTCGGCCACCGGCATCGGGCACGGCAGCGACAACGCGGTGATCATGGGCCTGATGGGCGAATGGCCGGACGCGATCGACCCGTCGCAAATCGGCATCCGCATTGAAACCCTGCGCGAAACCCACACCCTGCTGCTGGACGGCCGCTTGCCGGTGCCGTTCATCTGGGCGCGGGACATGCGCCTGATCGACGAAAACCTGCCGTTCCATCCGAACGCCATGACCCTGGTCGCCGAAGGCGATGACGGTGAGCTGCATCGCGACACCTACTATTCCGTCGGCGGCGGCTTTGTCGTCGATGAAGCACAAGCCACCAGCGGTGTGGTGGATCTGGATCGCACGGTGTTGCCGTACGATTTCTCCAGCGCCGCCGAGCTGCTCAGCCTCTGCCAGAAGCACAACCTGCGCGTGGCCGAATTGATGATGGCGAACGAGAAGGTCTGGCGCAGCGAAGACGAAATCCGCGCCGGCCTGATGAAACTCTGGCGGGCCATGCAGGATTGCGTCGAGCAAGGCCTCAAGCACGAAGGCATCCTGCCGGGTGGCCTGAACGTGCGCCGTCGCGCGGCCAAATTGCACCGCAGCCTGCAGGAACTGAACAAGCCCAACGTCATCGGCTCGACCCTGAGCGCGATGGAATGGGTCAACCTGTTCGCCCTCGCGGTCAACGAAGAAAACGCGGCCGGCGGGCGCATGGTCACGGCGCCGACCAATGGCGCGGCGGGGATCATTCCGGCGGTGTTGCACTACTTCATGAAGTTCAGCGAGGTGGTGACGGACGCTAACGTGGTCGACTATTTCCTCGGTGCCGCAGCTGTGGGGATTCTGTGCAAGAAGAACGCCTCCATCTCCGGCGCGGAAGTCGGTTGCCAGGGCGAAGTCGGATCGGCTTGCGCGATGGCGGCGGCCGGGTTGGCGGAGATTCTCGGCGCCACGCCGGAGCAGCTGTGCAACGCGGCGGAAATCGGCCTGGAACACAACCTCGGCCTGACCTGCGACCCGGTCGGCGGGTTGGTGCAGGTGCCGTGCATCGAGCGCAACGCGATTGCTGCGGTGAAAGCGATCAACGCGGCGCAGATGGCGTTGCGTGGCGACGGCCAGCACTTTATTTCGCTGGACCGGGTGATCCGCACCATGCGAGATACCGGGGCGGATATGCATGACAAATATAAAGAGACATCGCGGGGCGGGTTGGCGGTTAGCGCGGTTGAGTGCTGAGTCGCCCAATCTCTGTAGGAGCCGGCTTGCCGGCGATGAACGATAACGCGGTCATTCTGTAAAACCGTGTCGATCCGATCGCCAGCAAGCTGGCTCCTACAAAAAACACTGGACCAGTCAAAACTGCGCGCTAAGTGAACACCGTATTGAAAACGCGCCACGTTTTGGCGCGTCGCTTACAGATAAGCGCATTGCTACACGTCAGGGATCCAACCCGGCCCTGACCGTCCGTCCCCTGTGCCTGCGGTGACACTCTTTCCGAAGTCGTCGCAGGCCTGTTCCCACAAGTGCTACCGATTTGCTCACACGCAACGCGGCAGAGCGCTTACCCCTGTGAATGCCACTTATAACCCCTACTCGTGACGCGGCTTATATAGACAGGCTGCGACGTCGTTTTCAGGAGTTATTGAACGCGTATTCAATTTTAGGCATGGCAATTGCTCTGTCATTACAAAGCCCGTCTCCCACGCGAGAACGATGGCAATAACAAGAGCCTCCGCCTGAGGCCATCACCTGCTTTGTGTGAGGAGATACCGCGATGACGACGTTCAACTCCGGGGCTCAACCCCAGAACCGTGCGCCTCAATCCATCGGCTTTCTGCTGCTGGACAATTTCACGCTTATTTCTCTGGCCTCCGCCGTAGAACCCCTGCGCATGGCCAACCAATTGTCCGGTCGCGAGCTGTATCGCTGGACCACGCTCACCGTCGATGGTGGTCAGGTCTGGGCCAGTGACGGTCTGCAGATCACCCCCGACGCCTCCATGCACAAAGCACCTTCCATGGACACCATCATTGTCTGCGGCGGTATCGGTATTCAGCGCACGGTAACTCGCGAACACGTCTCATGGCTGCAAAGCCAGGCGCGTCAATCCAAGCGTCTGGGTGCGGTCTGCACCGGTAGCTGGGCCCTGGCCTGCGCCGGCCTGCTGGACGGTTTCGATTGCAGCGTGCACTGGGAATGTCTGGCCTCGATGCAGGAAGCTTTCCCGCGTGTGGCGATGAGTACCCGCCTGTTCACCCTCGACCGTAACCGTTTCACCAGCTCCGGCGGCACCGCGCCGCTGGACATGATGCTGCACCTGATCAGCCGCGATCACGGGCGTGAACTGTCCGCCGCGATTTCGGAGATGTTCGTCTACGAGCGTATCCGCAACGAACAGGATCACCAGCGCGTGCCGCTCAAGCACATGCTCGGCACCAACCAGCCGAAGTTGCAGGAAATCGTCGCGCTGATGGAAGCCAACCTCGAAGAGCCGATCGACCTCGACGAGCTGGCGGTGTACGTCGCCGTGTCACGTCGGCAACTCGAGCGGTTGTTCCAGAAATACCTGCACTGCTCGCCGTCGCGTTACTACCTGAAACTGCGCCTGATCCGTGCCCGGCAGTTGCTCAAGCAAACGCCGATGTCGATCATCGAAGTGGCGTCGGTGTGCGGTTTCGTATCCACGCCGCACTTCTCCAAGTGCTACCGCGAATACTTCGGCATTCCGCCGCGTGACGAACGCGTAGGCTCTAACACCACGCAACAGGTGGCGATGATGCCGCTGCCGCAAGCGTTGGTGCTGTCTCCGTTGTCCGGGCCGTTGTCGGCATTGAGTCAGGCGCGCAACGAGTCGACCTTCGCCAGCGTAAGGCTCTGATCAGAGCTGACGCCTGAAAAACACGACGCGCTCGGTTTCCTCGAAACCGAGCGCTTTGTGCGTCCCCTGGCTCGGCAGGTTATCGACGTCGGTGTCCGATGCCATTTCCACGCAACCGCGTTCCCGTCCCCATTGCGCCACGTGTTCGATCAGTCGTGCGGCCACTCCATGGCGGCGCTGCTGCGGCACCACGTAGATACCTTCCAGGAACACCACCGGCGAGCTGTCGGTGCCATTGACGTAATCGTGGCGCAATGAGGCTTCGGCCAGGCCGACGGGTTGCTCACCCGCGTCGTAGGCGACGAAGTTGATATAGCGTTGCGGCTGACGCAGCTGTTCGGCGATTTCGTCCCGATGCTCCTGTTCCGAAGCATCAGGCCAGAGTGCCTGGCGCAAAGGCAGCCAGCCCGCTTGTTCGCCGGACTGGCAGTGTTGGATTCGGAACATCGGCGATCGCTTGTGGTGGTCAGGAAGCCACCACTCTAGCAAACCGCCGAAGTGTCAGGCGCGGTGGCTTTGTTGGTATTCAGCCAATGCCGGCAGCAGCTGCTTGTCGATGGCCTGACGCACTGCCGGCAGGATGGTCGCGCTGCTGGTGTACATCTGCTTGACCATGGTGCGCAGCACGGTCGCCCGTTCGTTGTTCAATCCTCTCACCGCGCACTCGCAAGCCTGCTCGGCGGTGGAGCCGTTCGGTACTTGAAAGCCCAACGATTTCAGCTGGCCCAACAGGTCTTCCTGGTCAATCAAATCGGCGTGCATCATGACGCAATCCTTCTTCAGGGAACGGTGTCGTGGTTCGATTCTCGTAGGGGCCGTTGGCATCGGCAAGGACGATTTGTCGCAATGGCCGCAATACCTATGAACAGGTCGTTTTCGGCTAACTCGCAAGAGGGGAGAGTGGGCACACTGGATTCAGCTGGCTTCACGAAGGTTTGGTCACCCTCGCGCAACGGCTCCTCAACAGTACCCACCTCTGCCCCGATCCTGTCACGGCTTGATCGGGGTTTTTTTTGCCTGTGCATCCGGGGAATAGGGGGTGTCTGTGCTGGCGCCTTCGCGGGCAAGCCTCGCTCCTACAGAAGCAGCGCTAACTCTGTAGGAGCGAGGCTTGCCCGCGAAAAACGATGACACGGTCTAGCGTTGTAGCACGAGGATCCGCGACAACAACTCATCCCGGTCGATGTAGCAGCCCTGGAAATGCCGGGCACCACTGGCGGGATCAAACGCATTGCGCGCATGCAGCGTGCGACGGTTGTCGAAGCACCAGAGTTCGCCGGGGTTGAGCCGTTGCATCAGCCTGAAACGAGGCTCGCGAGTCATGGCAATAAAGCGGCGATAAGCGCGGTATAACTTGGGCATGTCCTCGATCGAGGCATCGAACGGCCCGCGCAAAAAGTTCGCCATACGAATTTCAGACACCTGCCCCAGTGCATCCAGGGCGATGACCGGCGCGAGGCAGCGATAGTCGCTGTGACGGTCCTTGTTGCGAAACTCCACGGGGATTTCGCACAGGGCCTTGAACGATTCGGGATCTTCCTCGCGCAGCGCTTGGGCGATGGCAAAACCGTCGACGAAAATACTCTCGCCACCGTCGGCGTCATTGACCAGGCAATGCAGAAATTGCAGCCCCGGTTGCAACTCCCGCGTCGGCAAATCGCTGTGTAACGGCAGGTTGAAAGCGGTGTAGGCGTTGCTGTCGGCATCGGCCTTGGATTGCACGTTGAACAGCACGCCGAAATTGCTCTCGCGAATGAAGGAAATCCGCTGGGCGATCAGCTTCAACGAACCGGGTTCGGTGGGTACGCCGCGCACTTGCGTCAGGCCGATATCGCGTACCGCCAACAGCCATTGCAACAAGGCGTCGTTGTCGTCCATCAGCGCTTGATAATCGAACACCGGCAGCGACAAGTCGCTTTTCCATAGACGGGATTTTGGCTTTGCGGCGCGGCGTTCGGCGCGGGATTCGTCGTCATAAGCGTGGGCCCGCAACCAGCCTGGATCGAAGCGGCTGAGGTGACCATCCTGCCACTGGATGCAGAGGCAACCTTCAGGGTCGACGCTTGTCTCTGCGGGCATCAGGTCTTGCGCAACGTCGACGATTTCCAGCACTTGCTCACGGGTTACCGTGTAGACGCACTGCGGGCAAGGGCAGTTGTCACGCAACCACTGGTGATGGAAGGGGCTGACACGGTCATCGGCCCATTTCACGAGAACGCGATCCGCCAGGGCCTGCACGCCACTCAGCGCGCTGATCAACGGATAAGTACGAAAGTCAGCAAAAGCGGCGGCGGTGTTCATGGCGATCTCCTTGTTATTTTTTTGGGGGTAAAGCGATCACTCGGCCAATGTAGTCAGGGGTGGGCAGGTCGGTTTGTTGCGCAACGATGGCTTGCAGCTTGCCCAGCGTGTCTTCGCTGAACGGCGCGGAGCGGGGGCCTGCGAGGTCGACGTGCAGCAACATCTGCTCGTTGCCCGCCAGCTCTTTGTCGTCACCGACCAGGTGCAGGCTGTGATAGAGGTGCAGGCGTTTACTGTCGTGAGCGATGATCTGGGTGTGCACTTCTACGTCGGCGTCGAGCTTCACTTCATGCAAGTAATTGAGGTGCAGTTCGAGGGTGAACAGCGAATTGCCGCTGGCTTCGCGGTTGTTGCTGTCCATGCCCAGCCGGTCCATCAGCGCGTCGGTGGCGTAGCTGAAAATCAGCAGGTAAAACGCATCGCGCAGGTGGCCGTTGTAGTCGACCCAGTCGGGGATGATTTTGGTTTGGTAGGTGGTCAGTGCGGGCATGTCGTCATATCCGAAAATGGGTGAAACCTGTAGGAGCGAGGCTTGCCCGCGAAGGCGGTATTCCTGCCACAAGAGATCCGTCGGATGTACCGGCCTCTTCGCGGGCAAGCCTCGCTCCTACAAGTGGCGGCGGGGCTTAGTCGGCGAACGCCATCCCGTGCTTCTCTTTGGTGGTCTTCACCGCCTCCAGCACCGCCAGCAGGCAGTTATCACGATAGCGCTCCAGCGCCGAAATGCTGTGTTTGCCCAACTGATCGCTGGTGCCATCCACCACATCATCAATCAGCTTGTCGGTCAGCTCCGGCGCCGGCAGATACGTCCACGGCAACTGCAATGCCGGACCGAACTGTGCCATGAAATGGCGCATGCCCGCGTCGCCGCCCGCCAGGGTGTAGGTCAAGAAGGTACCCATGAACGACCAGCGCAGACCCGCACCAAAGCGAATCGCATCGTCGATTTCACCGGTCGTCGCCACACCGTCGTTGACCAGGTGCAGGGCCTCACGCCACAGCGCTTCGAGCAAACGGTCGGCGATGAATCCTGGCACTTCCTTGCGCACGTGCAGCGGGCGCATGCCCAAGGATTCGTAGACTTTCATGGCCGCTTGTACGGCTTCGGGGGCCGTGTTCTTGCCGCCGACCACTTCCACCAATGGCAGCAGGTAAACCGGGTTGAACGGGTGACCGACGACGCAGCGTTCCGGGTGGGTCGAGCTCTCGTAGAACTCGCTCGGCAACAGGCCCGAGGTACTGGAGCCGATCAGTGCATTTGGTTTGGCCGCGGCGCTGATTTTGCTGTGCAGTTCCAGTTTCAGGTCGAGGCGTTCAGGGGCACTTTCCTGGATGAAATCGGCGTCGCGAACACACTCTTCAATCGTCGCGACGAAGCGCAGCCGATCCTGCGACGCGCCGGGTGCCAGGCCTTGTTTCTCCAGTGCGCCCCAGGCATTGGCGACGCGTTTGCGCAGGGCGGCTTCAGCGCCAGGCGCCGGGTCCCAGGCCACAACATCGAGGCCGTGGGCGAGGGCGCGGGACACCCAGCCGCTGCCGATGACACCGCTGCCGAGGGCGGCGAAGGTTTTGATATCAGTGATAAAGCTCATGGCAACTTCCTAAAAAATTCGGTGATCTTTGTAGGAGCGAAGCTTGCTCGCGAAGGCGATATTCCTGCCGCTATATCCATGGCGGGTGTACCGGCCTCTTCGCGGGCAAGTCGGATCGCCGCACCGCTCGCTCCTACAGGTTTTGTGTGGGGCTTAACCGCGCTTGGTCAGGCCCATTTTTGCCCGGCCCTCAGCCGGTGTCAGAACCCGGGCGCCGAGGCGGCTGAGGATTTCCGAGGCGCGTTCGACCAGTTGGCCATTGGTCGCCAACACGCCCTTGTCCAGCCAGATGTTGTCTTCCAGACCGACACGCACGTTGCCGCCCAGCAGCACCGCTTGCGCCGCCATCGGCATCTGCATGCGACCGATGCCGAATCCGGCCCACACGGCGTTTGCCGGCAGGTTGTCGACCATGGCTTTCATGGTGGTGGTGTCAGCCGGTGCGCCCCACGGGATGCCCAGGCACAGCTGGAACAGCGGGTCGTCGAGCAGGCCTTCCTTGATCATCTGTTTGGCGAACCACAGGTGACCGGTGTCGAAAATTTCCAGCTCGGCTTTTACGCCCAGCTCTTGAATGCGTTTGGCGCCAGCCCGCAGCTGCGCCGGGGTGGAGACGTAAATGGTGTCGCCGTCGCCGAAGTTCAGGGTGCCGCAATCGAGGGTGCAGATTTCCGGCAGCAGTTCTTCGACGTGGGCCAGACGGGTCAGCGGGCCGACCAGATCGGTGTTCGGGCCGAACTCCATCGGGTTCTCGCCCGCACCGATTTCCAGGTCGCCGCCCATGCCGGCAGTCAGGTTGACGATGATGTCGACGTCAGCTTCGCGGATGCGCTCCATGACTTCGCGGTACAGCGCCACGTCACGGCTGAATTTGCCGGTTTGCGGGTTGCGAACATGGCAGTGGACCACGGTGGCGCCGGCCTTGGCGGCTTCCACGGCGGCAGCGGCGATTTGTTTCGGGGTGACCGGCACGTGTGGGCTTTTGCTGGTCGTGTCGCCAGCACCGGTAAGTGCGCAGGTGATGATGACGTCGTGGTTCATGAGGTGGTTCCTTGCAGGCGTGGTGGTCCCGTTCGCAGCCCGGTCGGGCTGCGAATCGGTGGTTCGGGTCTGTTTGCTGAAGAGTTACTTGCTGGTGAGTTGCAGGTTTTCAGCCGCTGGTTTGCCATCGAAGGTGGTTACACCTTCCAGCCAGCGCTGCTTGTCTTGCGGGTGATCTTTCAGCCATTGCTTGGCCGATTCGAAGGCGTCCTTGTGATCCAGCAGCGGCTGCATCATCCGGCTCTCGTCTTCGGCGGTGTAGGTCAGGTTGCTCAGCAAGCGGCCGATGTTCGGGCATTGCTCGGCGTAGGTCGGCGAAGTGACGGTCCAGACAGTCGCCATGCCTTCGTTCGGGCCCAGGGCGTCGTCGCTGCCGGTGAGGTAAGTCATCTTCACGTTGACGTTCATCGGGTGCGGCGCCCAGCCGAAGAACACGATGGCTTCGTTGCGTTTGGTCGCCCGGGTCACCGCCGACAGCATTCCGGCTTCGCTGGACTCGACCAGCTGGAATTTGCCGAGACCGAACTGGTTCTTGGTGATCATCTCTTTGATCTGCGTGTTGGCGCCCGAGCCTGGCTCGATGCCGTAGATCTTGCCGCCCAGCTCTTTCTCGAATTTTGCGATGTCGGCGAAGGTTTTCAGGCCCTTGTCGGCGAGGTAAGTCGGAACCGCGAGGGTGGCGCGGGCGTCTTTCAGGCTGGGCGCCTCAAGCACTTTGACCTGCTTGCCATCGACGAACGGCGTGATGGTTTGAGTCATCAGCGGGTTCCAGTAGCCCAGGAACAGGTCCAGGCGCTGGTCGCGGATCCCGGCGAAAATGATTTGCTGGGAGGCGCTGGTTTGTTTGGTGTTGTAGCCGAGGCCGTCGAGCAAGACCTGGGTCATGGCGCTGGTGGCGATCACGTCGGTCCAGTTCACGACGCCCATGCGTACGTTCTGGCACGATGCAGGTTCGGCGGCCATGACGCTGGCGCTCAGGAAAGCGGTACCGCTGAGTGCAAGAACACAGCTGCTGATCAGTCGTTTCATCTCAGGTTTCCTCGGCAGTTCGTTATTGTGGGTCCGGTCGTCTTTGTGCGCCGGTGATGCCAAGTTACGCAGCTAAAGCCCGGTGAAAACGCACTGCGGCGACCAGCTCTTGCACTGCAGCGACCTGTCCACTTGAATGCCGCTCGCAAGTGGCGTATCAACAGCACACGCTACCCGCGAATCGAGTGCGCTCCATGTCCCAGGATTTCTACTTCATGTTGATGCCGGGTTTCTCGGCCATCGGTTTCATCTCGGCCATCGAGCCGTTGCGGGTCGCCAATCGCTTTCGCGGCGAGCTGTATCGCTGGCACGTGCTGAGCGCGGATGGCGGGGCGGTTTTGGCCAGCAACGGCATGTCGGTCAACGCCGATGCAGCACTGGAACCGCTGAAGAAAGGCGCGACCTTATTGGTGGTCGCCGGTTTTGAACCGCTGAAATTCGCCACTCCGGCGCTGGAGCACTGGCTGCGCCGACTGGACAACGAAGGCGTGACACTCGGCGCCATCGACACCGGCAGCTTCGTCCTCGCCGAAGCCGGCCTGCTCGACGGCCATCGCCTAACCCTGCACTGGGAAGCCATCGACGCGTTCAAGGAATCTTATCCACAGCTCAGCGTCACTCAGGAACTGTTCGAGATCGACCGTCGGCGCATCACCTCCGCCGGTGGCACCGCCTCCATCGACCTGATGCTCGACCTCATCGCCCAGGCCCACGGCCCGGAACTGGCGATCCAGGTCAGCGAACAATTCGTACTCGGCCGCATCCGCCCGCGCAAAGACCACCAGCGCATGGAAGTCGCCACGCGCTATGGCATCAGCAACAAGAAGCTCGTTCACGTGATCGGCGAGATGGAACAACACAGCGAACCGCCGCTGACCACGCTGGAGCTGGCGGAGTCGATCAAGGTGACACGGCGGCAGTTGGAGCGATTGTTTCGGTTGCACCTGAACGACACACCGAGCAATTTCTACCTGCGGTTAAGGCTGGAGAAGGCGCGTCAGTTGCTGCGGCAGACCGATATGAGCGTGCTGGAAGTGAGTATTGCGTGCGGGTTTGAGTCGCCGTCGTATTTCACCCGCAGTTATCGGGCGAAGTTTGAGCGGTGTCCACGAGAAGACCGGCGACAAACCCAAAAGGCCTGAAACTACCAACGGAAAAAACCGAATCCTGTAGGAGCGAGGCTTGCCCGCGAAGAGGCCGCCTCAATCGAAATCACCGTCGTTTGACACTCCGCCTTCGCGGGCAAGCCTCGCTCCTACAGGTCGTGTCGCGTTTACTTTTTCATCAGTGCCGAACAGGCGGCTTTGTAAGCCTCATGCTGATACTTGTTCAGCGTCGCCGGCAGCTCAAAATCAAACTTCTTGTTCTGCGCATTGATCGTCTGCGGTGACAGCAGGATTACCTCGCAATTCTCCAGCAACTGAAAAACGCCCTCGATCTTGAACGTGGTCGGCCCGCCGGCGAATTCGCCTTTCTTGCTGCGCTTCTTGATCGCGATCCGGTCGATTGAATTCTCACGGACAAACGATGCGACCTGAGCGGCAAAGACTTTGACGTTGGCGGCTTCGTCGTCATCGTCGAGGGCGATTTTCTTGGTGTTCAGCGCGACGTGGCTCAGTACCTGATCGTCGAGGGAGGCCACGGCGATGATCGCTTCGCTGCCTTTGATTTCGATGCCGCAGATTTTCATTTCGATCCCTTTCACAAATGGTTGTGTGCAGCCTACAGCTCAAGTTGACTGGCCGTGATGCCAAAAGCTGCAGCAATTCTCTCGCGAGTGGCCTTGCGAGGCTTCGCGACGGTCTCCTGCTGGGCAAAAGCCGGTTGAGAAATGCCCATTCGTTTGGCCACTTCATCCTGTGTAAGGTTCAAGTGTTCGCGCCAGGCGCGAATCGGTGTTGCACCATCGACGATGCGACTGACCACTTCGTGAGGGATCAGGTTGGGCTCGATTTTTTGCGCCACGTACTGCGCGTAAGGAATAACCACGAACGCGGGGTTTCCGTCTGCGTCATTGATAATTTGAACGTCAGTAGGTGCGTTCATCACGTTTTTTGACCTCTTGAATACTGACCACTTTGATTGCGCCATCCCAGTCGAACATGACTCGATAGTTACCCACTCGAAGTCGATAGGCATAGTCATGACCGATGAGCGCTTTGACATTGCCTGTATCAGGCATGCCTGTCAGCGCCGTGACGGCATCACGAACCTGGATCTGGTGAACGGAATGCAATTTCAAAAGCTGCTTAACGGCCTTTCGAGTCCAGTGAATGCTGTTCATGGGAGAATATAAGTCTTTTATAAGATTTGCGAATCTTTGCTTATATTTTCACGTCGGCCAATTAACGAAGCATGTCGGGATGTTGCCCGACTAACAGGGTCTGCTCCGAGGTGCAGGGAGCGCTGTAGGCGTGGTCAGCCACGCCTGTGGGAAACATCATTTCTTGAGAGGTGAAAGCTGGCGGCGGTGCCGGCAGAGTAGCCGACAAACTGAAAACATCACTCCTGCCCAATCGACTCCAAAAACTCCGACCGCTCATCACTCATCCGCGCCACGCAATCGTTCTGCGCAATGGTGAACGCCTTGCTGCCGCTGGTCGCCGGAAACGCTTCAACTGTGCAATCCGCATCCCGGGTTTTCAGCCATTGCTGCTGGGCGGTTTTGAGTTTGGCGGTGATGTCGGCCAGTTGTGTCGGATTTTTGCCGTAGAGCGTTTGCATGCGCTCGGTCAGGCTCTGGTAGTTGTCTTTGAGCAGGTCTTCGGCGGTGGTTCGGCTGTAGACCGAGCATTCCAGGGTCTGGACTTCGTTTTCGACCGCATCGCAGGGGTTGATGTCGGACTCTTCAGCCGCCTGTACGCCGGTCGCTATCAGTGCCATTGCCAGTAAGATCGATTTCATTGCGCCTCAGCCCCTTTTTTGGCCCAAATTCCGTAATGCGGCGAATTCTGGCCCATGCGCAAGTCCTTGAACAGGTGGCCCGCGACGTTCAACGACGACCCTTTGTCGCAGATTGACGCTTTCGGCAAACCCCCTGTCGTTTTTGCACCCGGCTGCACCGGTACTCAGGCATATGCTGGCCCCAAAGCGCCGGCACACGATTCGGCGCATGAATCGCTAATAGGGGACAGCCTGATGAGCCCAGCCGAATTGCACGCCGACAGCATCGTTATCGACGGGCTGATTATTGCCAAGTGGAACCGCGAGCTGTTTGAAGACATGCGCAAGGGCGGTCTGACCGCGGCCAACTGCACCGTGTCGGTGTGGGAGGGCTTTCAGGCCACCGTCAACAACATCGCCGCCAGCCAGAAGCTGATCCGCGAGAACAGCGACCTGGTGATTCCGGTTCGCACCACCGCCGACATCCGTAAAGCCAAGGAGCAGGGCAAGACCGGCATCCTGTTCGGCTTCCAGAATGCTCACGCCTTCGAAGACCAGATCGGCTATGTCGAGGTGTTCAAGCAGCTCGGCGTCGGTATCGTGCAGATGTGCTACAACACCCAGAACCTGGTCGGTACCGGTTGCTACGAGCGTGATGGCGGCCTGTCGGGCTTCGGTCGCGAAATCGTTGCCGAGATGAACCGCGTCGGGGTCATGTGCGACCTGTCCCACGTCGGTTCCAAGACTTCCGAAGAAGTCATCCTCGAATCGAAGAAACCGGTCTGCTACTCCCATTGCCTGCCGTCGGGTCTGAAAATTCACCCGCGCAACAAATCCGATGAAGAACTGAAGTTCATCGCCGACCACGGCGGTTTCGTCGGCGTGACCATGTTCGCGCCGTTCCTCGCCAAGGGCATCGATTCGACCATCGACGACTACGCCGAAGCCATCGAATACACCATGAACATCGTCGGCGAAGACGCCATCGGCATCGGCACCGACTTCACCCAGGGCCATGGCCAGGACTTCTTCGAATACCTGACCCATGACAAGGGCTACGCCCGCCGTCTGACCAGCTTCGGCAAGATCATCAACCCGCTGGGCATCCGCACCGTCGGCGAGTTCCCGAACCTGACCGAAACCCTGCTCAAGCGCGGCCATTCCGAGCGCGTGGTCCGCAAGATCATGGGCGAGAACTGGGTCAACGTCTTGAAAGATGTCTGGGGCGAATAAGCCGCCGCACCTCTGAATTCTTTCCCCCGGCCATCCGTGCCGGGGGCAACACAAAAATTTTTCTGGAGTTAAGTTTCCATGGCCAAGATCGCCCCGCAATTGCCTATCGAAGTCGACAGCGAAACCGGTGTCTGGACCTCCGACGCCCTGCCGATGCTGTACGTGCCGCGTCATTTTTTCGTCAACAACCACATGGGCATCGAGGAAGTGCTGGGCGCCGACGCCTACGCCGAAATTCTCTACAAGGCCGGCTACAAGTCCGCCTGGCACTGGTGTGAAAAAGAAGCTGAATGCCACGGCCTGGAAGGCGTCGCGGTGTTCGAGCACTACATGAAGCGCCTGTCGCAGCGCGGCTGGGGCCTGTTCAAGATCCAGGACATCGACCTCGACAAAGGCACCGCCAGCGTCAAGCTCGAACACTCCGCTTTCGTCTACGTGTACGGCAAGGTCGGGCGCAAGGTCGACTACATGTTCACTGGCTGGTTTGCCGGTGCCATGGACCAGATTCTGCAAGCCCGCGGCAGCAAGATTCGCACCGTTGCCGAACAAGTCTACGGTGGCTCCGAAGAAGGCCACGACGACGGTTTGTTCACCGTCAAGCCGTTGTAAGTCGAGGAACCCGCCATGGCTTTCGAAGCAATGTTCCAGCCGATCCAGATCGGCAAACTGACCATCCGTAACCGCGTGCTCAGCACCGCGCATGCCGAGGTCTACGCGACCGACGGCGGCATGACCACCGATCGGTACGTCAAGTATTACGAAGAGAAAGCCAAGGGCGGGATCGGCCTGGCGATTTGCGGCGGTTCGTCCGTGGTGGCTATCGATAGCCCGCAGGAGTGGTGGAGTTCGGTGAACCTGTCCACCGACCGCATTATTCCGCACTTCCAGAATCTGGCCGACGCCATGCACAAGCACGGCGCCAAGATCATGATTCAGATTACCCACATGGGCCGGCGCTCGCGCTGGGACGGTTTCAACTGGCCGACGCTGATGTCGCCGTCCGGTATCCGTGAACCGGTGCACCGCGCCACCTGCAAAACCATCGAGCCGGAAGAGATCTGGCGGGTGATCGGCAACTACGCCCAAGCGGCCCGTCGTGCCAAGGCCGGTGGCCTGGACGGTGTCGAGCTGTCGGCCGTGCACCAACACATGATCGACCAGTTCTGGAGCCCGCGGGTCAACAAGCGTACCGACGAATGGGGCGGCAGCTTCGAAGGCCGCATGAAGTTCGGTCTGGAAGTGTTGAAAGCCGTGCGCGCCGAGGTCGGTGACGATTTCTGCGTGGGCATGCGTATCTGTGGTGACGAATTCCACCCGGACGGCCTGTCCCACGAGGACATGAAGCAGATTGCCAAGTATTACGACGACACCGGCATGCTCGATTTCCTCGGCGTCGTGGGTTCGGGTTGCGACACCCACAACACCCTGGCCAACGTGATTCCGAACATGAGTTATCCGCCGGAGCCGTTCCTGCACCTGGCGGCCGGCATCAAGGAAGTGGTCAAGGTTCCGGTGCTGCACGCACAGAACATCAAGGACCCGAACCAGGCGACCCGTATTCTGGAAGGCGGTTACGTCGACATGGTCGGCATGACTCGCGCACACATCGCTGACCCGCACCTGATTGCCAAGATCAAGATGGGCCAGATCGACCAGATCAAACAATGCGTCGGCGCGAACTACTGCATCGACCGTCAGTATCAAGGCCTGGATGTGTTGTGCATCCAGAACGCGGCGACCTCCCGTGAATACATGGGCCTGCCGCACATCATCGAAAAAACCACCGGCGTGAAACGCAAGGTGGTGGTGGTCGGTGCCGGTCCAGCGGGGATGGAAGCCGCCCGTGTGGCCGCCGAACGTGGCCACGACGTGACCCTGTTCGAGAAAAAGGAATTCATTGGCGGGCAGATCACCACGGCGTCGAAAGCGCCGCAGCGTGACCAGATCGCCGGTATCACCCGCTGGTATCAGCTGGAACTGGCACGGTTGAAAGTTGACCTGCGCCTGGGCACTGCGGCTGATGCACCGACCATCATGGACCTGCGTCCAGATGTGGTGGTGCTGGCGGTTGGCGGTCATCCGTTCCTTGAGCAGAACGAACACTGGGGCGCGGCTGAAGGCCTGGTGGTCAGCAGCTGGGACGTGCTCGACGGCAAGGTCGCGCCGGGCAAGAACGTGCTGGTCTACGACACTATTTGCGAGTTCACCGGGATGTCGACCGCCGACTTCCTCGCCGACAAGGGCAGCCAGGTCGAGATCGTCACCGACGACATCAAGCCCGGGGTCGCGATTGGCGGCACGTCGTTCCCGACTTACTACCGCAGCATGTACCCGAAAGAAGTGATCATGACCGGGGACATGATGCTGGAGAAGGTCTACCGCGAAGGCGACAAGCTGGTGGCGGTGCTGGAAAACGAATACACCGGCGCCAAAGAGGAGCGGGTGGTCGACCAGGTGGTCGTGGAAAACGGCGTGCGCCCGGACGAAGAAATCTACTACGCGCTGAAGGACGGCTCGCGCAACAAAGGCCAGATCGACGTCGAAGCCTTGTTCGCGATCAAGCCGCAGCCATGCCTTGAGCAGAGCGGTGACGGCTACCTGCTGTTCCGCATCGGCGACTGCGTGGCCCAGCGTAACGTGCACGCGGCGATCTACGACGCGCTGCGGCTGTGCAAGGA
The DNA here is from genome assembly GCF_017351735.1 of Pseudomonas sp. FW300-N2A2. Lineage (NCBI taxonomy): Bacteria > Pseudomonadati > Pseudomonadota > Gammaproteobacteria > Pseudomonadales > Pseudomonadaceae > Pseudomonas > Pseudomonas sp. FW300-N2A2. The sequence continues at coordinate 138,294 of NZ_JACNDU010000003.1, read as the reverse complement.
TTTCTAAGAGCTTGTGGATAACCCTGTAGGAGCGAGGCTTGCCCGCGAAGGCGTCCTGACATTCAACATTGTTGTCGGCTGACCCATCGCTTTCGCGGGCAAGCCTCGCTCCTACAGGAATCGGGCAAGGCATCCAGGTAGTTTGGCCTGCAAGACCCTGCGGTCTTTGGGAGCTCCACCATGTTGAACACCCTTCTTCCAATCCTGTTGTTCGCTGCCCTGGGCCTTGCTGTCCTCGGCGCGTTGCGGCGGGTGGCCATGTGGCGCCGGGGCCGAGCCTCCAAGGTCGACCTGATCGGTGGCCTGTTCGCCATGCCCAAGCGCTACATGGTCGATTTGCACCATGTTGTCGCGCGGGACAAATACATCGCCAACACCCACGTGGCCACGGCCGGTGGTGCGGTGGCGTCCATCGTGCTGGCGATTCTGGTGCACGGTTTCGGCCTGCATAACCGCATCCTCGGTTACGCGCTGTTGTTGATGACAGTGGTGATGTTCGTCGGTGCGATCTTTGTGTACCTGCGTCGTCGCAACCCGCCGGCTCGCCTGTCCAAAGGGCCGTGGATGCGCCTGCCGAAAAGCTTGTTGGCGTTCTCGGCGAGCTTCTTCCTGTTGACTCTGCCGGTCGCCGGCATCCTTCCGGAGAATTTCGGCGGTTGGGTGGTGGCAGCGATCCTCGGGATCGGCGTGCTGTGGGGCGTTTCGGAATTGTTCTTCGGCATGACCTGGGGCGGGCCGATGAAGCACGCCTTCGCCGGTGCGCTGCACCTGGCCTGGCACCGTCGCGCCGAGCGTTTTGGCGGCGGTCGTTCCACCGGTTTGAAACCGCTCGACCTGAACGATCCAAGCGCACCACTGGGCGTGGAAAAACCCAAGGATTTCACCTGGAACCAACTGCTCGGTTTCGATGCCTGCGTGCAATGCGGTAAATGTGAGGCCGCGTGCCCGGCGTTCGCCGCTGGCCAGCCGCTGAACCCGAAAAAACTCATCCAGGACATGGTCGTCGGCCTTGCCGGCGGCACCGATGCCAAGTTCGCCGGCAGCCCCTATCCGGGCAAAGCCATCGGCGAACACGCGGGCAACCCGCATCAACCGATCGTCAACGGTCTGGTGGACGCCGAAACCCTGTGGTCCTGCACCACCTGCCGTGCCTGCGTCGAGGAATGTCCGATGATGATCGAGCACGTCGATGCCATCGTCGACATGCGTCGCCATCTGACCCTGGAAAAAGGCGCGACCCCGAACAAGGGCGCCGAAGTCCTGGAAAACCTGATTGCCACCGACAACCCTGGCGGTTTCGCACCGGGTGGCCGGATGAACTGGGCAGCGGATTTGAACCTCAATCTGCTCAGCGAGAAGAAATCCACCGACGTGCTGTTCTGGGTCGGCGACGGCGCCTTCGACATGCGTAACCAGCGCACCTTGCGTGCCTTCGTCAAAGTGCTGAAAGCGGCCAAGGTCGACTTCGCGGTACTCGGTCTTGAAGAACGCGACAGCGGTGACGTGGCCCGACGTCTGGGCGATGAAGCGACCTTCCAGTTGCTGGCCAAGCGCAACATCCAGACCCTGGCCAAGTACAGTTTCAACCGCATCGTCACCTGCGACCCGCACAGCTTCCACGTGCTGAAAAATGAGTACGGCGCCTTCGACGGCAACTACCTGGTGCAGCACCACAGCACCTACATGGCCGAAATCATCGACGCCGGCGCGCTCAATCTTGGCCAGCACAAAGGCAGCAGCGTGACCTATCACGACCCGTGCTACCTCGGTCGCTATAACGGCGAATACGAGGCGCCGCGAGAAGTGCTGCGCGCCCTCGGGATTGAAGTGAAAGAGATGCAACGCTCCGGTTTCCGTTCACGCTGCTGCGGCGGCGGTGGCGGCGCGCCGATCACCGACATTCCGGGCAAGCAGCGGATCCCCGACATGCGCATGGAAGACATCCGCGAAACCGGCGCCGAACTGGTGGCCGTGGGTTGTCCACAATGCACCGCGATGCTCGAAGGCGTGGTCGAACCACGGCCGTTGATCAAGGACATCGCCGAGCTGGTGGCGGACGCACTGCTTGAAGACGCAGCGCCAAGCAAACCGTCCACACCGGCCCAACGTGAACCTGCGGAGGCCCACTGATGAGCGACATTATCCGCCGCGACCCCCGCGCCGAATGGATTGCCCGTAACCGCCTGCACCCGCTGCACGCGGCCATGCAGCCGGCGCAACACAGCTGGATGGGGCCGAACGGCGTCATCCGCAAGAACCCGCATGGCATCGGTTTTATCGGTCCCAATGGCATCAAGCGCATCGACCGCAGCGGCGCGCAGCAGGGCGGGGCAACCAAACGCTCGGCTGCTGTTGAAGTGCAATTGCCGCTGCATCAAGTGCCAGCACCTGCGTTTTACATCAGCGTGGTGCCGGACATGGTCGGCGGCCGCTTGAGCAGCCACGACAAGGATTTGCTCGGCCTGGCCCACCAGTTGGCCGGCAAGGAGGGCGCGGTGTTGGCCGTGGTCTTCGGCGAACACAAGGAAAACGCCTTTGCCACCGCCGGCGTCGATCGCTTGCTGGTGCTCGAAGGCGACGAATTCAGCGGTTATGCACCGGAGCAACGTGTCCAGGGCCTGCGGGCTGTGGATAACCAGTTCAGCCCGCGTCACTGGCTGCTGCCGGACAGCCGCAGCGGTGGCGGCGAACTCGGTCGGCGCTTTGCCGCTGCACTGGGCGAACGCCCGGCCACGCGGGTCTGGCAGGTCAAGGATCAGGAATGCATCGGCCGCGCTGGTGCCGGGTTGCAAGACCTTGCACGTCCCGTCGCACGCTTGATTCTGGCCGCCGCCGAATGCGCCGAGCCGGTCAGCGAAACCCGTCATGAAGCCTTGCCGGTGGAGTTATCCACAACCGTGGCGCGCAGCTTGTCGCGGATCGAGGATCTGGGCGCTGTGGCCGTGGACCCGGCAGCCATTCCGATGGCCGAAGCCGAGTTCATCTTCTCCGGCGGCAACGGCGTCAAGGACTGGGGACTTTTCCACAGGACTGCCGAAGCGCTCGGCGCCACCGAAGGCGCATCCCGTGTGGCGGTGGACGATGGCTTCATGGCCCGTGACCGTCAGGTCGGCGCGTCCGGCACGTGGGTCACTGCGAGGGTCTACGTGGCGGTGGGGATTTCCGGGGCGATCCAGCACCTGCAAGGCATCGGTGCCTGCGACAAGGTGGTGGCGATCAACCTCGACCCAGGTTGCGACATGATCAAACGGGCCGACCTGTCGGTGATCGGCGAGAGTGCCGAGATTCTTCAAGCCTTGATCGATGCGATAGCGGCTTATCGCGACGACGCCAAGCGCGATGCGGCTTAAGGGAAGGAAAGGGTTATGAGCACGAAAATCATCAGCCTGGTGTCCATCGGCGCCCACCCGACCTCCGGCCGGCCACGTCGCGCGGAGCAGGATGCGCGGGCGGTGGAACTGGGTCTGCAACTGGCTGGGGATAACCTGCAAGTGCTGCATGCCGGCGACGTCGCGGAGCCAGCGCTGCGCGCCTATCTGGGCATGGGCCTGGAACAACTGCACGTGCTGGAACAACCATCCGGTGCCGATGCCTTGCCGGCGTTGACCGCCTATTTGCGCGATGCCGGAGCACAAGTCGTGCTGACTGGCAGCCAGGCAGAAACCGGCGAAGGCTCGGGCATGCTGCCGTTCCTGCTGGCGGAAAACCTCGGCTGGCCGCTGGTGGTCGGGCTGGCTCAGGTGGAGTCCATCGATGGCAGTTCGGCGCTTGTCCTTCAAGCGTTGCCCCGTGGTCAACGCCGTCGTTTGAAGGTGCGGCTGCCGTTCCTGGCGACTGTGGATAACGCGGCGCCGAAGCCCCGTCAGAGCGCGTACGGCCCGGCCCGGCGTGGTGTGTTGCAGGCGGATGAAGTCGAAGTGATCGATGATGAGTTGCTGGCCGTATCGACGCTGCAACCGGCCAAGCCTCGGCCTAAACGCTTGAAAGTGATCAAGGCCAAAAGCGGCGCGGACCGGATGAAAGCGGCGACAGCCAAAGCCAGTGGCGGCGGCGGGCAGGTGCTCAAAGGCGTCACGGCGCAAGCGGGTGCCGAAGCGATTCTCAAATTGCTGATCGAAGAAGGCGTGGTCCGCTAACCGCGAATCTGCACAGAACTAATGTAGGAGTGAGCCTGCTCGCGATAGCGGTGGGTCAGTCAACATCATCGGCGACTGATCCACCGCTATCGCGAGCAGGCTCACTCCTACAGGGGACAAAATAATGACCGTCAAATTTCGTTCGGCCCTGCGCGCGGATGCGCGGGAAATTGCCCGTTTGTTCCAGATTTCCTCGGAAGGCGCTTCGGATTACATCTGGAGCCAACTCGCCGAACCCGGCCAGGATCTATTGGATGTCGGCGCCCTGCGTTACGCCCGTGACGACGTGGATTTCTCCTACCAGAACTGCCTCATCGCCGAGGCCGACGGCCACGTCATCGGCATGATGCACAGCTACGTGATGCGCCACGATCCACTGGCTGAGCCCACCACCGACCCAGTGCTGGCGCCGTATGCCGACATGGAAATCCCCGACACGCTCTACATCTCCAGCCTCGCGCTGCATGAAGGCTGGCGCAACCAGGGCCTTGGCAAGCAGTTCCTCGCCCACGCTCACGAACGCGCCCGCCAGTTGGGGCTCAAGGGCTTGAGCCTGATCGACTACGCCGTCAACACCGGCGCCCGTCGTTTCTATGAGCGGCATGGTTTCCGCATCGTCGATACGTGCCAGATCACGCCACACCCGATGATTCGGGTGACCGGCGACGCTTACCTCATGCAGTGGCCCTAGTGAGCTACATTTCTTAATGAGCGGCCCGAGGCGGCAGCAGCGCTGATTCATAAAACTCGTTTTCAGGAATGGGTTGTCGATGAACGCGGTCAGTCGGCGTGAGACATGTCTGATCTGTGGCGTGATGCTGGTTGTGATGGTTGCGGCCGCTGAAACCCGCCAGGGCGATCCGGATTTCTATCAATGGATCGACTCTGCGCAGGGGCGGCATGCCTCCCTGGCGCAAATGAAGCAACACTGCGATCAGGTGTTGGCGCCTGATAAAAACCTCAATTGTTCAGTCACCGTTCTCGCCAGAATGTTCGAGACCAAGGCCGCCAACCAGCTACCCGATTACTACCTGGCAATCAAGCGGCGCCACGCTCAGGCCATCGCCAATGACCCTGAACTCCAACAGTTGTTCTCCATGTTCGGCCGTGAATCGATCGCGACCTTGCGGCAGGTCGCCGATTTCTCGCTGACAAGATCACCGCGACGCGAAGTGCTGCCGATTCATCCTTCCCCAAACGATGGCCACGAGACGAATGAAGTGCTGCCGTACCTCGATGTCAAAGCCGCCAACGGTGTTTCGGCGCGGTTCATTCTTGATACGGGCGCCCCGCAAACCCGGGTCAACAGCGAAACCGCGAAGCAGATGGGCATCAAGCTGCTGACCGACTCTGATTACGGCTACAGCACTTTCTACGGCGAGCGGGACCTGGCGGCCAAACTCGGAATCCTTGAGTCCCTGAAGATCGGTGCTAGCGAGTTCAGGAACGTCCTGGTGTTTGTCAGTGACCGGGATAACTTATTGGGGCTCGACCTGATCGGTAAGCTGGGACGATTGACCATTACGAAAAAGACGCTGGAGATCAACGCTGCAGCGCCCACACGATGTGATTCGCCGGTCACCTTCGTCCGTATCGACATCAATCAACGATTGACCCTTGCTGCGCGGCTGGATCGGCGTGCGACCGTGGCGATTATCGACACCGGCAATGTGGATTACCTGACATCCGCCTCGCCCGGCACTTCACCTGTTCATGTCATCGATAAGCCGCACCACCAGATCTTCAAGGGCGAGTTGAGCTTGTCCGGGCGTACGCGTCTGATCGCCTACAAGTACTACCCGGACTTTACGATCCCGCCGTCGATGCTGCTTGGGCAGTACGTGCCGTCGATTTTGCTCGGATGGCGTGCATTCAATGATTACGAGTTGAATCTGGATATTGCTTCAGGCTTGTCCTGTTTCAACAGGGTTTGATCACGGTTACCCACAATCCCTGTTAGCGCTTCTGTGGATAACGTGTTCGCCCATCGCTACACGCCATACAAATCAAGCCCTGCAAGCCTTCGTACAAAAAACAACCAGCTTAAGTTGCGGTTTTTTCGGGCTTTTTCCAGAGGATAAGTCTGTTCGTTCGCCAATACTTGCCCCCAATCTCTGTTGGCGCTTCTGTGGATAAGATGTTCGCTGTCCGCTACAGGCCATATAAACCGGGCCTGTACGCTGCATGATTAAAAAATGATCAATTTGCCGGTTTGGAGGGGCGAACCTCGCGCAAACCCTGATTTATCGCGGCTTTCGGCGGTTTTCCACAGAGGCGGCGAAGTTGCCCCCAAAGTCTGTTGGCGCTTCTGTGGATAAGGTGTTCGCCATCCGCTACAGGCCACGTGTTGCGTGGCTTTCAGGTGTCAGGTCAAAAAACAACCAATCGCTGTTCAAAACCCTGCTTCTGGATAAGTCACGGATTTTCTTCGGTTTCTGTGGAGAAAGTTAGGGGGTGTCGCACACTTGTCCCCATTAGCTGTGGGTGGAGGTGTGGATAACTTGTTTGCGGAAGGCTGGAAGCCACGAACGGCATAGCGCTGAACGCAATAGATCATATTTCGTACAGTTCTATGGAGGGGAGGGGTATTGCAGATAGTGATGCGGTGATCAGTCGGACGCTATCGCCGGCAAGCCGGTCTCGCTCCCACATTGGATCTGTGTCGATCACAAATCCCCTGTGGGAGCGAGACCGGCTTGCCGGCGATGCTTTTGATCTTTAACCCTGAACCGGAACCCCTTTGAGGTAAGGCGCAGGCTCAGCGCCGAGGTTGTTCAGCAGACGCTCGCTGTACCAGTCCACAAAGTTCACCACACCAAACTCATAGGTCTTGGAGTAAGGCCCTGGCTGGTAAGCCGAGGAGTTGATCCCGCGCTGGTTTTCTTCAGCCAGGCGACGGTCCTGGTCGTTGGTGGCATCCCAGACCTGGCGCATGCGCTCCACGTCGTAGTCGACGCCTTCGACGGCATCCTTGTGCACGATCCACTTGGTGGTGACCATGGTTTCCTGCGCGCTGATCGGCCACACCGTGAAGACGATGATGTGGTCGCCCATGCAGTGGTTCCACGAGTGCGGCAGGTGCAGGATGCGCATCGAGCCCAGGTCCGGGTTCTTGATGCGGCCCATGAGTTTGGCGCAACCCTGTTTGCCGTCCATGGTCATCGACACGGTGCCCTTGAGCAGCGGCATGCGCACGATGCGGTTACGCAGGCCGAAGCTGGCGTGGGCGTAAGGGATCTTCTCGGCTTCCCAGGCAGCGGCGGAAGCGGCGACGTGGTCCTTGAACGCCTGGTCGGCGCGCGGGTCGGTAACGTCGTCCCATTCCAGCAGGGTTTTCAGCAGTTCCGGGTGCGACGCGTTGCAGTGGTAGCACTCGCGGTTGTTTTCCAGCACCAGTTTCCAGTTGGCCTTTTCCATCAAGGTGGTTTGCACCGCCACCTTGGTGTTTTCCATGTCGTACGGTTCCATGTAATGGTTCAGCGTCGACAGGAAGTCATCGATGGCCGGCGGGTTCTCCGACAGGCTGATGAAGATATAGCCGCCGGCGGTCTTCACGTTCACCGGTTTGAGGCCGTACTGCTTCATGTCGAAATCGGCGCCCATCTCGGTGCCGGCGAACAGCAGGCGGCCGTCCAGCTCGTAGGTCCACTGGTGGTAGTGGCAGACCAGCTTGGCGACTTTGCCTTTATCACTGGTGCACAGCCGCGAACCGCGGTGACGGCAGACGTTGTGGAAGGCGTGAACCACGCCTTCGGCGCCGCGAATCACGATGATCGGGTTCTTGCCGACTTGCAGGGTCAGGTAGTTGCCCTTGGTCGGGATTTCGCAGGTCATGCCGGCAATCAACCACTCTTTCTGGAAGATCTCCTGCATGTCGATATCAAACAGCCGCTCGTCAGAGTAAAACGGCTGCGGCAGCGAGAAGGTGCGCTCGCGCTCTTGCAGCATCTGCGCGGTGGCCTTGCGTGCGGGTTCCAGCGGATCGCCCAGGCTGATTTTTGCGGTGACGTCCATCGTGTATATCCTCAAGGCCATCTGCGTGGCCGCGAAAGTGGCTGATCAGGGTTGCTACGCAAGGTGTAAAGGTTATGTCTTGGTATGGGGCGAGTGTGGGGCCGGCGTTGCCCGGAACCTTATCCATGGGCGACATGGCCCAATCTGTTCCCGACGCGTAACCCCCGGCAGTTGGGGGCTGGTCGCGATAAGTATGTGAATGTCGCAGATAGGTAAATGGGTGGTCTGCGCTATACGCAGAATCGTCAACATAAGGCCGACCATCGGCGGTGGAGAACAGCATGTCCAACAGCTTCCTGAATCCGGTAACCACCCAGACCTGGGCCAATGGCCGACACATCGTCCGTTGCGTCAAAGTCATCCAGGAAACCTGGGATGTGCGCACCTTCTGCTTTATGGCCGACCAGCCGATCATGTTCTTCTTCAAGCCGGGGCAATTCGTCACCCTGGAGCTGGAAATCGATGGCCAGCAGATCATGCGTTCGTACACCATTTCCAGTTCGCCCTCGGTGCCGTACAGCTTTTCGGTAACGATCAAGCGCGTGCCGGGCGGCAAGGTCTCGAACTGGCTGCACGACACCCTGCATGAAGGCTACGAACTGGCGGTGCACGGCCCGGTCGGGCTGTTTAACGCGATCGACTTCCCGAACCCGAAAGTGCTGTACCTCAGTGGCGGCGTGGGCATCACGCCGTGCATGTCCATGGCCCGCTGGTTCTTCGATACCAACGGCAATGTCGACATGGCGTTTATCCACAGCGCCCGCTCGCCGAAAGACATCATTTATCACCGCGAGCTGGAACACATGGCCGCGCGGATCGAAAATTTCAGCCTGCACCTGATCTGTGAAAAACATGGTTTCGGTGAGCCATGGGCCGGTTATCGCGGTTATCTGAACCACAAGATGCTGGAACTGATGGTTCCGGACTTCCTTGAGCGCGAAGTGTTCTGCTGCGGCCCGACGCCTTACATGAACGCGGTCAAGCGCCTGCTGGAAAACGCCGGCTTCAATATGAAGCACTACCACGAGGAATCGTTCGGCGCCACGCCGCCAGAGGCGATCGCCGATGCCGTGGAGAATGCCGAGCAGGCCGCTGAGGCGCCGGAAATCGATGCGGCTGATTTGCATGAGGTGGAATTCACCGCCTCGGGCAAGAGCATCCGCGTGGCACCGGGCGAGACCGTGCATGCGGCGGCCGCCAAGGTCGGCCTGATGATTCCGAAAGCTTGCGGCATGGGCATTTGCGGCACCTGCAAGGTGCTCAAGCTTGGCGGCGAAGTGGAGATGGACCACAACGGCGGGATCACCGAAGAAGACGAAGCCGAAGGGTTCATCCTGTCGTGCTGCAGCGTGCCGAAGGGCGACGTTCGCATCGAGTATTGATGGTCGCACGATAAACCTGTAGGAGCTGTCGAGTGAAACGAGGCGGCGATCTTTTGACCTTGATTTTTGAAGTCAAAAGATCGCCGCCTCGTTTCACTCGACAGCTCCTACAAGGTTGTGGATATCTCAGTCGACGAATAGGTCTGGCATCAGCTTGTCGTTGGTGCCGGGCTCAAAGCGGTAATGATCGAATTCGGTTACGCCGTGCTCCCGCAGAATTTCCTCATCAATCAGCAGCCGACCGGTGATGCTGCGACCGCTGCTGTCCAGGATGGCGTGAGCAGCATCCGCCATGATTTCCGGCGTGCGCGCATGTTTGAAGGATTCACGCGAACCTAGCTGAAATTCGATGGCGGCGGTGGCGATCATCGTCTGCGGCCACAGCGAGTTGACACTGATCCCGTAATTCTTGAATTCCTCGCTCATGCCCAACGTGAGCATGCTCATGCCGTATTTGGTCACGGTGTACGGGCTGTATTGGGCGAACCACTTGGTTGCCAGGTTCAGTGGTGGTGACAAGTTGAGGATATGACCGCTGCTTTTCTTCAGGTAAGGCAGGGCTGCCTGGCTGCACAGCAATACGGCGCGGGTGTTGATCTGGTGCATCAGGTCAAAGCGCTTGAGCTCGATGTGCTGAACCCCGGTCAGCTTGATCGCGCCGGCGTTGTTGACCAGTGCATCGATGCCGCCGAAATGCTCGTTGGCCTGGGCCAGTGCCTCACGCACCGCGACTTCATCTCGAACGTCTACCTGCAGCGCCAGCGCCTTGCCGCCAGCGGCTTCGACTTCCTTTGCGACGCTGAAAATCGTGCCCGGCAATTTGGCGTGCGGCTCGGCACTTTTGGCTGCAATCACGATGTTCGCCCCATCGCGCGCGGCCCGCAGCGCGATCTCACGACCAATCCCGCGGCTGGCGCCGGTGATGAACAGGGTTTTGCCTTGAAGGGACATGCGTGCGCTCCTGATTATTGTTATCTGAGCGCTTCAATGTAGACCAACATGCTTGGTGCATCTTGCTGGCGAGGGCGGTGTGTCAGGTGCACCGCGTTGCGGCAATCGCCAGCAAGCTGGCTCCTACAGGGTTTGTGTCGTACGCAGGATGGGAGGCAGGGCGCGAATTTGTAGGAGCCGGCTTGCCGGCGATGGCGGTGTGTCAGGTGCACCGCGTCGTCTGGATCGCCAGCAAGCCGGCTCCTACAGGGTTTGTGTCATACGCGGGATGGGAGGTAGGGCGGGGATTTGTAGGAGCCGGCTTGCCGGCGATGGCGGTGTGTCGGGTGTACCGCGTTGCGGCGATCGCCAGCAAGCTGGCTCCTACAGGGTTTGTGTCGTACGCGGGATGGGAGGCGGGGCGCGAGTGTGTAGGAGCTGGCTTGCTAGCGATGGCGGTGTGTCGGGTGTACCGCGTTGCGGCGATCGCCAGCAAGCTGGCTCCTACAAGGTTTGTGTCGTACGCGGGATGGGAGGCGGGGCGCGAGTGTGTAGGAGCTGGCTTGCTAGCGATGGCGGTGTGTCGGGTGTACCGCGTGGTAGCAATCGCCAGCAAGCTGGCTCCTACAGGGTTTGTGTTGTTAGCGGGACATCACTTCGCGAATATCCGCTGCCAATTCACGTACGCGTTCTTCCTCGGTGTCCCAAGAGCACATGAAGCGGGCGCCGCCGTTGCCGATGAAGGTGTAGAAGCGCCAGCCCTTGGCGGTCAGTGCGGCGATGGCCGGTTCCGAGAGTTGCAGGAACACGCCGTTGGCCTGCACCGGGAACATCAGTTCCACGCCCTGGATATCGCTGACCAGTTCCGCCAGCAGTTGCGCACAATGGTTGGCGTGGCGGGCGTATTTGAGCCAGGCATCGTTTTCCAGGATCCCGACCCACGGTGCCGAGAGGAAACGCATTTTCGAGGCCAGTTGCCCGGCCTGTTTGCAGCGGTAGTCGAAGTCTTCGGCCAGTTTGTGGTTGAAGAACAGAATCGCCTCACCCACTGCCATGCCGTTTTTCGTGCCGCCGAAGCACAGCACGTCAACGCCGGCCTTCCAGGTCAGGTCGGCCGGTGTGCAGCCGAGGAACGCGCAGGCGTTGGAGAAGCGCGCGCCGTCCATGTGCAGGTTCAGGCCGAGTTCTTTGCAGGTTGCGCTGATGGCGCGGATTTCTTCCGGGGTGTAGACGCTGCCGACTTCGGTGGCCTGGGTCAGGGTCACGACGCGCGGTTTCGGGTAGTGAATGTCCTGGCGCTTGAGGGCCACTTCGCGGATCGATTCCGGGGTCAGCTTGCCGTTCTCGGTGCGGGCGACCAGCAGCTTGGAGCCGTTGGAAAAGAATTCCGGCGCGCCGCATTCGTCGGTTTCGACGTGGGCGGTTTCCGAGCAGATCACGCTGTGGTAACTCTGGCACAACGACGACAGGGCCAGGGAGTTGGCGGCGGTGCCGTTGAAGGCGAAGAACACTTCGCAGTCGGTTTCGAACAGTTTGCGGAAATCATCGGACGCGCGAGCGGTCCATTCATCGTCGCCGTAGGCGCGCTGGTGGCCGTGGTTGGCCTGTTCCATCGCCGCCCAGGCTTCAGGGCAGATACCGGAATAGTTGTCGCTGGCGAATTGTTGGCTCTTATCGGTCATGGCCCTGCTTTCCGTGGTCGGGACGCTTATGGTGAAGCGTCTCGTGGTCAATGATGGTGCGCACTTTACCGAAGATCATCCGGCGAGCACACAGGATGCGTCTGACAGAAAAATACAAAGACGACGGGCGATTATGCACATGACTCAACGGGATGGGGCACTGGATCTGCTCAAGTGGCTGGCGCTGCTGAGCATGGTGCTCGATCACCTGCGATATGTCGGTTATTCCCTCGATCTGCTGTATGTGCCCGGACGACTGGCGTTTCCGTGGTTTTGTCTGGCAATGGCGGCGAACCTGTCGCGTTCACGACAAGTCACACATCAATGGCGGTATCTGGGCTGGTTGATTCTGTTTAGTGCTATCAGCGAAATCCCTTACAGGATGTTCATCCCCGATCCCGACACCTTGAACGTGCTGCCTACACTGGCGCTCGGATTGTTGGTCGCGCGTGGCTGGCAGCAAAAAACGCTGCCATCGCGCCTGCTTGCGGTTGCTGTCTTAGTGCTGGCAGCAGTGTTCACGGAATACCTGATGTTCGGCGTTTTTGGTGTGTTGTTGCCGCTGGCGATGTTGCTGGTGATCAAGCGGCCCTGGTATTTCAGCCTGTTGCCGGGGTTGATCTGTCTGGCCGCCAATCAGTGGGAGGTGCTGTATTACTCCGCCCGGTTGGGTAACGGTGCGGCGATCCTCGGCATTGCCACTTGCTTGGTCGCACCGCTGTTGGGAATGTTCCTGTTGCGACATACGCGACAAATAACGCCACCACCGATGCGGCGTTGGGCGTATGCCCTTTATCCGCTGCATTTCCTGCTGCTGCTACTCGTCCGTCAAATCGTCACCTAACCCCTGTAGGAGCGAGCCTGCTCGCAATGGCGGCGGGTCAGTCGACATCAATGTTGAATGTAAGGCCGCTATCGCGAGCAGGCTCACTCCCACAGGGATCTCTACTGGTTCAAGGATCGTGTTCGTTCAGCCATTTCGGTCTATGTCGTAAACGCACCTTTGCGTGGCGTCCGTAGGCATTTGACCTGTCTGCGCCGGTCATACCATCGCTATCAAAGGGCACTGCCGAAACGCCGTGCCTTACCGAGACGAATGGCGCACAGATGCCGCTGGGAGAGACGCGATGTTCAGCAAGCAAGACCAGATCAAAGGTTACGACGATGCACTGCTGGCGGCGATGAATGCCGAGGAGCAACGCCAGGAAGATCACATCGAGCTGATCGCGTCCGAAAACTACACCAGCAAACGCGTCATGGAAGCGCAGGGCAGCGGCCTGACCAACAAATACGCCGAAGGCTATCCGGGCAAGCGCTACTACGGTGGCTGCGAGCACGTCGACAAGGTTGAAGCGCTGGCCATCGAACGCGCCAAGCAACTGTTCGGCGCCGATTACGCCAACGTGCAGCCGCACTCCGGTTCTTCGGCCAACAGCGCCGTATACCTGGCCCTGCTGCAAGCCGGCGACACCATTCTGGGCATGAGCCTGGCCCACGGCGGTCACTTGACCCACGGCGCCAAGGTTTCCTCCTCGGGCAAGCTGTACAACGCCGTGCAGTACGGCATCGATACCAAGACCGGTCTGATCGACTACGACGAAGTCGAGCGCCTGGCCGTCGAGTGCAAGCCGAAAATGATCGTTGCCGGTTTCTCGGCTTACTCCAAGACCCTCGACTTCCCACGCTTCCGTCAGATCGCGGACAAGGTCGGTGCGCTGCTGTTCGTCGACATGGCCCACGTTGCCGGTCTGGTCGCTGCCGGTCTGTACCCGAACCCGCTGCCGTACGCCGACGTGGTGACCACCACCACCCACAAGACCCTGCGCGGTCCGCGTGGCGGCCTGATCCTGGCCAAGGCCAACGAAGAAATCGAGAAGAAGCTCAACGCAGCCGTGTTCCCGGGTGCCCAGGGCGGCCCGCTGATGCACGTCATCGCCGGTAAAGCGGTGTGCTTCAAGGAAGCGCTGGAGCCAGGTTTCAAGGCTTACCAGCAACAAGTGATCGATAACGCCCAGGCCATGGCCGGCGTATTTATCAAACGCGGCTACGATGTAGTGTCCGGCGGCACCGATAACCACCTGTTCCTGGTCAGCCTGATTCGTCAGGGCCTCACCGGCAAAGAGGCGGATGCAGCACTCGGTCGCGCCCACATCACTGTGAACAAGAACGCTGTCCCGAACGATCCTCAGTCGCCGTTCGTCACTTCCGGCCTGCGCATCGGCACCCCTGCGGTGACCACGCGCGGCTTCAAGGTGACCCAGTGCGTCACGCTGGCCGGCTGGATCTGCGACATCCTCGACAACCTCGGCGACGCCGATGTCGAAGCGAACGTCGCGCAGCAAGTGTCGGCCCTGTGCGCGGACTTCCCGGTTTATCGCTGAGCGCGGTTTTGGAGTAAATGACTATGCAACGCTACTCGGGCTTCGGCCTCTTCAAACACTCCCTCAGCCATCATGAAAACTGGCAGAAAATGTGGCGCACGCCGACCCCTAAAAAGGTCTATGACGTGGTCATCGTCGGCGGTGGCGGGCATGGTCTCGCCACGGCTTACTACCTGGCCAAGGAACACGGCATCACCAACGTGGCCGTGGTCGAAAAAGGCTGGCTGGGCGGCGGTAACACCGCGCGCAACACCACCATCGTTCGCTCCAACTACCTGTGGGACGAGTCGGCGCACCTGTACGAACACGCGATGAAACTGTGGGAAGGCCTGTCCCAGGACCTGAACTACAACGTGATGTTCTCCCAGCGCGGCGTCTACAATCTGTGCCACACCTTGCAGGACATTCGTGATTCCGAGCGTCGGGTCAGCGCCAACCGCCTCAACGGCGTGGACGGCGAACTGCTCGATGCCAAGCAAGTAGCGGACGAGATTCCGTACCTCGACTGCTCCAAGAACACTCGCTACCCGGTGATGGGCGCTACCGTCCAGCGTCGCGGCGGCGTCGCCCGTCACGATGCCGTGGCATGGGGCTTTGCCCGTGCCGCTGACGCACTCGGCGTGGACCTGATCCAGCAGACCGAAGTGATCGGTTTCCGCAAGGAAAACGGCGTGTGCATCGGCGTTGAAACCAACAAGGGCTTCATCGGCGCCAAGCGCGTCGGCGTGGTCACGGCCGGTAACTCCGGGCACATGGCCAAACTCGCCGGTTTCCGTCTGCCGATCGAATCCCACCCGCTGCAAGCGTTGGTGTCCGAGCCGATCAAGCCGATTATCGACAGCGTGATCATGTCCAACGCCGTACACGGTTACATCAGCCAGTCCGACAAGGGCGACCTGGTGATCGGCGCCGGTATCGACGGCTACAACGGCTACGGCCAGCGTGGTTCGTACCCGGTGATCGAGCACACCATCCAGGCCATCGTCGAGATGTTCCCAGTGCTGTCCCGCGTACGCATGAACCGCCAGTGGGGCGGCATCGTCGACACCACGCCGGATGCCTGCCCGATCATCTCGAAAACCCCGGTACCAAACATGTTCTTCAACTGCGGTTGGGGCACCGGTGGCTTCAAGGCAACACCTGGTTCGGGCAACGTGTTTGCCGCGAGCCTGGCCAAGGGTGAAATGCACCCATTGGCCGCACCTTTCTCCATCGACCGTTTCCACAACGGTGCGTTGATCGATGAACACGGCGCTGCTGCGGTTGCCCACTAACAGGAGAAATCCCCATGTTGCATATCTTCTGTCCTCACTGCGGCGAGCTGCGCTCTGAAGAGGAATTCCACGCATCCGGCCAGGCGCACATCCCGCGTCCACTGGATCCGAACACCTGCACCGACGAGGAGTGGGGCGACTACATGTTCTTCCGCGATAACCCTCGCGGTCTGCACCACGAGCTGTGGGATCACGTTGCCGGTTGCCGTCAGTACTTCAACGTCACCCGCGACACCGTGACCTACGAGATTCTCGAGACTTACAAGATCGGCACCAAGCCACAATTCACCGACAAGACCGATAGCTCGAAAGCGGCTACGACGGCTCTGGGAGAGAAGGTATGAGCCAGATCAATCGCCTGTCCAACGGCGGACGGATCGACCGCAACAAAGTGCTGAGCTTCACCTTCAACGGCCAGACCTACAAAGGCTTTGAAGGCGATTCCCTGGCCGCTGCACTGCTGGCCAACGGCGTTGACATCATCGGTCGCAGCTTCAAGTATTCCCGTCCGCGCGGCATCTTCGCCGCCGGTGCCGAAGAGCCGAACGCCGTGCTGCAGATCGGCGCGACCGAAGCCACGCAAATCCCGAACGTACGCGCCACGCAACAAGCGCTGTACCAGGGCCTGGTCGCCACCAGCACCAACGGCTGGCCGAGCGTGAACAACGACATGATGGGGATTCTCGGCAAGGTCGGCGGCAAGCTGATGCCACCGGGCTTCTACTACAAAACCTTCATGTACCCGCAATCGTTCTGGATGACTTACGAGAAGTACATTCGTAAGGCTGCCGGTCTTGGTCGCTCGCCGACCGAGAACGATCCGGACACCTACGACTACATGAACCAGCACTGCGACGTGCTGATCGTCGGCGGTGGCCCGGCTGGCCTGGCAGCTGCTTTGGCAGCCGCTCGCAGCGGTGCTCGCGTCATTCTGGCCGATGAGCAGGAAGAGTTCGGCGGCAGCCTGCTCGACTCCCGCGAAAGCCTCGATGGCAAGCCCGCCGTGGAATGGGTCGCCAGTGTCCTCGACGAACTGAAGAACACCCCGGACGTGCTGCTGTTGCCGCGCGCCACGGTCAACGGCTACCACGACCATAACTTCCTGACCATTCACGAGCGCCTGACCGATCACCTCGGCGACCGCGCCCCGATTGGCCAGGTGCGTCAGCGCATCCACCGGGTTCGCGCCAAGCGCGTAGTCCTGGCGACCGGCGCTCACGAGCGTCCACTGGTCTACGGCAACAACGACGTGCCGGGCAACATGCTCGCCGGCGCTGTGTCGACTTACGTCCGTCGCTACGGCGTGGCACCGGGTAAAAAACTGGTGCTGTCGACCAACAACGATCACGCCTACCGCGTTGCACTGGATTGGCTCGACGCCAGCCTGCAAGTGGTGGCCATCGCCGACGCCCGCAGCAACCCGCGTGGTGCACTGGTTGAAGAAGCCCGTGCCAAAGGCATTCGCATCCTGACCGGCAGCGCCGTGATCGAGGCCCGTGGCAGCAAGCACGTGACCGCCGCTCGCGTTGCAGCGATCGACGTCAAAGCCCACGCCGTGACCAGCCCAGGCGAGTGGCTCGAATGCGACCTGGTTGCCAGTTCCGGCGGTTACAGCCCGGTGGTTCACCTGGCTTCGCACTTGGGTGGCAAGCCAATCTGGCGTGAAGACATCCTCGGTTTTGTACCGGGCGAAGCACCGCAGAAACGCGTGTGCGTCGGTGGCATCAACGGCGTCTACGGCCTCGGCGATTCGCTGGCCGACGGTTTTGAAGGCGGCGCTCGCGCAGCCAGCGAAGCCGGTTTCAGTGTGGTCGAAGGCTCCTTGCCGAAAGCCCTGAGCCGCCTGGAAGAGCCTACGTTGGCGCTGTTCCAGGTGCCGCACGAAAAGAACACCGCACGTGCGCCGAAGCAATTCGTTGACCTGCAAAACGACGTCACCGCCGCCGCCATTGAACTGGCGACCCGCGAGGGCTTCGAGTCGGTCGAGCACGTCAAACGCTACACCGCACTGGGCTTCGGCACCGACCAGGGCAAGCTCGGCAACGTCAACGGCCTGGCCATCGCGGCCCGTTCGCTGAACGTGACCATCCCGCAGATGGGCACCACCATGTTCCGTCCGAACTACACGCCGGTGACTTTCGGCGCCGTGGCCGGCCGTCACTGTGGGCACATCTTCGAACCTGTACGCTTCACTGCGCTGCATCACTGGCACGTGAAGAACGGCGCCGAGTTCGAAGACGTCGGTCAGTGGAAACGTCCTTGGTACTTCCCGAAAAACGGTGAAGACATTCACGCCGCCGTGAAACGCGAATGCAAAGCCGTGCGCGACAGCGTCGGCCTGCTGGATGCGTCGACCCTCGGCAAGATCGACATTCAAGGCCCGGATGCGCGTGAGTTCCTCAACCGCGTCTACACCAACGCCTGGACCAAGCTCGACGTGGGCAAGGCGCGTTATGGCCTGATGTGCAAAGAAGACGGCATGGTCTTCGACGACGGCGTGACTGCCTGCCTCGCCGACAACCATTTCGTGATGACCACCACCACCGGCGGCGCTGCACGCGTGCTGCAATGGCTGGAAATCTACTCACAGACCGAATGGCCAGAGCTGAAGGTGTACTTCACTTCCGTGACGGATCACTGGGCAACCATGACCCTGTCCGGGCCGAACAGCCGCAAGCTGCTCAGCGAAGTCACCGACATCGACCTGAGCAACGAAGCCTTCCCGTTCATGACCTGGAAAGAAGGTCTGGTCGGCGGTGTACCGGCGCGGGTGTTCCGGATCTCGTTTACCGGTGAGCTGTCGTACGAAGTCAACGTGCAAGCCGACTACGCCATGGGCGTGCTCGAAAAAATCGCTGAGGCCGGCAAGCAGTACAACCTGACGCCGTACGGCACCGAAACCATGCACATCCTGCGTGCGGAGAAGGGCTTCATCATCGTCGGTCAGGACACTGACAGCTCGATGACCCCGGACGACCTGAACATGGGCTGGTGTGTCGGTCGCACCAAACCGTTCTCGTGGATCGGCTGGCGTGGCATGAACCGTGAAGACTGCGTGCGTGATCAACGTAAACAACTGGTGGGCCTGAAGCCGATCGATCCGACCAAATGGCTGCCGGAAGGTGCGCAACTGGTGTTCAACACCAAGCAGACGATCCCGATGACGATGGTCGGTCACGTCACCTCCAGCTACCTGCACAACTCCCTCGGCTATTCGTTTGCCATGGGCGTGGTCAAGGGCGGCTTGAAGCGGATCGGCGAGCGCGTATTCGCACCGCTGGCCGACGGCAGCGTGATCGAGGCGGAAATCGTTTCTTCGGTGTTCTTCGATCCGAAAGGCGATCGCCAGAACGTGTGATTGCCGGATGTGGTGCATCTGATGCACCGCATCGCCGGCAAGCCGGCTCCTACAGGATGTATGCGATTTGTAGGAGCCGGCTTGCCGGCGATGACGCCAGATCAGTCACCGCAAGCCTCACAACAGAATTCAGGAAAGGTGCTTTATGACCGCAGCCAATGTTTACCAACAACGCCCAACCACCGGGGCCAAGGCCGAGTCGTCGCTGCATCATGCCGACCTCGCCAGCCTGGTCGGCAAGGGTCGCAAAAACGCCGGCGTGATCGTGCGTGAGAAAAAACTCCTCGGCCACCTGACCATCCGTGGCGATGGCCACGATGCCGCGTTTGCCGCTGGCGTGCACAAGGCCCTGGGCATCGAATTGCCGAGCGCGCTGACCGTCATCGTCAAGGGCGAAACCAGCCTGCAATGGATGGGGCCGGATGAGTATTTGCTGATCGTGCCGACCGGCGAAGAATTTGCCGCCGAGAAAAAACTCCGTGAAGCGCTGGGCGACCTGCATATCCAGATCGTCAACGTCAGCGGTGGCCAGCAGATCCTCGAACTGAGCGGTCCGAACGTGCGCCAGGTGCTGATGAAGTCCACCAGCTACGACGTACACCCCAACAGCTTCCCGGTCGGCAAGGCTGTCGGCACCGTGTTTGCCAAGTCGCAACTGGTGATCCGCCACACCGCCGAAGACACCTGGGAACTGCTGATCCGTCGCAGCTTCTCGGATTACTGGTGGTTGTGGTTGCAGGATGCGGCGGCCGAGTACGGGCTTAGCGTTCAGGCCTGAGATTTTATCGCCGGCAAGCCGGCTCCTACAGTTGTTCATCTGACCTGTAGGAGCCGGCTTGCCGGCGATCAACCGCGCAGCGGTTGCCCATAACAACAGGAGTCACCGCACTATGAGCCGCGCCCCAGACACATGGATTCTGACCGCCGACTGCCCAAGCGTCCTCGGCACCGTGGACGCGGTGACCCGCTTTCTGTTCGAGCAGGGCTGCTACGTCACCGAGCACCATTCGTTCGATGACCGGCTCTCGGGTCGTTTCTTCATTCGCGTGGAATTCCGTCAGCCTGACGGCTTCAACGAACAAGCCTTCCGCGCCGGGCTGGAAGAGCGTGGCCAGGCGTTCGGCATGATCTTCGAGCTGACCCCGCCGCATCACCGCCCGAAAGTGGTGATCATGGTCTCCAAGGCCGATCACTGCCTCAATGATTTGCTCTACCGCCAACGCATCGGCCAGTTGTCGATGGACGTCGCCGCCGTGGTTTCCAACCACCCGGACCTCAAGCCGTTGGCCGACTGGCATCAGATTCCGTACTACCACTTCCCGCTCGACCCGAACGACAAACCGTCGCAAGAGCGCCAGGTGTTGCAGGTGATCGAAGAATCCGGTGCCGAGCTGGTGATCCTTGCGCGCTACATGCAGGTGTTGTCGCCGGAGCTGTGCCGCAAACTCGATGGCAAGGCGATCAATATTCACCACTCCCTGCTGCCCGGTTTCAAAGGCGCCAAGCCGTATCACCAGGCCTACAACAAGGGCGTGAAACTGGTCGGCGCCACGGCGCATTACATCAACAACGACCTGGACGAAGGCCCGATCATCGCCCAGGGCGTGGAGGTGGTGGACCACAGTCATTACCCGGAAGATTTGATCGCCAAGGGGCGGGATATCGAGGGGCTGACGTTGGCCAGAGCGGTTGGGTATCACATTGAGCGACGGGTGTTCCTCAACGCCAATCGCACGGTTGTTCTTTAGATTTTGAGGCTGCTTCGCAGCCTATCGCCGGCAAGCCGGCTCCTACAGTTGATTGCGGTTCCCTGTAGGAGCCGGCTTGCCGGCGATGAGGCCATAACAAACAACACAAGACACACAGGCAATAACCCGAGCAATCAACGCGCCGCCGATCCTGGGCGACGCGGCTATTACATAAAAACAACAGCGAGGTGAAAGCATGTCTGGCAATCGTGGTGTGGTGTATCTCGGCGCTGGCAAGGTCGAAGTACAGAAAATCGACTATCCGAAAATGCAGGACCCGCGTGGCAGGAAGATCAACCACGCCGTGATCCTGCGCGTGGTTTCCACCAACATCTGTGGTTCCGACCAGCACATGGTGCGCGGTCGTACCACTGCTCAAACCGGTCTGGTACTGGGTCACGAAATCACCGGTGAAGTGATCGAGAAGGGCAGCGACGTCGAGAACCTGCAGATCGGCGACCTGGTGTCCGTTCCGTTCAACGTGGCTTGCGGGCGCTGCCGTTCCTGCAAGGAAATGCACACCGGCGTCTGCCTCAGCGTTAACCCGGCACGTCCGGGCGGTGCTTACGGTTACGTCGACATGGGCGACTGGACCGGCGGCCAGGCTGAGTACGCAATGGTGCCGTACGCTGACTTCAACCTGCTGAAACTGCCTGACCGCGATCGCGCGATGGAAAAAATCCGCGACCTGACCTGCCTCTCCGACATCCTGCCGACCGGTTACCACGGCGCAGTGACTGCCGGCGTTGGCCCAGGCAGCACGGTGTACATCGCCGGTGCCGGTCCGGTTGGTCTGGCGGCTGCCGCTTCCGCTCGCCTGCTGGGTGCGGCAGTGGTCATCGTCGGTGACGTCAACACCGTTCGCCTGGCGCACGCCAAGGCGCAGGGCTTTGAAATCGCCGACCTGTCCCTGGACACGCCACTGCACGAACAAATCGCCGCATTGCTGGGCGAGCCAGAAGTGGATTGCGCCATCGACGCCGTGGGCTTCGAAGCGCGTGGTCACGGCCATGACGGCGTGAAGCACGAGGCTCCGGCCACCGTACTCAACTCGTTGATGGGCGTGGTTCGGGTAGCCGGCAAAATCGGTATCCCAGGCCTGTACGTGACTGAAGACCCGGGTGCCGTGGACGCGGCCGCGAAAATGGGCAGCCTGAGCATTCGCTTCGGTCTGGGCTGGGCCAAATCCCACAGCTTCCACACCGGCCAGACTCCGGTGATGAAGTACAACCGCCAGCTGATGCAGGCGATCATGTGGGACCGCATCAACATCGCCGAAGTGGTGGGCGTTCAGGTGATCAGCCTGGATCAAGCACCTCAGGGCTACGGTGAGTTCGATGCAGGCGTGCCGAAGAAGTTTGTGATCGATCCACACAAACTGTTCAGCGCGGCATAAGGCTTCACGCAATGCAAAACGGCGACCCTCGGGTCGCCGTTTTTGTTTGAGTCATCCATCTGTCCAGTGACGAACGGGCTCAAAATGGGCGTAGCGCTGAGGAACATGCCGGCAGAAGCCGAGTCAAATCGGCAGGTTTTTCCGCCCATTGCCGGGCGGTTTTCATGGCGCAAGAGGATGTCTGGATGAAGTTTTCACGTGGTTTTGTACTGGCATCGCTCATGACTCTGGTGGCCAGTCCGGTCTTCGCTCAGTTCAGCTTGAGCGATGCAGCCAGTGCCATTTCCGGCATGAAGGACGATAACGCCACCACAGCGGCAGCGCCGACTGCTGAAACAGCCGATCTGCTGGGTGCGCTCAGCGAGTTGAACCTGACGCCACAACAATTGCTTGGCGGTACCGGAGCGATGCTCGGCCTGGCGAAGAATCAATTGAGTTCAACCGACTATTCGGAACTGGCCCAAAGCGTACCGGGCATCGACATGCTGTCCGGCGGCGGTGAACTGGGGGCCATCGCCGGTTTGCTCGGTTCGTCCGGCAAGGTGGCCGGGCTGGACAATGTCTTGGGCAACGTCAAGGACACCAATGACCTTAACAATGCGTTCAGCGCATTGGGCATGGAAAGCGGCATGATCGGTCAGTTTGCCCCGCTGATTCTGCAATACCTCGGTCAGCAGGGCGTCGCCGGTTCGCTGCTGCAGAACCTGGGCGGGATCTGGGGCGCCGGCACCTGATTCAGCGGCGCTCGGCGCGCAAGGCGTCGATGCGCCGGTCCTTCTCGATCCAGAGCTGGTTGACCCAGTTCTGGACCGTTTCGCGAAACACCGGATCGTTCTCGTAATCGCCCTGCCACAGCGCGGGGTCGAGTTCGCGGGTCTTGATGTCAATGATGACCCTCGGCACGTTGCCGCTGATCAAATCCCAAAACCCCGGAATCTTCTGCTGCGGATACACCACCGTCACATCGAGAATGGCGTCCAACTGTTCACCCATTGCCGCCAGCACAAACGCCACGCCGCCAGCCTTGGGCTTGAGCAAATGGGTGAACGGTGACTGCTGCTGAGTGCTTTTCGCCGCCGTGAACCGGGTGCCTTCCAGGTAATTGACCACCGTCACGGGCTGGCGCTTGTACAGTTCGCACGCCGCTTTGGTGATCTCCAGGTCCTTGCCGGCAAGCGTCGGGTTCTTCGCCAGAAATGCCTTGGTGTAACGCTTCATGAACGGGTAATCCAGCGCCCACCACGCCAGGCCCAGGAATGGCACCCAAATCAGTTCTTTCTTGAGGAAGAACTTGAAGAACGGCGTGCGCCGGTTGAGCGTCTGGATCAGTGCCGGAATGTCCACCCAGGATTGGTGGTTGCTGATCACCAGGTACGACGTGTCGACCCGCAGGTCATCGCCGCCTCGCACGTCCCATTGCGTGGGGATGCACAGACGGAAGATCAGCTTGTCGATCTCGGCCCAGGTCTCGGCGATCCACATCACTGCCGCTGATGCGTAATCACGCAAGCGGCCGGGCAGGACCAGTTTGAGCAGGGCAAACACCATCAGCGGCCCGAACAGGACCAGGGTGTTGAGCAACAGCAGCAGGGTAACGAAACAGCCGGTGAGCAGGCGGCGCATAAGTAACTCTTGAAAGCGTTTGGGCGCGCCATGATAAGCAGCTTCGGGCGACAGGCCAAATCGGGGGGAACGAATGTTTCACGGTTGCGTGGGTATGCTGGAACTGTGGCGATTGTTACGGCCTCTTCGCGGGCAAGCCTCGCTCCTACAGGAATGGCGCAGGCCTTGTAGGAGCGAGGCTTGCCCGCGAAGCGATCTCAAGAACGAACGAATTGCTCACTGACGGTCTAAAATTCCGCTGCCCACTTTCCCAGGATGCCCCTTACGTGAAATCCCTCCTCGCATTGCTTTCCCTCGTGGCCCTGCCGGTCCTGGCCGCCGAGCCGACCCTGTACGGGCGCTACGAATACATTGCGCTGCCGGAAATCGGCGGTGAAGTGCTCAAGGCCAAAATGGACACCGGCGCCCTGACCGCCTCGCTGTCGGCCAAGGACATCGAAACCTTCACTCGCGACGGCGAAGAATGGGTGCGCTTCCGCCTCGCCACCAAAGACGCGAGCAACAAGGTCTACGAACACAAGGTCGCGCGGATCAGCAAGATCAAGACCCGCTCCGAAGAGGACGAGGATGAAGATGTCGCGGCGCCCACCAAGCGCCCGGTGGTCGATCTGGAACTGTGCCTGGGCAACGTCAAGCGCACGGTCGAGGTCAACCTCACCGACCGCAGCAGCTTCAACTACCCGCTGCTGATCGGCGCCAAAGCCCTGCGTGAATTCGGCGCGGCCGTGAACCCGGCGCGACGTTTTACGGCGGACAAGCCCGACTGCTGATTTCAAGTGGTCTCATTGACGTGACGTGAGGCATGGGGCACCGTTCGCCCACTCAACTGCCGGGCTCGGACGCCATGCCTCATATCCTGATTGTCGAAGACGAAGCGGCGATTGCCGACACCCTGATTTTCGCCTTGCAGGGCGAAGGGTTCACCACGACGTGGCTGAGCCTTGGCGCCTCCGCGCTGGACCATCAGCGGCAGACGCCGGCCGATCTGATCATTCTCGACATCGGCCTGCCGGATATCAGCGGCTTCGAAACCTGCAAGCAACTGCGCCGTTTCAGTGAAGTGCCGGTGATTTTCCTCAGCGCGCGTGATGCGGAAATCGACCGTGTCGTGGGCCTGGAAATCGGTGCCGACGATTATGTGGTCAAGCCGTTCAGCCCACGGGAAGTGGCCGCACGCGTGCGGGCCATCCTCAAGCGCATGGCGCCGCGTGCTGTGGCCGACGCTGGCTCTGCGCTGTTTCGCATCGACAGCGAGCGGGTACAGATCTGCTATCGCGGCCAGTTGCTGAGCCTCACCCGCCACGAATTCCGTCTGCTGCAATGCCTGTTGGAACAACCCGAACGCGTGTTCAGCCGCGAGCAGTTGCTCGATGCGCTGGGCGTCGCCGCCGACGCCGGGTATGAGCGCAGCATCGACAGCCACATCAAGAGCGTGCGCGCCAAATTGCGTCTGGTGAAGGCTGACGCCGAACCGATCCAGACCCATCGCGGCCTCGGTTACAGCTACAGTCCGGGGCACAGCTGATGCCCTTGGGGATCCGGATATTCCTGGTCTATGTGCTGTTCATCGGCCTGACCGGCTATTTCGTGCTCAACACCGTGATGGAGGAAATCCGCCCCGGTGTGCGTCAGTCCACCGAAGAAACCCTGGTCGATACCGCCAACCTGATGGCCGAGATCCTGCGCGATGATTTCAAGGCCGGCACGCTCAATCAGAACCGCTGGCCCGAATTGCTCAAGGCCTATGGCGAGCGGCAACCGAAGGCGAGCATCTGGGGGTTGCCGAAAAATCAGGTCAACCACCGCATCTACGTCACCGACGCCAAGGGCATCGTGGTGCTGGATTCCAGCGGTGTGGCGGTGGGTCAGGATTACTCGCGCTGGAACGATGTTCTGCTGACTTTGCGCGGTGAATACGGCGCCCGCTCCAGTCGCAGTGATCCGAACGATGCCAGCTCTTCGGTGATGCACGTTGGCGCACCGATCCGCGACAACGGTCGGATCATCGGCGTGGTCACCGTGGCCAAACCTAACAGCTCGTTGCAGCCTTACGTCGATCGCACCGAGCGCCGATTGCTTGCGTATGGCGCCGGGCTGATCGGCCTCGGCTTGCTGTTTGGCGCGTTGCTGTCGTGGTGGCTGAGCGCGGCATTGCGGCGCTTGACCGCTTATGCGAAAGCCGTGAGTGAAGGCCGGCGAGTCGAGGTCCCACACTATCGCGGCGGCGAGCTGGAGCAACTGGCGACCGCCGTGGAACAGATGCGCACGCAGCTCGAAGGCAAGGCCTACGTTGAGCGTTACGTGCACACGCTGACCCATGAACTGAAAAGCCCGCTGGCGGCGATTCGTGGTGCGGCGGAATTGCTGCAAGGGGAGATGCCGTTGGCGCAACGGCAGCGTTTCGTCAGTAACATCGACAGCGAAAGCGTGCGGATGCAGCAGTTGATCGAACGGTTGCTGAATCTGGCGCAGGTTGAGCAGCGCCAAGGCTTGGAAGAGCGGGTGGCCGTGCCGTTGGCGGGTTTGGTCGATGAGCTGCTGAGTGCTCAGGCCGGGCGCATCGAAGGGAAACGGTTACGCGTGGATCAGGCGATTCCGACGGATCTGGCAATCATTGGCGAACCGTTTTTGTTGCGTCAGGCGCTGGGTAATCTGCTGGAAAATGCGCTGGATTTCACGCCGGTGAATGGCGTGCTGCGATTCAGCGCCGAGCGTATTGGCGAACAGATTGAATTCAAACTGTTCAATCAGGCCGAAGCGATTCCCGAATATGCGTTGCCGCGATTGAGTGAGCGCTTTTATTCGTTGCCGCGTCCGGACAGTGGGCGCAAGAGCACAGGGCTTGGGCTCAATTTTGTAGAGGAAGTGGTGAAGCTGCATGGCGGGACATTGAGCATTGGCAATGTCGAGGGCGGGGTTGAAGTGACTTTGCGCCTGGCTTAGAACCGAGTCGCTCCCTTCGCGAGCAAGCCCGCTCCCACAGTCGATCTGTTGGGGGCGCACATTTTGTGTTTACTGGAGATCCAATGTGGGAGCGGGCTTGCTCGCGAAGGGGCCGGCCCAGTCTCCACATAATCTCCATACTTCCCCCACAAAACCCCCACACACCCATCCCAGACTCTCCCCATCCAAACAGGGAGAGTCCCATGAACCGAAATCTGACCATAAAACTCGGGGCCATTGCCCTGCTGATTCTGTTGTTGCTGATCCCGTTGCTGATGATCAACGGCGTGATCCAGGAGCGCCAGGAACTGCGCGACGGTGTGCTCGAAGACATTGCGCGCAGTTCCAGCTACAGCCAGCGCCTGAGCGGGCCGTTGATGGTGGTGCCTTATCGCAAAGTGGTGCGCACCTGGAAGCTCAACGAAAAAACCAACGAGCGTTACCAGGACATTGGCGAAGAGCGCGGCCGTTTGTACTTCCTGCCGGAGCGTTTCGAACTCGACGGGCAGGTCCAGACCGAGCTGCGTTCCCGGGGCATCTACGAGGCGCGGCTGTTCCACGCCGACAACCGCATCAGCGGACACTTCTCGGTACCGGCGCAACTGGGCATCAAGGAAGATTTCGCCGACTACCAGTTCGATCAGCCATTTCTCGCCGTCGGGATCAGCGACATTCGCGGCATCGAGAATGCATTGAAACTGGAACTCAATGACCAGCGCCTGGACTTCATCCCCGGCAGTCAGGTGGGCTGGTTGGGCGAAGGTGTGCACGTGACGCTGCCAGCGCTTGACCCACGTCAGGCCACGGAGCTAGCCTTCGGTTTCGACCTGCGTTTGCAAGGCACCGGCCAGTTGCAGGTTCTCCCGGTGGGCAAGACCAGCAAAGTCTCGCTGGCCGCCAACTGGCCGCATCCGAGCTTCATCGGTAACTACCTGCCGACCCAACGCGAAGTCTCCGATCAGGGCTTTACCGCGAATTGGCAGACCTCGTTTTTCTCCACCAACCTGCAAGAAGCATTGAGCAGTTGCGTGTCCGGTGGCGACTGTGACGCGTTCAGCGGCCGCAGCTTCGGCGTGAGCTTCATCGACCCGGTGGACCAGTACCTGAAAAGCGACCGGGCGATCAAATACGCACTGCTGTTCATCGTCCTGACCTTCGCTGGTTTCTTCCTCTTCGAAGTCCTGAAGAGCCTGGCGGTGCACCCGGTGCAATACGCGTTGGTGGGCGTGGCGCTGGCGTTCTTTTATCTGCTGTTGCTGTCGTTGTCCGAGCACATCGGTTTTGCCCTGGCGTATCTGTTGTCGGCCAGCGGCTGCGTGTTGTTGATCGGTTTCTATGTCTGCCACGTGCTGCGCAGCGTGCGCCACGGCTTGAGTTTTTCGGCAGGATTGGCGGCGTTGTATGGCCTGCTCTATGGCTTGTTGAGCGCCGAGGATTACGCGCTGTTGATGGGGTCGTTGTTGCTGTTCGGGTTGCTGGGCGTGTTCATGGTGCTGACCCGCAAACTGGACTGGTACGGGATCGGACAGAAGGCGGCCAAGCCGCTGGAGTTCGATATCGGGGTGGTGGAATGAGCCGGTCGTTGGGGTTGCGTGAGGATCAGCGGGAAGGGGAAGTTTTGGCGACGCTGATTTTTGGGTTGTTTCCGGTAGATCCGGTGTGGTGCCATCGCGAGCAGGCTCGCTCCCACAGTGGATCTCCAGTGAACACAAAATATATGCACACCACAGATCAAAATGTAGGAGCGAGCTTGCTCGCGAAGAGGCCGGAACAGTCAGCGAAAATCTAGCCCTTCGGCATCGTCGCCACCATCGAAGGCCGCTGGCTCACCTCAAAATACCAGTCCGCCAGCTTCGGATTCACCTCGCGCCATCCCAGGTCCGGATGGCGCAAATCCACGTAACCCAACGCACACGCCACACTGATCGCCGCCACATCGAAATGGCTGGTCAGCTCGGCAATCGCGTCTTTTTCCAGCAGCGCCAAGGCGCGGCGGATCTTGTCGCGTTGGCCGTCGAGCCATTCGTCCCAGTGTTTTTCCGGGGCGCGCAGGGCGACTTCGTAACGCACCAGCACCGCAGCGTCCATGATCCCGTCGGCCAGGGAGGCCAGGGTCAGGCGACGCCAGCGCGCGGAGCCTTCGCGGGGAATCAGCGGGTTGCCGACGTGTTGGTGGTCGAGGTAGTCGAGAATCACCCGGCTGTCATGGATGACGTTGCCGTCGGCCAGGCGCAGGGCCGGGATTTTGCTCAGCGGGTTGTCATCGATCAGGGGCAGGTCCGGGGCGACCGGGGTCAGCACACAGTTTTGCAGGGCGACGCGGTCTTGCTGACCGGTCTCGTGCAGCAGCACCATGACTTTGCGAACGAAGGGCGACAACGGGTTGTGGTAGAGGGTCATGCTCGGGGCGGACATGGCGGCATCTCGGTCGGTTTGCAGTGTCGGGAGCATAGCGCGTGGATCACACAACTTGTAGGAGCGAAGCTTGCTCGCGAAGGGATCGCCTCGGTCCTTCAGTCAGACCGAGGCGATCCCTTCGCGAGCAAGCTTCGCTCCTACAGGTTTGGTGTGGTTATCGGCGTTGTAGGAGGCCGCGCAAGGCGAGGACGGCCGGGATGCCCAGGCCCAGCCAGCTCAGCGCATCCCAAACGCCATCGCCCAGCAAGGCCGCGAACAACCCGGCAGCGCTGAGCAGCGCGATGACCGTCGGCGTGGAGAAGACCTTCCAGAAATTCGACTGCCGCGGCTTCATGCGTTGGCCTCCGCTTGTTCCAGTACAGTCCTTGCCGCTTTGCGCCGCACCACCCACAGGTAAACCCCGCTGCCGAGCACGATGATGGTCAGCACATCGAGGGTCGCCCAGAGGATTTTCATCGGCATGCCGCCGTAATCGCCGAAGTGCAACGGCTGCGACATGCCCATGGCGTCCATGTACCACGGCCGTTCGGCCACGGCGGTGACTTGCAGGGTGCTGGCGTCGATCAGCACCGGCGTCAGCAGATGCGAGGTCAGGTGCGTGCTGCCCTTCATGAACACCGCGTAATGGTGCTCACTGGAAAACCGCGTGCCGGGGAAGGCGATGAAGTCTGGCTGCATACCGGGCGCGACTTCTTTGGCGATGTCGAGCAAGCGGGTCGCAGGCGCGAGTTGCGTCAGCGCCGGCGCATCGCGATACGGTGCAACCATCGCGCTCAGGCTGTCATTGCGCCACGCGGCGATCAGCAGGTCGGCACAGGCACTGATGACGCCGGTAACGCCGACCACCAGCGCCCAGGTCAGGGTGACGACGCCGATCAGGTTATGCAGGTCGAGCCAGCGCAGGCGCGTGGATTTGTCCTGGCGCACGGTGGCGAATTTCAACCGGCGCATGAACGGCAGGTACAGCACCGTCCCGGACACGATAGCCACTACAAACAGAATCCCCATGAACGCCAGCAGCAGCTTGCCCGGCAGGCCGGCGAACATGTCCACGTGCAGGCGCAGCATGACCATCATGAAGCCGCCGTTGGCCGATGGCATCTCCAGCGCTTCACCGGTGCGGGCGTCGAGCATGAAGGTGTGCGACGAATTCGGTTCGGTGCCGGCAGTGGCCGCCATGATCGCGATGGCGGCGTTCGGTTCGTCTTCGTCGAAGCCGAAATACTGCATGACCTCGCCGGGGCGATGTTTTTGGGCGGCCTGCACCAACTGCTGCAGATTCAGCTGCGGGGTGTCGGCCGGCAGCTGCTGCAACTCGGCGGCATCGCCCAGCAAGTGGTCGATTTCGTGGTGGAAGATCAACGGCAGGCCAGTCAGTGCCAGCATCAGCAGGAAGACCGTGCAGATCAGGCTGGTCCAGGTGTGGACAAAGGACCAGCGGCGAATGGTTTTGCTTTTCATGACCCATCCAAATGCAAAAGGGCCACGGCTGTACCGTGACCCTTGTGTGGCTGTAATCCGCTCAGCGGTTTACCACTTGTAGTTGACTGCCGCCACGACGTTGCGCTCGTCGCCGTAGTAGCACCAGGTGCCATCACAGGTCGACAGGTAGTCCTTGTTGAACAGGTTCTTCGCGGTGACGTCAACCGAAACGCCTGCCAGTACCGGGTTGATGCGGCTCAGGTCGTAATGCACAGCGGCGTCGTACACGGTGTACGAACCCACGTGACCATTGTTGGTGTTGGCCGTGTTGCCGTAGGTATCGCCGACATAACGCACGCCCGCGCCCACGCCAAAACCGTCGAGCACACCGGTGTGCCACGTGTAATCGGACCACAGGGAGGCCTGATTGCGCGGGACCAGTTTCATCCGGTTGCCCTTGTCGTCGCCCTTGAGGATCTCGGTATCGGTGTAGGTGTAGGAGCCCACCAGTTTCAGGTTGTCGGTGACATCGGAGACGGCTTCCAGCTCGATACCGCGCACTTTCAATTCACCGATCTGGCTGGTGACGTTGTTCTGCGACACCGACACGTTTTGCTGGCGCAGGTCGAACGCGGCGGCGGTCAGCAAGGTGCGGCTGCCCGGTGGCTGGTACTTCACGCCGACTTCGGTCTGCTTGCCTTCGGTGGGTTTGAACGACTTGGTCGAACTGGCATCGGCGCCCATCGAAGGCTGGAACGACTCGGTGTAGGAGATGTACGGCGTGATCCCGGAGTCGAACACGTAACTCAGGCCTGCGTTGCCGCTGAAAGCCTTGTCGCGCTGGGTGTTGGTGGCATCGCCCTGGTTATTGAACTGCGTCGAGCTGTGAATCCAGTCTTCGCGGCCGCCGAGGGTCAGGCGCCATTTGTCCAGGGAGATCTGATCCTGGGCGTAGAGGCCGGTCTGGTTGGTTTTCTGGTTGTAGTCGTAAAAGGTGTTGTACGCGACGTTGGAGAAGTCCGCACCACGGATTGGCTTGATCACATTGCTGTCGGGCGCGTTGCCTTCCAGCCATTTGTAATTGGTGTTGGTCCGCTGGTGGTCCAGGCCCAACAGCACGACATGGCTCAGCGCGCCGGTCTGGAAGTCGGCCTGGAAGTTGTTGTCCACGGCGAACTGGCTGATGTCCTCATCGACCTGATCGACCAGACGGCGCAGGGTGCCGTCCGCCGCCACGACGTCACCGAACGACGCATAGGCTTGCTGGAACGACAGATCGCTTTTGGTGTAACGCAGGTTTTGCTTGAACTGCCAGACATCGTTCAGGCGATGGTCGAAGGCGTAACCCAGTGCGTAATAGGTGCGGTCGTAGTGATCGGAGTCCGGATCGCCAAGGTTTTTATGGTGCGAAATTTTCGCCCCGGCCGGAGAGGCCAGCTTGGTGCCTTGCAGAGGCAGGAACTGACCACTGACCCCGGTATCGTCGCGGGTGAACTGCGAGAGGAAGGTCAGGTGTGTGTCGTCATCGATGTTCCAGGTCAGGCTCGGTGCGAGGTTGTAGCGCTTGTCATCAATGTGGTCGACCGGCATGCCGCTGTCGCGCACCACGCCGTCGACGCGGTACAGGAACTGACCCTCGTCATCGATTTTTCCGGTGCTGTCGAAGCTGATTTGCTTGCGATTGTTGCTGCCGACTTCGGCCCGCACTTCGTGGCTGGCAATGACGTCGGGACGACGGCTGACCATGTCGAGCATGCCGCCCGGTGGCGTCTGGCCGTATACCGAAGAGGCCGGGCCGCGCAGGAGCGTGATGCGTTCCAGGTTCCAGGTTTCAGCCTTTGGGTTGGCGTAGGAGCCTTTTGGCAACGGCAGGCCGTCGAGGAACTGGGTTGGCTCGAAGCCGCGTACGCGCAGCCAGTCGGCGCGGGAGTCGCTGCCATAGCTGCTGGCGATCACGCCTGGCATGTAACGCACGGCGTCATCGAGATTCTGTACGCCGCGATCTTCCATCTGGGCGCGGGTGATCACCGACATCGAGCGTGGTGCTTCGACAATCGGCGTATCGGTCTTGGTGCCGGCAGCGGTGCGAGTGGCGACGTAACCGTCTATTGGGCCCCAGGCGTTTTCAGTGTTTTCTACGCCGATCACGCTGGTTTCCGGCAGGGCCACCACGCCCTCAGGCATCGCCACCAGGCTGTAGGTGCCAGTGCTGCTCTGTTCCAGTTGCAGACCGGTGCCACGCAAAGCTGCCTGCAAGGCGCCAACCGCGTCGAACTGGCCATTGACCGGTGCCGACGTCTTGCCCGCCGCCAGCGACGGATTCAGCGACAGCGCCAGGCCCGACTGGCTGGCGATCTGGTTCAACGTTGTGGCCAATGGCGCGGCCGGCAGGTTGTAGGAACGAACGCTGGACGCTTGTTCGGCGGCGATCAGTTGGCTACTGGCCAGAGGGGCGCAAAGGGCAATGGCGACCGCCAGCAAACTGGGGCGCAACAAGGTGTTTAGCGAACGGGACATGCAACGGCTCCTGAAAGGGAATACTTCTCAATTGCCTAGGTGCCGGACGAGAATCAAAAAGTGATAGGGCTGGATGAAAATAATTTCGATTCAGCAATTTTGGTGAGGCTGATGGCCTCTTCGCGGGCAAGCCTCGCTCCTACAGGGATTGTGCGTTACTCACGAAAGACTCAATCCCTGTAGGAGCGAGGCTTGCCCGCGAAGGCGTCCGCTCAGACGACAACTTTCTCAGGGCTTGGCATCAGCCTTCGCCACCGTCACCCACCACGGTGTGTGCTGTTCGATCTGCACCGGCAGCGTCGGCAACAGTGCGCTCAGCGCCAGGTCGGTGTCGTGCAACGGGAAACTGCCGGTGATGCGCAGGTCGGCGATCTCGGGCGCTACGCCCAGATGCCCACGCCGATAACGACTGAGTTCGTGAACCAGGTCTTCCAGCCGTGCGTTGTCCACCACCAGCATGCCGCGGGTCCAGGCATCGGCGCCGAGGTTGAGCGCGATGATCGGCCCCAGGCCATTGTTGCGCATCAGCACTTGCTGGCCTTCGTGCAGGATCTGTTCTTCAGTGCTCGACTCGGGGTGGGCGGCCACGGCGGACTGCAACACGCTCAGGCGCGTGCCTTCTTCCTCGCGCTTGACCAGGAACCGCGTGCCCAGTGCGCGCATGCTGCCTTCGCGGGTTTCGACGATAAACGGCCGGGCGTCGCCATGGCCGGTTTCGACGAGGATTTCCCCTTCCTGAAGAATCACCCGGCGCTGCTTCTCATCAAAACGCACATCCACGGCGCTGTGAGTGTTGAGGTTGATCAGCGTGCCGTCGCTCAGGCGCAGGGTGCGTTGCTCGCCGGTGGCGGTGCGCTGATCCGCCAGCCAATAGTCGACCGGCAGATAACGATCACCGGCAAACAGCGCCAGGCCAAGCACCGCAACGATGCTGGCCACGCCGCTGCCGAGTTTGCGCACCCGTCGGCGAATGCTTTCGCGCGATTGCAGCAACGCGGTGCGGGCCGGGCCGCTGGCCACGCTGAAACGCTGGTCGAGCATGCCCAACTGGCGCCAGGCGCGGGCGTGCTCTTCGTGGGCGGCGTGCCATTTGGCAAACTCCTCGCGCTCCACCGGGGTGCCGGAATCCAGCGACAATTGCCAGGCAATCGCCGCGTCCAGCACCTGTGCCGAGACCGGCTTGGAACTGACCGGGTTCACACCGGCTCACCGTACAGCGCGATGTAGCACTGACGAATGCCCTGAGCCAGGTACTGACGCACCCGCGGCACCGACACGCCCAGGCGCTGGGCGATTTCTGCGTGGCCGAGGCCGTCCAGACGATTGTAGAGAAACGCCGCCCGCGCCTTGCTCGACAGCTTGCCGAGCAGGCGGTCGATGTTTTTCAGGTCTTCGAGGATCATCTGCTGTTCTTCCACCGACGGTTGCTCGCCTTCAGGGATCAGCATCAGTTCGGTGAGGTAAGCCTGTTCCAGCGCAGCGCGGCGGAAATAGTCGAACAGCAGGCCCTTGGCAATCGCCACCAGAAACGCCCGCGGTTCGCGAGGTTCGTTCAGTTGATCACGGCCCAGCAAGCGCACGAAGGTGTCCTGACTCAGGTCTTCGGCCCGTTGCGGGCAGGCGACATTGCGTCGAAGCCAGGCCAATAGCCAACTGCGGTGGTCGCGATATAACGCACCGACGAGCTCACTGTGGGGGCTTTGGACTGACGACACGCAGCATCACCGATTGGGAAGTGTTAACTAACGAGAATTGTTCGCGATTGTGGCAGAGGCGGGGGAGGTAAGCAATTGGCCACTGGTCAGGTGGTTTTGGTGGGCGTGTGTTCAGTCAGACCGCGTTATCGTTCATCGCCGGCAAGCCAGCTCCTACAGGAGTTGTGTCGCTCATGGAGTCGCGGGCAACACAAACCCTGTAGGAGCTGGCTTGCCAGCGATGGCGTCGGGACAGTCGCTACAAATTCAGAACGAAGGCGCCCGCTGCCTGCGCTTCCACTGACTCAACCGCTGTTGCAGATTCAACGGGCTATGAATCTGCTGCTGCCGCGCGCGGCTGAACAGGATCAGCGCCAGCTCGGCGGTCGCCAGCGCATCGGCACTGGCGTTGTGGCGTTCGAACACCTCGAGCTTGAACCAGTCGATCCACTCATCCAGCCCCGCCTCGCGAATGTGCGCCTGGGGGCAGAGCAGGGGAGCGATATCCGCCACATCCAGAAACGGATGCTGCAATTTGTAGCCCAGATGATCTTTCAGTGCGCGGCCGAGCATGTGCTGATCAAACGGCGCATGAAACGCCAGCACCGGGCTGTCGCCGACAAACTCCATGAACTCGACCAACGCCTGCGCCGGATCGCTGCCGGCGGCAATCGCGCTCGGGCCCAAACCGTGAATCAACACGCTCGGCGCCACTTTCATGTCCGCGCATTGCAGGGTGCGTTCGAACTGCTGACTGAAGTCGATCGCCCCGTCCTCAATCA
Source organism: Pseudomonas sp. FW300-N2A2 (assembly GCF_017351735.1). NCBI lineage: Bacteria > Pseudomonadati > Pseudomonadota > Gammaproteobacteria > Pseudomonadales > Pseudomonadaceae > Pseudomonas > Pseudomonas sp. FW300-N2A2. The sequence continues at coordinate 102,594 of NZ_JACNDU010000003.1, read as the reverse complement.
CCACGGCACCGATGGACAACACCCGATCCTTGTTCAGGTTCAACCCCGTGGTTTCCAGATCCAGCACCACCCAACGCTGCTCGCGCAGGCTGCATTCTCTGAGCTCGGCCCGCGCCGGCAAACGTTGCAGACGTTGCTGCAAGTCCCCGGACAGCATCGGCCCTGCCGGGCGCAGCCATGAAAACAGGCTCATAGCTGATACCGCAGGGTCAGGCTGCTTTGCAGGCGTTGGGCCTGGCGCAGGGATTCACGCAGGATGCGTCGGTCCAGATGATTGAGGCTGTCGGGATCGACCCGGTTGGAGTAGGGCAAATTCTCCCGGGTCTGTAGCTGATGTTGCTGCATGCGGGTTTGCTGAATGAAGTGATACGCCTCTTCGTACGCCGCACCGTCCTGTCGATCAATGACTTCTTTGTCGACCAACTGGCGAAAGCGCTCCAGCGTATTGTTCGCCTCGATGCCATGGGCCAAGGCCAACAGTCGGGCGCCGTCGACAAACGGGGTCAGGCCCTGGACTTTCAGGTCCAGCGTGGCTTTCTCGCCATTTTTGCGCGCCAGCACAAACTCGCGGAAACGCCCTACGGGTGGACGGTTGCGCAGGGCGTTCTCGGCCATCATTCGCTGGAACAATCGGTTGTCGGCAACCTGATCGAGAATCCCCCGACGCAACTGCTCGCAGCTTTGCTCGTCGCCCCAGACCACGCGCAGGTCGAAATAGATGCTCGAACCCAGCAGGTTTTCCGGCGTCGCCTCACGAATAAACGCCGCAAAACGCCGTGCCCATTCGGCCCGGGACAAACACAGCTCGGGGTTGCCGGCCATGATGTTGCCTTTGCACAGGGTAAAGCCGCAGAGCGCCAGGCTCTGGTTGATCTGCTGAGCGATGGGCAGCAACTTGCCGCGAATCTCGGCAGCGTGCGCGGCGTCCCGCGCTTCGAACAGAATGCCGTTGTCCTGGTCAGTGTGCAGCGTCTGCTCGCGGCGGCCTTCGCTGCCGAAACACAACCAACTGAACGGCACGCCCGGGTCGCCTTTCTCGGCGAGGGTCAGTTCGATCACCCGGCACACGGTGTGATCGTTGAGCAGGGTGATGATGTGAGTGATCTGGGTCGAGGACGCACCGTGGGCCAGCATGCGCTCGACCAATTGACCGATCTCGCCGCGTAGCGCCACCAGGTTTTCCACGCGTTGGGCGCTGCGGATGGTTCGCGCCAGATGCACCAGGTCGACCCGTTGCAGGGAAAACAGGTCGCGCTCCGAGACCACGCCGCACAGACGCTGGTCCTTGACCAGGCAGACGTGGGCGATGTGCCGCTCGGTCATGGCAATCGCGGCATCGAAGGCGCTGTGGTCCGGCGTCAGGAAAAACGGCGCCTGGGTCATGTGCCGTTCGATGGCTTCGTTGAAGTCGTTGATGCCTTCGGCCACCACGTGGCGCAAGTCGCGCAGGGTGAAAATACCCAACGGCGCCTTGTGTTCATCGACCACCACAATGCTGCCGACCTGCTGCTCGTGCATCAGGGTGACCGCTTCCCGCAGCGGCGTGGTCGGGCTGCACGTCACCGGGTGACGCATGGCCAATTCGCCCAGACGGGTATTCAGCGAGTATTGGGTGCCGAGGGTTTCCACGGCTTTTTGCTGGACTTGCTGGTTGACCTGGTCCAGCAAACTGCTCACGCCGCGTAGGGCAAAGTCACGAAACGCGTTGGAAAGTGCGAACAGTTTGATGAACGCCAGCTTGTTCAGCTGTAGGCAAAAGGTGTCTTCGGCAGCCAGATGTTCGGTGCGCGTCGCACGCTCACCCAGCAGCGCGGCGAGGGGGAAACATTCGCCGGTGGTGATTTCGAAGGTGGTTTCCGTGCCGCCCTTGGCCGTGTGGGGACGTTCACCCACGACCCGGCCCTGTTTGACGACGTAGAAATGCTCAACCGGGCCATCGGCGGGCTTGATGATGCTCTCGCCGGGGGCATAAAAACGTAGCTGACATTGTTCAACCAGGTACGCCAGGTGAGCGTGTTCCATTTGATTGAAGGGCGGGAAGCGCTGAAGGAATTGCAAAGTGCCCTGGATGTTCTGCAATACCGCGGTTTTCCCTGCCTGTGTGAAGGCGTCCGCTTTACTCATAACCATTACCGCAGTCTTTTATGAATTGTTGTTGTCGGGTGACTCAGTCATGGTCGGCCCCTGCGCGCAGGGTGCCCATTGGACGTAAGTCTAGGTCGGGCCTTGCGGCGATGAAATTTCGGAAATGCCTTACACAATCTTGGGAAGAACCTATCCTTCCCCCTATAGGAAATAAATCCGACGAAGTGCACATTGACGGCCCGCTTAGCGATGTCTCACCACTGTGCTAGGGAATGATATTGGAAACTTAGAGAAAACCATGTCCGACCACGATATTTTGAGTGACGCCGAGCGCGAGGCGCTGAGTGCCGTCATGCTGGAACCCGACTTGCCGCCGCAACGGGTGCTGATCGTCGATGACGATAAAGATGCGCGCGAGCTGTTGTCGGAGATTCTTGGTCTGGATGGTATTCGTTGCATGACCGCAGCCAGCGGTGAAACCGCGCTCAAGATGCTGGCGGAGAAACCATCGATAGGCCTGGTGATTACTGATCTGCGGATGGGCCACATTGATGGCCTGGAGTTGATCCGCAAGGTCCGTGAGTCCGTTCGGGGCGCCATGCCGTTCATCATCGTTTCCGGCGATGCCGACGTGAAGGACGCAATTGCCGCCATGCATTTGAGTGTGGTGGATTTTTTGCTCAAGCCTATTGATAGCGCGAAACTGCTAAAGCTGGTCAAGCATGAGTTGGGGTTGGAGCCTTAACCAAAACCTGTCGGTCCTGAACATTTCCCTGTAGGAGCCGGCTTGCCGGCGATCGCGGTGTAACAGTCAACATAGATGTTGAATGTCACGGCCCCATCGCCGGCAAGCCGGCTCCTACAGGGGATAGCATTTGCAAACAAAAAAGGCCCTGATCCGAAGATCAGGGCCTTTTTTTGTCACGGCATCAACGCTCGGTTACAGGCCATTGGCAGCCTTGAACTCGCGACGACGACGGTGCAGAACCGGCTCGGTGTAGCCGTTTGGCTGTTTGGTGCCTTCAACCACCAGTTCGACCGCCGCCTGGAAGGCGATGTTGCTGTCGAAGTTCGGTGCCAGCGGACGGTACAGCGCGTCGTTGGCGTTCTGACGGTCAACCACCGGCGCCATGCGCTTGAGGCTTTCCATCACTTGCGCTTCGGTGACGATGCCATGACGCAACCAGTTGGCGATGTGCTGGCTGGAGATACGCAGCGTGGCACGGTCTTCCATCAGGCCGATGTCATTGATGTCCGGCACTTTCGAGCAACCAACACCCTGGTCGATCCAGCGCACCACGTAACCGAGAATGCCCTGGGCGTTGTTGTCCAGTTCGTTCTTGATCTGTTCCGCGGTCCACTGCGGGTTGACCGCCAGCGGGATGGTCAGGATGTCATCCACCGAAGCGCGTGCACGTTTGGCCAGTTCGGCCTGACGGGCAAACACGTCGACCTTGTGGTAGTGCAGCGCGTGCAGCGCGGCAGCCGTTGGCGATGGCACCCAAGCAGTGTTGGCGCCGGCCAATGGGTGAGCGATTTTCTGTTCAAGCATCGCCGCCATCAGGTCGGGCATCGCCCACATGCCTTTACCGATCTGTGCGCGACCTTGCAGGCCGGTGCTCAAACCGATATCGACGTTCCAGTTCTCATAGGCGCCGATCCACTTCTCGGCCTTCATGTCGGCCTTGCGCACCATCGGGCCGGCTTCCATGGAGGTGTGGATTTCATCGCCCGTACGGTCGAGGAAACCGGTGTTGATGAACACCACGCGCTCGCTGGCGGCCTTGATGCAGGCCTTGAGGTTGACCGTGGTGCGGCGCTCCTCGTCCATGATCCCGACTTTCAGGGTGTTGCGCGGCAGGCCGAGCACGTCTTCGATGCGACCGAACAGCTCGTTGGTGAACGCAGCTTCTTCCGGACCGTGCATCTTCGGCTTCACGATGTAAACCGAACCGGTGCGGCTGTTCTTGCGCGAGCTGTTGCCGTTGAGGCTGTGGATCGCCGCCAGGCAGGTCACCAGACCGTCGAGAATGCCTTCCGGCACTTCGTTGCCGTCTTTATCGAGGATCGCGTCGATGGTCATCAGGTGACCGACGTTGCGCACGAACAACAGCGAACGACCGTGCAGGCTCAGTTCCTTGCCATCGACGCCGGTGTAGGTGCGGTCGGCGTTCATGGTACGGGTAAAGGTCTTGCCGCCCTTGGAGACTTCTTCCGACAGGTCGCCCTTCATCAGGCCGAGCCAGTTGCGGTAGATCACCACTTTGTCATCGGCATCGACAGCGGCGACGGAGTCTTCGCAGTCCATGATGGTGGTGAGTGCAGCTTCCATCAGGATGTCTTTGACGCCGGCAGCGTCGGTCTGGCCGACGGGGGTGCTGGCATCGACCTGGATTTCGAAATGCAGGCCGTTGTTTTTCAGCAGGATCGCGGTCGGTGCAGCGGCATCGCCGTGGAAACCGATCAACTGAGCGTCGTTGCGCAGACCGCTGTTGCTGCCGCCCTTGAGGGCGACCACCAGTTTGCCGCCGACGATCTTGTAGCCGATGGAGTCGACGTGCGAGCCGGCAGCCAATGGCGCCGCTTCGTCGAGGAAGGCACGGGCGAAGGCAATCACCTTGTCGCCGCGAACCTTGTTGTAGCCTTTGCCTTTTTCCGCGCCGTCAGCTTCGCTGATGGCGTCGGTGCCGTAGAGCGCGTCATACAGCGAACCCCAGCGGGCGTTCGAAGCATTGAGCGCGAAACGCGCATTCATCACCGGCACCACGAGCTGTGGGCCGGCCATGCGGGCGATTTCGTCATCGACGTTTTGCGTCGTTGCCTGGAAATCGGCCGCTTCTGGCAGCAGATAACCGATGTCTTGCAAGAAGGCCTTATAAGCCACAGCGTCGTGCGCCTGACCGGCACGGGATTGGTGCCAGCCGTCGATACGAGCCTGGAAATCATCGCGTTTGGCGAGTAGGGCTTTGTTCTTCGGCGCCAGGTCGTGAATGACCTTGTCGGCACCGGCCCAGAATTTATCGGCGGTGAGGCCGGTTCCGGGAATGGCTTCGTTGTTCACGAAGTCGAACAGGACTTTGGCGACCTGCAGGCCACCGACTTGAACGTGTTCAGTCATTGCTTGCCTCACTCTGCTCAGCTATTTCGCTTTTCAGCTCTTCAAATTAACAATGAAGCCTCTGGCTATTTAAACCACAAACCCCTTCCACCAGTACATGCCATTTCGGGCGGCTGGGATGGAACCGATCAACGGCGTTGAGGCCTTGCTGATAGGGCTTTCAGGGCTGCGACCGCGCCTGTGGCAGACATCGATCCAACGTTATGTAGTGCGCGCTGCGGCATACTACATGATGAATTGCGGTTGTGAAAATTAGACTAATTACGTCGTTCTGCGACCCCGTGACGCATTGCAGTCACGTCGGGGATAGGGATGTTCTCAAAAAAGTATGAGATTGTTCCAGTTAAATATAAGAAGTTGTACACGATTTGTTGTCCGCTTCAGATTGGCGGTGCTCCGGATCGCTGGCAAGCCAGCTCCTACAAGGTTTGCGCAAGACCCTGTAGGAGCTGGCTTGCCAGCGATGGCGCCAGAGGAATCAACACAGGATCGCCCCTTGCCTATACTTCTCTTTCTACAACAAAAGAGGGCTGCGCCATGGACCACCTCGTACTCACTGTTTTCGCACCGGACAAACCTGGGCAGGTCGAGCGCATCGCCCAGTGCATTGCCGAGCACGGCGGCAACTGGCTGGAAAGCCGCATGTCACGCATGGCCGGGCAGTTTGCCGGGATTCTTCGGGTGGGCGTGCCGGCCGAGGCCTACGACGAATTGGTCGATGCCTTACAGGCGTTGTCCGTCCATGGCATTCGCGTGCTGATCGCCGAAAGCGGCATCGAACAATCCTGCACCTGGAAACCGATTGCCATGGAACTGGTCGGCAATGATCGTCCGGGGATCGTGCGCGACATCACGCGTTTGTTGAGTGAGCAAGGGGTCAACCTGGAGCGGCTGGTGACGGAAGTGCGTCCGGCGCCTATGAGCAGCGAGCCGTTGTTCCACGCCGAAGCGATTCTTGCGGTGCCGCTGACCTTGTCGCTGGACGTGTTGCAGTCGCGCCTGGAAACCCTGGCGGACGATTTGATGGTGGAGTTGGTATTGCGCAGCGACCCCTGACAGGGTTATCCAAGTTATACGTGCACCTGCCTGTGGATAACCTGTAGAGACAGCCCGCCAGCCCACGCCGGCCGGGCTTCTTCAAGATCTGATCAAAAAACCATCAGTTTCAACAAGTTGCGCACAAACGCCGGGGATCACGCTGTGGATAACCTTGGGAAGGATCGATGCAGGCCACGAGAGGCGTGGCCTGCAGAGGTTTGTACGATTTTTGATCAGCTGCGGCGGCGCAGACTTATCCACGCATCGATGCTGTAAACCGCCAGGCCTGCCCAGATAAAGATGAAGGCGACCAGTGTGCTGGACGACAGATGCTCGCCAAACAGCAGCACGGCTTGCAACAGCACCAATGTCGGCGCCAGGTACTGGAGAAATCCGAGTGTCGTGTAGGGCAAATGCCGTGCGGCGGCGTTGAAACACACCAGCGGCACCAGCGTTACCGGACCGGCGGCGACCAACCACCAGGCTTCGGACGTGGTCCAGAATTCGGGTTGGGCGCTGACAGCCGTCTGATTGAACAGCAGCCAAGCAATGGCAATCGGCACCAGCATCCAGGTTTCCACCACCAGGCCCGGCAGCGCCTTGACCGGCGTCTGCTTGCGGATCAATCCGTAGAAGCCGAACGTCAACGCCAGCACCAGCGACACCCACGGCAGACTGCCGACTTGCCACACCTGTTGCGCGACGCCGACCGCCGCCAGTCCCACGGCAATCCACTGCATGCGCCGCAACCGTTCGCCGAGGATCAACATCCCCAGCAACACGTTCACCAGCGGGTTGATGTAGTAACCGAGACTGGCTTCAAGCATGCGCCCGTTATTCACCGACCAGACGTACGTCAGCCAGTTGGCCGCGATCAGCGTGCCGCTCAAGGCCAGGATCGCCAGCCGTTTCGGGTTGTCACGCAACTCGCGCCACCAGCCCGGATGCTTCCACACCATCAGCAGCAACGCGCCGAACAGCGCCGACCAGAGCACGCGATGGATGATGATCTCCACGGCGGGCACGTTGGCAATGGCCTTGAAGTAGAGCGGGAAAAGTCCCCAGATGATGTAGGCACTCAGGCCCAGGATGTACCCGCGACGGGGGTTGGCGGCTTGCATGCAGAATCCTTGCTTAGGCAGCTAACAAAGAAGGGATTGTATAGACATGTGTTTTTTTTTGTAGGAGCGAGGCTTGCCCGCGAAGAACGATTACGCGGTGTATCTGGCTAACCGCGTTATCGTTCTTCGCGGGCAAGCCTCGCTCCTACAAAGGGTTAGAACAGTTTCAGGGGTTCTTCGTTGAGGGCGGCGAGTTGTTCGCGCAACGCCAACACCTGATCACCCCAATACCGCTCCGTCCCGAACCACGGAAAACTGTGCGGAAACGCCGGGTCATCCCAGCGGCGTGCCAGCCACGCGCTGTAATGCATCAGGCGCAGCGCGCGCAGCGGTTCGATCAGCGCCAACTCCCGCGGGTCGAAATCGTGAAACTCGTTGTAGCCGTCCATCAATTCCGACAACTGCCCCAGACATTCCTGACGGTCACCGGCGAGCATCATCCAGATGTCCTGCACCGCCGGGCCCATGCGGCAGTCGTCCAGGTCGACGATATGGAACATCTCGTCGCGGCACATCATGTTGCCGGGGTGGCAATCGCCGTGCATGCGGATGTTCTGGTGCGGCGTGGCGTTGTAGACCTCTTCCACACGCTTGAGCAGATCACGGGCGACAGATTCGTAGGCCGGCAGCAGGCTTTTGGGGATGAAGTTGCCTTCGAGCAAGGTTGTCAGCGAGGCATGACCGAAGTTCTTCACGCCCAGGGCTTCACGGTGTTCGAACGGTTTGGTCGAGCCGACGGCGTGCAGGCGACCGAGCAGTTGGCCCAGCCGATACAGCTGATCGAGATTGCCCGGCTCCGGTGCGCGGCCGCCACGGCGGGGGAACAGGGTGAAACGGAAACCGTTGTGTTCGTGCAGGCTGGCACCGTTGTGAATCATTGGCGCCACCACCGGCACGTCGCACTCGGCGAGTTCGAAGGTGAACTGGTGTTCTTCGAGAATCGCTTCGTTGGTCCAGCGCTGCGGGCGGTAGAACTTGGCGATCAGCGGTTCGGAGTCTTCGATGCCGACCTGATAGACACGGTTCTCGTAGCTGTTGAGCGCCAGAACGCGCGCGTCGCTGAGAAAGCCGATGCTTTCGACGGCATCGAGCACGAGGTCTGGGGTGAGGGTTGCAAACGGGTGGGCCATGCTGACTCCTGCGCGCAGCAGGCTGCCGCGTCCGGCCAAGCATGGTAGCGCAGACGGGGCTTCTTTAGTGTTAAGGCTTGAGATGAGTGGTGTTGCCATCGCTAGCAGGCTAGCTCCCACAGGGGATTTGTGGTGTGTCGCAGATCCAGTGTGGGAGCGAGCCTGCTCGCGATGGGGCCTTATCAGGCGCCGACGATCCCGCCGTCTTCGCGGGAAATCGCCATCACCGACGACCGCGGCTTGCCGTTCGGCAGGTGCTCAGGGAACGTCGAGCCACCGTTTTCCCCCGGATGCTGAATCCCGACAAACAGCGTCTTCTGGTCCGGAGAGAAGCTGATCCCCGTCACCTCGCAACCCACCGGCCCGACCATGAAGCGACGGATCTCACCGGTCACCGGGTCGGCACAGAGCATCTGGTTGTTGCCCATGCCGGCAAAATCACCGGCGTTGCTCGAATCGCCATCGGTCAGGATCCACAAGCGTCCGGCCTTGTCGAAACCCAGGCCGTCCGGGCTGTTGAACATGTTCTGCGGCGTGATGTTCGACGAACCACCCTTCGGCGTGCCGGCGTGGACACCCGGGTTGCCGGCGACCACAAACAGATCCCAGGCAAAGCTTTTCGAGCCGTGATCATCACGGTCGGTGCGCCAGCGCAGAATCTGCCCGTAGACGTTCTTCTCGCGCGGGTTCGGCCCGCCCACCGGCTGACCGTCTTCACCGCGCTTGGCGTTGTTGGTCAGCGTGCAATAGACCTGGCCGTCCTTGGGACTGACGACGATCCATTCCGGACGGTCCATGCGCGTGGCTTTCACCACCGTGGCGGCGAGGCGTGCATGAATCAGCACTTCGGCCTGATCGGCAAAACCGCTGCTGGCGTCGATGCCGTTTTTGCCGTGGGTCAGCTCGATCCACTCGCCCTGGCCTTTCGGGTGATCGGCATTGCCGTCGCCCGCGTCGAAACGCGCCACGTACAAGGTGCCGTGGTCCAGCAGGTCGCGGTTGGCTTTCGGGTTCTTGTGGTTGATCTTGTCGCGGCTGACGAACTTGTAGATGAACTCGCCGCGTTCGTCGTCGCCCATGTACACCACGGCGTGGCCGTCATGGGTTTCGGCCAGGGCCGCGTTTTCATGTTTGAAGCGGCCCAGCGCGGTGCGCTTGACCGGTGTCGATGTCGGATCGAACGGGTCGATTTCCACCACCCAGCCATGACGGTTAAGTTCGTTGGGGTTCTTCGCCAGGTCGAAGCGCTCGTCGTGTTGATGCCAGTTGATCTCTTTACTGGTCGCCACTGCACCGTAGCGTTTCTGCGCCGCGTCGAATTTCTGCTCGGCGTTGCTGCTGCCGAAACAGTCGGTGAAGTTCTCTTCACAGGTCAGGTAGGTGCCCCACGGCGTCTTGCCGTTGGCGCAGTTCTGGAAGGTGCCGAGCACGTTCTTGCCGTGCGGGTCGGCGCTGGTTTTCACCAGCGCGTGGCCGGCGGCCGGGCCGCTGAGGCTGATCGGTGCGTTGCCGTGAATGCGCCGGTTGTAGCGCGAGCCCTGAACGAATTGCCAGTGGCCGTTCTTGCGCTGCACCTCGATCACCGACACGCCTTCGCAGGCCAGCGCCTTGCGCACTTCTTCGGCCGATTGCGGCATGCCGCCGTGCGGGTAGAGGTAGCGGTAGTTGGTGTATTCGTTGTTGATCGCCATCAGCGCCCGGTCTTTCTCACCCGGAAACTCGAACAGGCTCATGCCGTCGTTGTTGTCGCCGAACTGGACTTCCTGTTGCTCGGCGCTGCCGTTGCCGCTTGGATCAAATGCCGGACCGTTCTTTTGCAGCGGCTGGCCCCAGCTGATCAGCACCGAAGACTTGTAGCCCGGTGGCAGGGTGATTGCGTCGCTGGTGGCGGCGGGAATGCTGTCGAAACCCAACAGTTTGCTGGTGCCGGCGCTGACACTGGCCGCGAGCACGCTGCGGCTCAGCAGGTTGCCGCCGAGGAACATCGCGGCACCGCACAGGGCGCCCGCGCTGATGAAACCACGACGGCTGAGGCCGACCATTTGCTCGAGGTCGGTGGATTGGTTGTCTTCTAATAGGCTCACATCAGGCTCCCTGCTGGTTTTTGCAGTCACCTTAAAGCGCGTTAATGACGCTTGTGTTTCAGAGCGGTGTACCGAGCAGCACATTGGAGGGGGAAAATTGCACCCGCAGCGCTTTGCCGGTGGCCAGACCGTGGGTTCGCAAGTGCAGCGGTTCGGCCAGCGCGCACAGCGTCTGGCCATTGGGCAGGCCGATGCGCACTTCACTCGGGCCGTCTTCGGCGTCGAGGATTTCTTCAAGGGTGCCGGTCAGGCAATTGTGTCCGGGCGTTGCCTCGTCATCGATACCCAACAGGTCGAGCCAGCCGGCCTTGATCAGGGCGACGACTTCGGTGCCGGTTTGCAGTTCCAGGCGCAGGGTGCTGTCGTGAGTGATCTGCGCCACGAGGATCAAGCCTTCAGCCAGTTCCAGGCGGATCAGGTCGTTGCGTCCCTGAACTTCGATTTCCACGACTTTGCCGTGCAATTGATTGCGCGCGCTGGTTCTGAGCATCAGGCGGCCGAGCAGGTTGAGGTCGCTGGCGTCTTCGGCCGCTTCCAGCACCTGCGCCTGCAACGTTTGCAGCTTTTGATACAGACGCAAAACGCGCTCGCCTTCGCTGGACAGCTTGGCGCCACCGCCGCCCTTGCCGCCGACGCTGCGCTCCACCAGCGGTTTCTGCGCGAGGTTGTTCAGCTCGTCGATGGCATCCCATGCCGCTTTGTAACTCAGGCCCGCGCTTTTCGCAGCGCGAGTGATCGAGCCCTGTTCGGCGATGTGTTGCAGCAAGGCGATGCGCTGCGGGCGACGGACGATGTGCTGGGACAACAACGTAGGCAAGGACATGGCGAGACGCTTTGGCGGGTGATGATGGTGAGGACGTTGGCGGCTTGGGGCGCGGGAGTCAAGTCAGCCACGATTCCTGTGGGAGCGAGCCTGCTCGCGATGGCGGTGTATCAGTCACATCAATGTTGACTGTAATGCCCTCATCGCGAGCAGGCTCGCTCCCACAGATTTTGTGTCCTTGAATCAAATCTCGTTGCCGGGTTTTGGCGTGCGGGCCAGGCAGTAGACGTCGACTCGCGCGGCACCGGCATCCATTAATAGACGAGCCAATGCCTGGGCCGTGGCGCCGGTGGTCAGTACGTCGTCAACCAGCGCCAGGTGACGGCCCTTGATCAGCGCTCCGGGCATCAGCGCGAAAGCATTACGCAGGTTCTTCCTGCGCGCATCGGCCTTCAGCTCCTGTTGCGCGCTGGTGTCCTGAATCCGTTTGAGCAGCTGTTCGTCACAGGGGATATCCAGGCTGGCGCTCAACCAGCGGGCCAGCATCGCGGCCTGGTTGAAACCCCGTAGACGCAGACGTTTAGCGGAGAGCGGAACGGGGACCAACGCATCTGGCCGTTCCAGCCCTTCATCGAAGCGATGTTGCAGGTATTGAGCAAGAAGTTCGGCGAGCAGGCGACCAAACGGCCACTTCGCGCTGTGCTTGAATCGGGTGATCAGGCTGTCGACCGGAAAACCATAGGTCCACGGGGCGATGACTTGCTCGAAGGGCGGCGGTTGCTGCAAGCACGGGCCGCACGTCAGGCCCGCCGCGGGTAACGGCAGGGCGCAGGTCTGGCAGTGATCGCCGAGCCAGGGCAGCTCGGTTTCGCAGGCCATGCAGATCGGCGTGGCTTCTTCGGCCGTCTCGTCGCAGAGCAAACAAGATTGGTTGTTTTTTAACCAGATGTAAACCGGTCCTTCGTATCGTGGTTGACAGCGCATCGCTCTTCCTTAAATATGCCGAACATCCGTGTCGCGTCTGTGGGTATTCCGTCCCCCGACCGCTTGCCCAGCATAAAACAAAGGAAACGCCCATGAGCGCCAGCACCTCTGCAACCCTGCGTCATGACTGGTCTTTGGCCGAAGTCAAAGCACTCTTCGTTCAGCCATTCAATGACCTGCTGTTTCAGGCGCAGACCGTGCACCGCGCGCATTTCGACGCCAACCGCGTCCAGGTTTCCACGCTGCTCTCGATCAAGACCGGCGCCTGCCCGGAAGATTGCAAATATTGTCCGCAGTCCGGTCACTACAACACCGGCCTGGAAAAAGAAAAACTGATGGAAGTGCAGAAGGTCCTCGAAGAGGCCGCTCGCGCCAAAGCCATCGGTTCGACCCGTTTCTGCATGGGCGCGGCGTGGAAACACCCGTCGGCCAAAGACATGCCCTACGTGCTGAAGATGGTCGAAGGCGTGAAGGCCATGGGCCTGGAAACCTGCATGACCCTCGGTCGTCTGGACCAGGAGCAGACCGAAGCGCTGGCCAAGGCCGGCCTCGATTACTACAACCACAACCTCGACACTTCGCCGGATTTCTACACCAGCATCATCACGACCCGTACGTACAGCGAGCGCCTGCAAACCCTGGCCTACGTGCGTGATTCGGGGATGAAGATCTGCTCCGGCGGCATCCTCGGCATGGGCGAGTCCCTCGATGACCGCGCCAACCTGCTGATCCAGCTGGCCAACCTGCCGGAGCATCCGGAGTCGGTGCCGATCAACATGCTGGTGAAAGTCGCCGGTACGCCGCTGGAAAACGCCGAAGACATCGATCCGTTCGACTTCATCCGCATGCTCGCCGTGGCGCGCATCCTGATGCCGAAGTCCCACGTGCGCCTGTCCGCCGGCCGTGAAGCGATGAACGAGCAGATGCAGGCCCTGGCGTTCTTTGCCGGCGCGAACTCGATTTTCTACGGCGACAAACTGCTGACCACCGCCAACCCGCAGGCCGACAAGGACATGCAACTGTTCTCGCGCCTCGGCATCCTGCCGGAAGCGCGCGAAGAGCACGCCGACGAAGTGCATCAGGCCGCCATCGAGCAGGCGCTGGTGGAGCAGAAGAGCAGCGAGCAGTTCTACAACGCTGCCGTCTAACCAACGCAAAACCCTGTAGGAGCGAGGCTTGCCCGCGAAAGAGTCACTGCGGTCGCTCAGTCAGGCCGCGGCGTTCCCTTCGCGGGCAAGCCTCGCTCCTACAGGTTATGTATGTTTTCCTTACTTGCGAGGCCTGCATGTCTTTCGATCTCGCCGCACGCCTTGCTGCCCGTCGTGCCGAAAATCTCTATCGCCAACGCCCCTTGCTCGAAAGCCCTCAGGGCCCGGAAGTGGTGGTCGATGGCCAGCCGTTGCTGGCGTTCTGTAACAACGATTACCTGGGCCTGGCCAATCATCCGCAAGTGATCGAGGCTTGGCGCGCCGGGGCGTCTCGATGGGGCGTCGGCGGCGGCGCTTCGCATTTGGTCATCGGCCACAGCACGCCACATCACGAGCTGGAAGAAGCGCTGGCTGACTTGACCGGCCGCCCGCGCGCGTTGCTGTTCACCACCGGCTACATGGCCAACCTCGGTGCGGTCACCGCGTTGGTCGGGCAGGGCGATACGGTGCTGGAAGATCGCCTCAATCACGCCTCGTTGCTCGATGCCGGCCTGTTGTCCGGCGCGCGTTTCAATCGTTATCTGCACAACGATGCAGCGAGTCTGGCCAATCGTCTCGAGAAAGCCACCGGCAATACGCTGGTGGTCACCGACGGTGTGTTCAGCATGGACGGCGATATCGCCGACCTGCCAGCGCTGGCCCGAGAAGCCAAGGCCAAAGGTGCGTGGCTGATGGTCGATGACGCGCACGGTTTTGGTCCGCTGGGTGCCAACGGTGGCGGGATCGTCGAGCATTTCGGCCTGAGCCAGGAAGACGTGCCCGTGCTGGTCGGCACCCTCGGCAAGGCGTTCGGGACGGCGGGCGCGTTCGTCGCCGGCAGCGAAGAGCTGATCGAGAGCCTGATCCAGTTCGCCCGTCCCTACATTTACACCACCAGCCAACCGCCGGCCCTGGCCTGTGCGACGCTGAAAAGCCTGGAGTTGCTGCGCAGCGAACACTGGCGGCGTGAGCATCTGAAAACGCTGATCCGTCAGTTCCGCGACGGCGCCGAGCAGATCGGCCTGGAGTTGATGGACAGCTTCACGCCCATTCAACCGATCATGATCGGCGACGCCGGGCGTGCGGTGCGACTGTCGCAGATGCTGCGCGAACGCGGCTTGATGGTCACGGCGATTCGTCCGCCGACCGTGCCCGCCGGCAGCGCCCGTCTGCGGGTAACCCTGACCGCCGCGCACAGCGAGGCGCAGGTGCAGCTATTGTTAAATGGACTGGCCGATTGTTTTCAACAACTGGGACCGGAGCCAAGCCATGCGTAATCGCCTGATTCTGCTGCCCGGCTGGGGTCTCGGGATTTCTCCGCTGGAACCCTTGGCGGCTGCGTTGCAGGGGCTGGACGAACACCTGCGCGTCGAGATTGAGCCGTTGCCGGATTTGGAATCCAGCGACCTTGAAGAATGGCTCGACGAACTCGACTCGGCCGTACCTCAGGATGCCTGGCTTGGCGGCTGGTCCCTCGGCGGCATGCTTGCCTCCGAGTTGGCGGCGCGACGCGGTGATCGTTGCTGCGGCTTGCTGACCCTGGCGAGCAATCCTTCTTTTGTTGCCCATGAACAGTGGCCGAGCGCGATGCCCGGCGAGACGTTTGATGCGTTTCTGGCAGGCTGCAATGCCGATCCGCGCATGACCTTGAAACGCTTTTCGCTGCTGTGCGCGCAAGGCGCCGAAGACCCGCGCGGGCTGTCGCGGCTGCTGCTCGGTGGTGCGCCAAACGCCTCTGCTGCGGTGTTGATGAGCGGCCTGGAGTTGCTGGCACAACTGGATACCCGTCAGGCGTTGCAGGCGTTCCGCGGCCCGCAGTTGCACCTGTTCGCCGGCCTCGACGGACTGGTTCCGGCCGAAGCGGCGGGGGATTTGCTGGCGTTGCTGCCGGATGTCGAAATCGGTCTGATTGAACAGGCCAGCCACGCGTTTCTTCTGGAAGACCCTCACGGTGTGGCGGGGGCGATCCAGGCCTTTTTGCATGAGTCCGGTGATGACTGATTTATCCCTTCCCAGCCTGCCCGGCGGCCTGCCGGACAAACGCCAGGTGGCGGCGTCCTTTTCCCGTGCGGCGGCCAGCTACGACAGCGTGGCCGAATTGCAGCGTGACGTCGGCAGCCAGTTGTTGAGCCGTTTGCCGGAAGATTTCGTGCCTGGTCGCTGGCTGGACCTGGGCTGTGGCACCGGGCATTTCAGTCGTGTGCTGGGTGAGCGTTTTCCTGGCGGTCACGGCGTGGCGCTGGACATCGCCGAAGGCATGCTCAATCACGCGCTCCCATTGGGCGGGGCCACGCACTTCATCGCCGGGGATGCGGAGCGGTTGCCATTGCAGGATTCGACCTGTGATTTGATTTTCTCCAGCCTGGCGGTGCAATGGTGCGCGGACTTCGCGTCGGTGCTCAGTGAAGCCCATCGCGTGCTGAAACCCGGTGGAATGTTTGCGTTTGCTAGTCTGTGCGTGGGCACACTGTTTGAGCTGCGAGACAGTTGGCGTCAGGTGGATGGCATGGTGCACGTCAACCGCTTCCGCGAGTTCGGGGTTTATCAACACCTGTGTGCGGCCAGCGGTTTGAAGGTCGCGAGTCTGCAAACCCGTCCTCACGTGCTGCATTACCCGGATGTGCGCAGCCTGACTCATGAACTCAAGGCGCTGGGCGCGCACAATCTGAACCCCGGTCGGCCGGGTGGTTTGACCGGCAGGGCGCGGATCCTCGGCCTGGTCGAGGCGTATGAGCAGTTTCGTCAGGCCCAAGGCCTGCCGGCGACTTATCAAGTGGTGTACGCCGTTTTGGAGAAACCCTTATGAGCGCAGCGTATTTCATCACCGGGACTGACACCGATGTCGGCAAGACCACCGTGGCTGCGGGTTTGCTGCATGCTGCGCGGTTGGCCGGCCTGAGTACGGCGGCGGGAAAACCGGTGGCCTCCGGTTGCGACGTGACGCCCAAGGGCTTACGCAACGCCGATGCGTTGGCGCTGCTAGCGGAATGTTCAGTGCCGCTGACGTATGCACAGGTCAATCCGGTGGCCTTCGAACCGGCCATCGCTCCGCATCTGGCGGCGCGCGAGGCCGGCGTCGCGTTGACGGTGCAATCGTTGCTGATGCCAATGCAGCAGATTCTGGAGATGCAGGCAGATTTCACCCTGATCGAAGGCGCTGGCGGCTGGCGCGTGCCGCTGGCGGATCAGGACAACCTGTCGGACCTGGCCATGGCGCTGGGTTTGCCGGTGATTCTGGTGGTTGGCGTACGGCTGGGCTGCATCAACCATGCGTTGCTGACGGCCGAGGCGATTGCCCGTGACGGTTTGCAATTGGCGGGTTGGGTGGCCAACATCATCGATGCCAAGACCGCGCGCCTTGAAGAAAACCTGGCCACGCTGGCCGAGCGGATCCCCGCGCCGTGCCTGGGGCGCGTGCCGAAACTCAAGGTGGTGACGGCAGAGGCGGTGGCGGAACACCTTCAGCTGGATTTGCTGGACTGAGGTTTCAAGCACTGGTTTTACCTATGACAAGGCTCTGTGCCATTAGTGTTTTTGTCGGGCCTTTTGCAGGCGGGTCTGGTTCAATGGCCGCTGTTGATCCTTTGTAGGACGAGTTCTCCCATGGAAATCTCAGGAAGTACCGCTTTTTATGCTGGTCTGAGCACTATTCAGACGGGGCAGAACCGTGTCGATCAAGCCTCCGGCCAGATTGCCAACAATTCGGTCGAGCGTTCGGTGACCAGCCAGTCCTCCGATGCTCAGGTCAATCGCCTGCGCTCGGTTGATCGCAGCCAGCAGTCGGACCTCGCCAGCAACATGGTCGAGATGGCTCAGGGCAAGTTTCAGGTCGAGGCCGGTGTCAAAGTTGCCAAAGCTTCCGATGAAATGCTCGGTACGCTGATCGACACATTCGCTTGATCATCTGCTGAAACCGCTCTGCCAACGCCGCGACCCTTCGCGGCGTTTTTGTGTGTAAGTCCTTCTCTCCCAACTAAACTTTTCTGCAGGACGTGTTGCTCAGTCAACGGCGTTGCGTTGTCGCGTGTGCAGCTTTGCGCGGGGAGTGAAGACGAACGGCAAAAGATCGGCGCTTGACAAGATTTGGGCGTAAACGTATGTTTCAAACAACTGTTTGACCGTCACAACAAATCAACGCGGTCGTTCATTCCCGGTTACATCAGCAGAGGTTTATCGCTATGCCTGACTACAAGGCCCCCTTGCGTGATATTCGCTTCGTTCGTGACGAACTGCTCGGCTACGAAGCGCACTATCAGAGCCTTCCGGCTTGCTCGGACGCAACTCCGGACATGGTTGACGCCATTCTCGAAGAAGGCGCCAAGTTTTGTGAGCAGGTACTGGCTCCGCTGAACCGCGTGGGTGACACCGAAGGCTGCACCTGGAGCGAGTCCGGCGTTAAAACCCCGACCGGCTTCAAAGAAGCCTACAAGCAATTCGTTGAAGGCGGCTGGCCAAGCCTGGCCCACGACGTAGAGCACGGCGGCCAGGGCCTGCCGGAGTCTCTGGGTCTGGCAGTCAGCGAAATGGTTGGCGAAGCCAACTGGTCGTGGGGCATGTACCCGGGCCTGTCGCACGGCGCGATGAACACCATTTCCGAGCACGGCACGCCGGAGCAGCAACACGCCTACCTGACCAAACTGGTCTCCGGCGAATGGACCGGCACCATGTGCCTGACCGAACCGCACTGCGGCACCGACCTGGGCATGCTGCGCACCAAGGCCGAACCTCAGGCCGACGGTTCCTACAAAGTCTCCGGCACCAAGATCTTCATCTCGGCCGGTGAACACGACATGGCCGACAACATCGTCCACATCGTGCTGGCTCGCCTGCCGGATGCACCGGCTGGCACCAAAGGCATCTCGCTGTTCATCGTTCCGAAATTCATGCCGAACGAAGACGGTTCGATCGGTGCGCGCAACGCCGTGTCCTGTGGTTCCCTGGAACACAAAATGGGCATCCACGGCAACGCCACCTGCGTGATGAACTTCGACGCGGCCACCGGTTTCCTGATCGGCCCGGCGAACAAAGGTCTGAACTGCATGTTCACCTTCATGAACACCGCACGTCTGGGCACCGCGCTGCAAGGCCTGGCCCACGCCGAAATCGGTTTCCAGGGCGGCCTGAAATACGCTCGCGATCGTCTGCAAATGCGCTCCCTGACTGGCCCGAAAGCGCCGGAAAAAGCCGCCGACCCGATCATCGTGCACCCTGACGTTCGTCGCATGCTGTTGACCATGAAAGCGTTCGCCGAAGGCAACCGCGCAATGGTTTACTTCACCGCCAAGCAAGTCGACATCGTCAAGTACGGCGTGGACGAAGAAGAGAAGAAGAAAGCCGACGCACTGCTGGCGTTCATGACGCCAATCGCCAAAGCCTTCATGACCGAAGTCGGTTTCGAATCCGCCAACCACGGCGTGCAAATCTACGGCGGCCACGGCTTCATCGCCGAGTGGGGCATGGAGCAGAACGTTCGCGACAGCCGCATTTCGATGCTGTACGAAGGCACCACCGGCATCCAGGCACTCGACCTGCTGGGCCGCAAAGTGTTGATGACTCAAGGCGAGGCCCTGAAAGGCTTCACCAAGATCGTCCACAAGTTCTGCCAGACCAACGAAGGCAACGAAGCCGTTCAGGAATTCGTCGCACCGCTGGCTGCAATCAACAAAGAATGGGGCGAGCTGACCATGAAGGTCGGTATGGCAGCCATGAAAGACCGCGAAGAAGTCGGCGCGGCTTCCGTGGACTACCTGATGTACTCCGGTTACGCCTGCCTGGCCTACTTCTGGGCTGACATGGCACGTCTGGCGGCCGAGAAACTGGCAGCCGGCACCACCGAAACGGCGTTCTACACCGCCAAGCTGCAGACTGCGCGCTTCTACTTCCAGCGCATCCTGCCGCGTACCCGCACTCACGTTGCAACCATGCTGTCGGGCGCCAACAACCTGATGGACATGAAAGAAGAAGACTTCGCACTGGGCTACTAAGCCTTAACGCAGCCTTCTGAAAAAACCGCTGCTCCTTTGGGAGTGGCGGTTTTTTTTCAACTCGACTTTGGTGAAAAAAACCACGGTCGGGGGCAGTTCTCCCGTCTTTTGTAACGACCTTTGATGGGGGAGCGGTGAATTGCTGGTTGGCCGGATAGTAGTCAGTAATGCGGCGTCAAAAAAACCTTAGCAAATCACTCAGAAAATCAGGGTCACTGCCGTTAAAGTAGTGGGCACAATGCCATCTATAGACATGACGGGTCGGAGCTTTACCCTTGCCGCGTTCTTCCGCTGTACGTTTCAGTCATTTCCTACCCTCACTTCTGCTTTTGCTTGCGGGGCTGGCGGCTGCGTACGTCAAGGACCTGAACGTCTTCTTCACTTCGCTGTTCAACGTGCTGCCTACGTTGGTGCTGTTGCTCGGCGGCGCTTATTGCGCGGTTTACCGACGTCAGCGTGAACTGTTTCTGATGGTCACGGTGTACATCGCCTACTACCTGCTCGACACCCAGACCGACTATTACCGCGACAACGGCAGAGTGCGTGAAGACGCCGCCGTGGTCTTTCACCTGTGCTGTCTGTTGCTGCCGCTGATGTTTGGCATATTCGCCGCGTGGCAGGAACGCACCCATCTGTTCCAGGACATGATTGCGCGTTTCGCAGTGTTGCTGGCCGTCGGCAGCGTGGCGTTGGGCCTGGAGCAAAGTTACCCACAGGCGCTGTTGATGTGGCTGTCGGAAATCCGCTGGCCAGCCCTGCATGGCGCGTGGATGAGCCTGATTCAGCTGTCCTACCCCGTGTTTATCGCCTCGTTCCTGCTGCTGAGCTGGCAATACTGGCGCAACCCCAGACCTTTGCACGCCGCCCAGTTGGTGGGTTTGCTCGGGTTGTTCTGGGCGTTGCCGAAGACGTTCATCCTGCCGTTCACCCTGAACATCATGTGCAGCCAGGTGATGTTGATGATTGCTGCGGCGGTTGCCCATGAAGCCTATCAAATGGCCTTCCGCGATGAGCTCACCGGTTTGCCTGGCCGCCGCGCGTTGAACGAACGCATGCAGCGCCTGGGGCGCAATTACGTGCTGGCCATGAGCGACGTCGACCACTTCAAGAAATTCAACGACACCCACGGCCACGACGTCGGCGATCAGGTGCTGCGGCTGGTAGCCAGCAAACTGTCGAAAATCGGCGGCGGCGGTAGGGCGTATCGCTACGGTGGTGAGGAATTTGCGCTGGTGTTCGCGGGCAAGACGCTTGAAGAGTGCATGCCGCACCTGGAAGTCATCCGCGAATCCATCGCCACCTACAACATTCAACTGCGTAACCAGGACAACCGTCCTCAGGATGACCAGCAAGGTCGTCAGCGTCGTGCCGGATCAGGGGCTTCGAGTGTGTCGGTCACCGTCAGCATCGGCGTCGCCGAACGCGTGGAACAGCGCAACCCGGAAAAAGTGCTCAAGTCCGCCGATGAGGCGCTCTACGCCGCGAAAGGCGCCGGGCGAAACTGCGTGGTGGCTTACGGTCAGAACCGTCGTGGTGCGGTGCGCGAGGCGGCTGCGGGTTGAGTGATGATGGCGCATTCAGCGTCTGGACTGTGATTGTGAGGCGTGGTTGGCGGCAGTAGGTTTGATCAATCTGCTGCCGGAGAAATGACCATGCCCGAGTACAAAGCTCCCCTGCGCGACATGCGCTTTCTGATCGACCACGTCTTCGACTTTCACAGCAACTACGCCGCACTGGGCGCCACGGATGCCAGCCCGGATATGGTCAATGCGATCCTCGAAGAAGGCGCGAAGTTCTGCGAGAACGTGCTCGCACCGCTCAATCGCAGCGGCGACGAAGAGGGCTGCCATTTCGACAATGGCGTGGTGACAACGCCTACAGGCTTCAAGCAAGCCTTCGCACAATACGTGGAAGGTGGCTGGCATGGTCTGGCGGCCGATCCCGCTTATGGCGGCCAGGGCTTGCCGAGTTCCCTGGGGCTGGTCATCAGCGAGATGGTCGGGTCCAGCAACACTTCCTGGGGCATGTACCCGGGCCTGACGCACGGCGCGATGTCGGCGATTCACGCCCATGGCACCGAAGAACAGAAAAACACCTACCTGAGCAAACTCACCGCGGGACAATGGACCGGCACCATGTGCCTGACCGAAGCCCATTGCGGCACAGACCTGGGCATCATCAAGACCCGCGCCGTGCCGGCAGCGGATGGCAGTTACGCGATCTCCGGCAGCAAGATTTTCATCTCTGCCGGCGAACACGACATGAGCGACAACATCATTCACCTGGTGCTGGCGAAACTGCCGGATGCACCTGCGGGCACCAAGGGCATTTCGCTGTTCATCGTGCCTAAATTCCTACCCGATGCCGAAGGTGAGGCGGGTGCGCGCAACGGCGTTTCCTGCGGCTCGATCGAACACAAAATGGGTATCAAGGCCTCGGCCACCTGCGTGCTGAACTTCGACGAGGCCAAAGGCTTTTTGATCGGTGAGCCGAACAAGGGCCTGAACTGCATGTTCACCATGATGAACCATGCGCGTCTCGGCACCGGGATGCAGGGTTTGTGTCTGGGGGAAGCGAGTTTTCAGGGCGCGATCAAGTACGCCAATGATCGTTTGCAGATGCGCTCGCTGACCGGCCCGAAAGCACCGGATAAAGTCGCCGACCCGATCATCGTTCATCCAGATGTGCGTCGAATGTTGCTGACCATGAAGGCCTTCAACGAAGGCAATCGCGCGCTGACCTACTTCACCGCGCAACTTCTGGATGCCGCGCACCTGAGCCCGGATGAAACCGCGCGGCAGGACGCCGAAGACCTGTTGGCGTTCCTGACGCCGATCTGCAAGGCCTTCATGACCGACACCGGGCTGGAAGTGACCAACCACGGCATGCAGGTGTTCGGCGGCCACGGCTTCATTCGTGAGTGGGGCATGGAGCAGTTGGTTCGCGATTGCCGGATCGCACCGATCTACGAAGGCACCAACGGCATTCAGGCGCTGGATTTGCTCGGGCGCAAAGTGCTCGGCAGCCAGGGCAAACTGCTACGCGGTTTTACCAAAATCGTTCACAAGTTCTGCGCGGCGAACGCCGATCATCCGCAACTCGCCAGCTACGTGGCGCAACTCAACGGGTTGAACCAGCAGTGGGGCGAACTGACTACCCAGGTCGGCATGGCCGCGATGAAGAATCCGGACGAAGTGGGCGCCGCGTCGGTGGATTACCTGATGTACAGCGGTTACATCATCCTCGGTTACTTGTGGCTGCGCATGGCGCTGGTGGCTCAGGCGCAACTGGTTGCGGGCAGCGGCGATGCCGATTTCTGCCGGGGCAAACTGGCGACCAACGAGTTTTACTTCAAGCGATTGCTGCCACGCACCGCCGCTCATCGCGCGGCTATCGAAGCGGGTAGCGATTGCTTGATGCAACTGCCAGCGGAGTTGTTCTCGGTGTAACGGTTGCGTTTGAAAAGCTTCGCGGGCAAGTCGGATCGCCGCATCGCTCGCTCCTACAGGTCATGCACCAAATCGAAATGGCGCAAACCCTGTAGGAGCGAGGCTTGCCCGCGAAGGCGTTCTCGCAGACACAAAAATGCAATGACCAAAAATTACAAAACGGTCACAGCCTGACCCTATGTGTCGCAAAAGTTGTTGGGTTACACTCGGACCCAACGAAAACACTCTTCCTACGAATCACCTGTAAAGATCCTGCGAGGTTTGCCATGGCTGACTACAAAGCGCCCCTGCGCGATATGCGCTTCGTCCTCAATGAAGTATTCGAGGTCGCCAAGCTCTGGGCCGAGTTGCCTGCACTGGCCGATACCGTCGACGCAGAAACCGTTGAAGCCATTCTTGAAGAGGCCGGCAAGGTCACCAGCAAAAGTATCGCGCCCCTGAGCCGTGCGGCTGACGAAGAAGGTTGCCATTGGGCGGACGGCGCTGTCACCACGCCGGCAGGTTTCCCACAGGCTTATCAGACTTACGCTGAAGGCGGTTGGGTCGGCGTCGGTGGCGATCCGACCTACGGCGGCATGGGCATGCCCAAGGCGGTTTCGGCCCAGGTCGAAGAAATGGTCAACTCCGCGAGCCTGTCGTTCGGCTTGTACCCGATGCTGACCGCCGGTGCTTGCCTGTCGATCAACGCCCACGCCAGCGACGAGCTGAAAGCCGCCTACCTGCCGAACATGTACGCCGGCGTCTGGGCCGGTTCCATGTGCCTGACCGAGCCTCACGCCGGTACAGACCTGGGCATCATCCGCACCAAGGCTGAGCCTCAGGCGGACGGTTCCTACAACGTCAGCGGCACCAAGATTTTCATCACCGGCGGCGAACACGACCTGACCGAGAACATCATTCACCTGGTACTCGCCAAACTGCCGGATGCACCGGCGGGGCCGAAAGGCATTTCGCTGTTCCTGGTACCGAAGTTCATGGTCAATGCCGATGGCAGCCTCGGTGCACGTAACCCGGCGACCTGCGGTTCGATCGAACACAAGATGGGCATTCAGGCCTCCGCGACTTGCGTGATGAACTTCGACGAAGCCGTGGGTTACCTGGTCGGCGAGCCGAACAAAGGCCTGGCGGCGATGTTCACCATGATGAACTACGAGCGTCTGGGCGTCGGTATCCAGGGCCTGGCCTCTGGCGAACGTTCTTACCAGAACGCCGTTGAATACGCCCGCGACCGCCTGCAAAGCCGTTCGCCGACCGGCGCGCAGAACAAGGACAAAGTGGCCGACCCGATCATCGTCCACCCGGACGTGCGTCGCATGCTGCTGACCATGAAAGCCTCGAACGAAGGCGGCCGTGCTTTCTCGACTTACGTGGCCATGCAACTGGACACCGCCAAGTTCAGTGAAGACGCGACCACCCGCAAACGCGCGGAAGACCTGGTGGCGCTGCTGACCCCGGTAGCCAAGGCATTCCTGACTGACCTCGGTCTGGAAACCACCGTTCACGGCCAGCAGGTTTTCGGCGGCCACGGTTACATCCGTGAGTGGGGCCAGGAACAACTGGTTCGCGATGTGCGCATCACTCAGATCTACGAAGGCACCAACGGCATCCAGGCGCTGGACCTTGTAGGACGCAAGATCGTTGGCAGCGGCGGGGCGTTCTACAACCTGTTCGCCGACGAGATTCGTCACTTCACCGCGACAGCCAGCACTGAGCTGGACGAGTTCACCAAGCCGCTGAACGATGCTGTGACCACCCTCGACGAACTGACGGCGTGGTTGCTGGATCGGGCGAAAAACAACCCGAATGAAATCGGTGCGGCTTCGGTCGAATACCTGCAAACTTTCGGTTACGTGGCTTACGCCTACATGTGGGCACTGATGGCCAAGGCCGCCTTCGGCAAAGAAGCGCAGGACGATTTCTACGCGAGCAAATTGGGCACGGCGCGGTTCTATTTCGCACGCCTGCTGCCGCGTATTCACTCGTTGAGTGCGTCGGTGAAGGCCGGTAGCGAGTCGCTGTTCCTGCTGGACGCGGCGCAGTTCTGACAATGTAACGTCATGTAAGCATTCTCTTACATGACGTGCTGCTTTTCTCCCATAGGTGCAAATTGGATCCACGGCTAATCTACTTCACATGGACGTCGCGCAGGAAGCGCAAAGCAACAACACGGACACGTAGGATTCTGCCAGGACGGCGGAGTGAAATGGATGTCAGGGAAACAGTCTGCAAAGCCCCGCTTCGGCGGGGTTTTCTTTTGCCCGCAGAAAAGTAGTCAGCTCATCCCGTCCAGGGTTGTCGGGACTTCATTCGGGCCATTCATCACTTCTTCAAGCAAGGTCCGCAACAACGCCAATGACGCTTGTTGCCGTTGCACATCGCGACACACCAACCCGACTTTCAATGGCACCCGTGGCTCGGTCAGCGGCTTCCAGAGCAGTTCGTCATTGCCCAGCATCTTCTGCGAGCGGCCGGGCAGGACGGTCGCCAACCGTGTGTGCGGCAGGCTGTCGAGAATCCCCGCCATGTTGTTCAGTTCTGCCTGCACTTGCGGGCGTCGTCCCAGGCTGGCCAGTTGCGTCTGCCAGATCTGTCGCACTTGAAACTCTTCACCCAGCAGCAACATCGGCAACTCGGCGGCCTGACTCATGGAAACTTTCTTGAATTCGCGCAGCGGATGATCCGCCGGGATGACCAGTGTCAGTTCATCTTCGTACAGCATCACGCCGTGTAGCCCCGGCTGACGGGGCGGCAGGTAACTGATGCCGATGTCCAGCGAACCGTTGAGCAGCCGTCGTTCGATTTCCAGTCCCGTCAGTTCATAGATCTGCACCACCAGGTGCGGCTGCGCCTTGCGCACGCGTTCGAGCATCTGCGGCACCAGGCTGGTGTGGACGGTTTGCAGCACGCCAATGGCCAGGGTGCGCAGCGCTTGTCCCTTGAAGTTGCCCAATGCTTCACGCGCCCGTTGCAGGCCATCGAGCAAGGGCAGGGCGTGGTTGTACAACGTGTGCGCGGCCAGGGTCGGCAGCAAGCGTTTACTGCTGCGCTCGAACAGGCTCACATCGAGGTGTTGTTCAAGCTGGCGAATCTGTTGGGAGAGTGCCGGTTGGGAGATTGAAAGCCGCTCGGCGGCCCGGCCCACATGGCCCTCTTCGTAGACCGCGACGAAATAACGCAGTTGTTTAAAATCCATAAGTTTTACTTATCGAAAATGCTGGGAAATCGAAATGGCTCAAGGTCCTGCCTGAGCCTAGTCTAACCGCATTCACAGGGCTTACAGGGCCATAGAACGCGATGACTACCGTTTACGCCGAAGGTGTTTACATAGGTAAGGCAAAACACTTCAAACGAGGTGTTTTCGGATGAATTTGTTCAATTTACGACGCAACGCTCCCAGCCTTGATGACCTGAGCGCGGACACTTTCCTGTCGTACAGAAGTGACAATCTTTCCAGTGAGTGCTTGATGCCCAGTGTCGAGCGGCCGAAACAGATTTTTGTGCGCGGTCAGGGCTCCTGGTTGTGGGACAGCGAAGACCGCGCCTATCTGGATTTTTCCCAGGGCGGCGGGGCCAATAGCCTCGGACATAGCCCTTCGGTACTGGTCAACGCAATCACGGCGCAAGCTCAATCGCTGATCAACCCCGGTTTCGGCCTGCACAACCGCGGCATGCTCAACCTCGCCGAGCGGCTCTGCATCAGCACTGGCAGTGACCAGGCGTACCTGCTCAACAGTGGCAGTGAAGCCTGTGAAGCGGCGATCAAACTGGCGCGCAAGTGGGGCCAGCAACATCGTGGCGGTGCGTCGCGGATCATCGTGGCCAACAACGGTTGCCATGGCCGTAGTCTCGGGACGATCCCGGCGTCGGACAGTTCCAGGCTGACCAACCGCTTCGAGCCGCAACTTCCAGGCTTCAGCCACGTACCGTTCAATGATCTGGCCGCCCTGCACGCCGCCGTTGATGCCCGGACCGTGGCAATCATGCTTGAGCCGATCCAGAACGAAGCCGGGGTCATTCCCGCTACCGAGGATTACCTCAAGGGTGTCGAACGCCTGTGCCGTGAGCTTGGCATCCTGTTGATCTTCGACGAAGTGCAAACCGGTCTTGGTCGACTCGGCACCTTACTCGCGGAACAGTCCTACGGTGTGCGAGCCGATATCGTCGTCCTCGGCAAAGGCCTGGGCGGAGGTGTGCCCTTGGCGGCGCTGCTGGCGCGAGGCAAAGCCTGCTGCTTTGACGTCGGCGAGCTGACGGGCACTCACCATGGCAACGCGCTGATGACCGCTGCTGGCCTGGCTGTGCTCGATAGTGTGCAGGACAAGGGCTTTCTCGAGCATGTCAGGGAAACCGGCCAGCACTTGGGCGAAGGCCTGGCACGTCTGGCTCATCGCTATGGACACGGCGAACTGCGTGGTCAGGGATTGCTCTGGGGTCTGACCCTGTCCGACGATTCGGCTGACGCCGTAGTCAAAGCAGCGCAGTACGAAGGCTTGCTGCTCGACGCCCCGCAAGCCGATTGCCTGCGATTCACCCCAGCGCTCACGGTCAGCAAATCCAACATCGACGAAATGCTCCTGCGCCTGGCCCGCGCCTTTTCCCGCGTGCGCACCGCACAACTGCAATGCCGCAAAGGGATTGCCGTCTGATCAGAACCGCCCTACACGAATTCCCGAACCGTCTCGCGGTATAACGCATCGCCCCACGTTTGATTCTTTTGACGTGGGGCGTTTTTTTGTCTCTGCGTTTTGCCAAGCGCACTTCGTCGCTTGAACGGGAGCTAAATCGGTGGCTTTTTAGAAAAGCCGGCAGGGAGTGCCGGTGCCAGTGAAGGATTCCTGGTTTTGATTTCTATACCACTCAGTGGTATGTTTTTTGGAAGGGATGCCAATGTCACCAAGGTTGTTCAAGACAAAGCGTTTTGCGATGCAGGCGGGTAAGGCCTGGATTGGTGATGATGAGCTTCGGGAGGCATTCACCGAAATGCTCAAGGGCCAGGTGGAAAGTCTCGGCGGCGGGGTTTGGAAGAAGCGTTTGAATGCCAATCGCCACCGCTCGATTGTTGTGGCGAAGGGCGGTCGTTACTGGATCTATCAGTTGCTGTTTGCCAAGAAGGATCGGAGCAATATCAGTTTTGCGGAACTGACCGAACTGCGTGGTTTAGCCAAGGTTTATGGCGTTATGACCGACATGCAAGTCCAGCACTTGCTGGATACCGAGGAGTTTGTGGAGATACACCATGAGTAAGAAATACAAAAGCGACGTGTTTGAGTCGATTCACGAATCCGCCAGTGCCTTGTACGCCATCGGCGCAATCAGCAAGGCAACCATGCGCGAGTTCGATGAATCCTGTCTCGCGACGGTGCCGGACGCGATTCCTGCGGAGCAGATCAAAGCACTGCGCGAACGCAACAACGTCAGCCAGCCGGTATTTGCGCGTTATCTGAACACCAGCGCGTCGACGGTCAAACAGTGGGAAGCAGGGGATAAACACCCCAGTGGCATGGCGCTGAAGTTGTTGAGCATTGTGCAGAAACACGGTCTGGAGATACTGGCCTGAGGAACAGCACTGAACCCTGACGAACGGTGTTGGTCGATTAGCAGTAAGGCTCACATGAGCCCACTTCAATTCAGGAGCTGCCCCATGGACTTCATTCGCATCCTCATCGCCATTCTATTGCCGCCACTGGGCGTGTTTCTGCAAGTCGGTTTCGCTGGCGCGTTCTGGCTGAATATTCTGCTGACGTTGTGCGGTTATATTCCAGGGATCGTACATGCGGTGTACATCATCGCCAAGCGCTAAGGTTCGCATCGCAAGATAGATCGCATTCGCTGGCAAGCCAGCTCCCACAGAGTTTGTGCACGCTGAAGATCCTGTAGGAGCGTGGCTTGCCCGCGAAGGGCGCGACACGGTTTCAGCTTTCGAGCGCCATCACCCGTCGATAAAACAACCACTCCTGCTCTAGCGCATGGGCCTGATTGCCGGCCTTGCGGAAGCCGTGACGTTCGTCCGCGTAATAATGCGCCTGTACCAGAATGCCGTTTTGCTGCAGCGCCTCGGCCATGTCGCGGGTCTGTTGCGGCACGACCACAGCGTCCAGTTCGCCCTGAAAGAAAATCACCGGCACGCTGATGTTGCTCGCATGCAGCAGGGGTGTGCGTGCGGCGTAGCGCTCGGCGTCCAGCTCGGGATCGCCAATCAGCCAATCCAGGTAATCGCCTTCGAACTTGTGGGTTGCGCGGCCCAGGGCAACGGGATCGCTGACGCCGTAAAGGCTGGCACCAGCGCGAAAGACCTTCTTGAACGCCAACGCACACAGCGTGGTGTAGCCGCCGGCACTGCCACCGCGAATAAACGCCTGGTCGCCATCGATCAATCCGCGCTCTGCGAGATGGGCGACTACTGCGCAGGCATCTTCCACATCCACTTCACCCCAACTCAAATGCAGCGCCTGGCGATAGGCCCGGCCGTAGCCGCTGCTGCCACGGTAGTTGAGGTCGGCCACGGCGAAGCCGCGTTGTGCCCAGTACTGGATGCGCGGATCAAGCATCGGGTAGCACGCCGATGTCGGGCCGCCGTGGATGAATACCACCAGCGGCGGTTTCGCTTCGCCGGTCATCGCAGGGTAGAAGAAACCATGAGCCTCGCCCGAACCGCTCGGGTAGCGCAGAGTTTGTGCGATGCTGATCTGATCGGCGGGCAGCGGCGCGATTCCACCGGCCAATACCCTGACGGCTCGGGTCTTGCGGTCGATGGCGATCACGGCTGATGAACTGACCGGCGAAGCGGCGATGCAGTAGATGAATTGTTCATCCAGTGCGAGATGTCGGAATCGGCTGTAGTCCCCGGTGAAATCTTCTGTAGCGTCACCGCCAATGCCCAGTCGGCCGAATCCGCCTTCGGTCCAACTGGCCAGATAGCTGTTTTCACCCAAGGGCAGCCAAGTGCAGCCACCCAACTGCCAGGGCGCTGGTCCATGATCCGCCGCAGTGCTGGGCAACGGGCGCAACGCATCGGAAGACTCCGCCCACGGCTGCCAGTAACCGCCGCGATCCGTCAGACACAACAGCCGGCCACGGTCATCGAATCGCGGTTGTTGCAACGACTCCTGAATATCTTCACCCGCCAGGCAACGCGCTTGAGCATAACGGCCATCGCTCTGGCGCTCGGCAACCATCAGGCGGGTCGCGGTCCATGGCTGGTCCGGACGGCTCCATTCGATCCAGGCCAACCGTCGAGCATCGGGGCTCAGTGTCGGCGCGGCATAAAAGTCAGCACCCTCGGCCAACAGATGCCGCGTGCTGTCCGCCAGATCGATGGCCACCAGTCGATGCCGGTCCCGATGTTCTTCAACGGCCAACACTTGCCCGTTGGCAAATTGCAGATCGCCGTAGCGGCATTGACCGGACGTCAGCGCTTCGGGCGTTTCGCCTTTGAGCGATTGGCGATACAGCTGCTGATCCGCCTCGTTGACGAAAACCAACCCGTCATCTGTCAGACAGAACGCTCCGCCGCCATATTCGTACACCCGACTGCGCACGCTGAAACCCATTGGCGTCAGGCAATGGGCCTGGCCATCACGCCAATGCCAGATTCGACAAGCGGCGTCCTCGGGACGGTACTCGTTCCAGAACAAGCCATGCTGGCCAACCTGCAGTTCGGCAAAGTCGACACCGGCAGCGACCGCTTTGGCGGCGCTGAAGGGTTCAGCTTTTTGCGATGAGTCGTGAGTTTCGTTCATTGCGAAAGGCCAGTTGTTCGATGGTCTGGGTCGCGTGCTCGGCTTCTTCGCGGGCCTTGAGAATCACGCCGTGATGTTCCGACTTGCTGCACACCGGGTCGGCGTTGCTGGCGTCACCGGTGAGCATGAAGGCCTGGCAGCGGCAGCCACCGAAGTCCTTTTCTTTCTCGTCGCACGAGCGGCATGGCTCGGGCATCCAGTCGTAACCGCGAAAGCGGTTGAAGCCAAACGAGTCGTACCAGATGTGCTGCATGCTGTGGTCGCGCACGTTAGGAAACTGCACCGGCATCTGTCGGGCGCCGTGACACGGCAGCGCGGTTCCGTCCGGGGTTACTGTCAGAAAAATACTGCCCCAACCGTTCATGCAGGCTTTCGGGCGTTCTTCGTAATAGTCCGGCGTGACGAAAATCAGCTTGCACGGATGCCCTTCGGCTTCCAGTTTGGCGCGGTATTCATTGGTGATGCGTTCGGCCCGGACCAGTTGTTCCTTGGTCGGCAGCAGACCGACCCGATTGAGCTGCGCCCAGCCGTAGAACTGGCACGTGGCGAGTTCGACGAAGTCCGCCTCAAGGGCGATGCACAGCTCGATGATCCGGTCGATCTTGTCGATGTTGTGCCGATGGGTGACGAAGTTCAGCACCATCGGATAACCGTGTGCTTTCACTGCGCGAGCCATTTCCAGCTTCTGCGCGAAGGCCTTTTTCGAGCCGGCCAGCAGGTTATTCACCTGCTCGTCGCTGGCCTGGAAGCTGATCTGGATATGGTCCAGGCCGGCCTTCTTGAAGTCGCTGATTTTCTGCTCGGTGAGGCCGATGCCAGAGGTGATCAGGTTGGTGTAGAAACCCAACTTGCGCGCCTCGGCAATCAGTTCGGCGAGGTCCTGGCGCACCAGCGGTTCGCCGCCGGAAAAGCCCAGCTGCGCCGCGCCCATTTCCCGTGCTTCCCGGAACACCTTGATCCACTGTTCGGTGCTCAGCTCTTTGCCTTGCTCGGCGAAATCCAGTGGATTGGAGCAGTATGGGCATTGCAGCGGGCAGCGGTAGGTCAGCTCGGCCAGCAGCCACAGCGGCAGGCCGATTTCCGGTTTGGGCGGTAACTTGTCCGACACGGAATCAGGCAAGTTCGATCCAGTGCTGAGCACGGGCGACCTCCATGAATTGCTCGATGTCATCACCGAGCTCCGGCACGCCAGGGAACTGCGCGTCGAGTTCGGCGATGATCGCCGCGACGTCACGTTCGCCGTCGATCAAACCGCCGATCAGCGCGGCGCTTTCATTCAGTTTGATCATGCCTTCCGGGTATAGCAGCACATGGCCTTTCTGCGCCGGTTCGTACTGGAACCGGTAGCCTGGACGCCAGGTCGGGGTCTTGCTGCGATCAAAACTCATAAGCTGATTCCTTTGTGCCAGACCCGTTGCTCGGTCACGCTGTGATACGGCGGGCGTTTCAGTTCGTAGGCCATGCTCATGGCATCGAGCATGCTCCAAAGAATGTCCAGTTTGAACTGGAGAATTTCCAGCATGCGCTCCTGGCCTTCCCGCGTCGTGTAGTGCTGCAGGGTGATCGCCAGACCGTGTTCGACGTCGCGGCGCGCCTGGCCCAGGCGGGTGCGGAAATATTCGTAACCGGCCGGGTCGATCCATGGGTAATGCTGCGGCCAGCTGTCGAGGCGCGACTGGTGGATCTGCGGCGCGAACAGCTCGGTCAATGAGCTGCTGGCGGCTTCCTGCCAACTGGCCCGGCGGGCGAAGTTGACGTAGGCGTCCACGGCGAAACGCACGCCGGGCAACACCAGTTCCTGCGAGCGCAGTTGGTCCGGGTCGAGGCCGACGGCCTGTCCCAGACGCAGCCACGCTTCGATGCCGCCGTCTTCACCGGGGGCGCCGTCATGGTCGAGCAGGCGTTGAATCCACTTGCGACGGATTTCCCGGTCCGGGCAGTTGGCCAGAATCGCGGCGTCCTTCAGGGGGATGTTCACCTGATAGTAGAAGCGGTTGGCGACCCAGCCCTGGATCTGCTCGCGGGTCGCCCGGCCTTCGTACATCGCCACGTG
Organism: Pseudomonas sp. FW300-N2A2; assembly: GCF_017351735.1. Lineage (NCBI taxonomy): Bacteria > Pseudomonadati > Pseudomonadota > Gammaproteobacteria > Pseudomonadales > Pseudomonadaceae > Pseudomonas > Pseudomonas sp. FW300-N2A2. Next base: position 69,859 of record NZ_JACNDU010000003.1, on the reverse strand, counting down.
ATAGGGGTGATGGATATGGTAATAGGCGCCCTTGGCGCGCAGGGCGGCTTCGAATTCGGCGGGGGACAGTGGGGTGTCAGTCATTTTGGTTCTCCGGGTACGACCGGTGGATTCTTTGGTGCCTGATCGGACGCCTTCGCGGGCAAGCCTCGCTCCTACAGGTTATGCGCAGGCCTTGTAGGAGCGAGGCTTGCCCGCGAAGAGGCCATCCGCTACAACACAATACTCATGCCGTCATACGCCACTTCAACGTCCCGCCGAACCAGCTCGGCGCGCTCCGGCGAATCCTCATCAAGGATCGGATTGGTGTTGTTGATGTGGATAAGCACCTTGCGCTGCTTGGGCAACTGTTCCAGCACTTCCAGCATACCGCCGGGGCCGTTCTGCGCCAGATGGCCCATTTCCCGACCGGTGCGGGTGCCGACACCACGGCGCTGCATTTCGTCGTCGTCCCACATCGTGCCGTCCACCAGCAGGCAGTCGCTGCCGGCCATGATCTCCAGCAGCGGCGCGTCAACCTTGCCCAGGCCCGGCGCGTAGAACAGCTTGCCGCCGGTGTTCAGGTCTTCAATGATCAACCCGATGTTGTCGCCCGGATGCGGGTCGAAACGGTGCGGCGAATACGGTGGCGCGGCACTGCGTAGTGGCAGTGGAGTGAAACGCAGACTCGGGCAGGTCGGGATGGTGAAGCTGCAGTCGAGTTCGATGCGGTTCCAGTTCAGCCCGCCGTTCCAGTGGGTCAGCATGGTAAACAGCGGGAAACCGGTGCTCAGGTCTTCATGGACCATGTCGGTGCACCAGACGTTGTGCGGGCAACCCTCGCGCAGGCTGAGCAGGCCGGTGGTGTGGTCGATCTGGCTGTCCATCAGGATGATCGCGCTGATACCGGTATCGCGCAGGGCGCGGCCCGGTTGCATCGGGGCAAAATTCTGGAGCTGGGCGCGGATGTCCGGCGAGGCGTTGCACAGCACCCAGTTCACGCCGTCATCGGAAATCGCGATGGACGACTGGGTCCGCGCCTTGGCGTTCAGGCTCCCGTCGCGAAAACCTGCGCAGTTCACGCAGTTGCAGTTCCACTGGGGGAAACCGCCGCCGGCGGCGGAACCTAGAATCTGGACAAACATGGGTGCTCCATCATTTCAACGCTGAAAATAAAAACGCCTCGGCAAACCGAGGCGCTGAACGGCAGGACAAGCTTAGCGGCTTGCGAAGTACATGGTGACTTCAAAGCCGATACGCAGGTCGGTGTAAGCAGGTTTGGACCAGGACATGGGAGCGCTCCTTCAGGTGATGGGACGGTTGAGATCTATACATATAGTCCACCTCCAGCCGGAGATGTTCAGATAGTTAGGTGGCTATGTTACTCAAAATTACAGAGCGATTGGCCTGCAATCTCGGAAAAAGCTAATTGCACCAGCGGTAATGATCATTTTGTCACTTGCCAAGGCGCCTCCGGTTGCGAACTGCTGGCCAGACCGCGCCAGCCGCCCTCGGCGTTGATCAGGCGTTGTGCGGCGGCGCGCAGGGCAGAACGATCGATGTCCAGAATGGCTTGGGGAAGCTGCGCCAGATAATCCGACGAGTGGCCGGCCAGCTTGCCCTGCCAGAGCAGTTCGGCGGCCTGGGCGACGGGCAACGCAGCGATCTGGAATTGATCGGCCAAGGCCTGACGCTGGGCAACGAAGGTCGCCTCGTCGATGCCGTCGATCATTGCGGGCACGTCGTTCAGAAAGTCTTCAATGTGTTGCAGCAAGTTCAGAGGGGCGACGCTCGGTGATTGCACGCCGAACAAAACGCCCGTCTGCCCATGGACCTGACGCAGCGCACTGAACACCGCATAACCCAGTTGCAACTCAACGCGCAGACGCTGGTAGAACGGTGTCTGACAAATGTGCGCGAGCAAGCGCCACGCAGCTTCGTCAGAGATTTCCTGCGTGGCTGTCGGACAGAACAGCAACAGCGCGTGTTCGCTGGAACCGGTGTCGAGGGCGGTCCACAGACGCTGCCCGTTGATCGAGGACGGCGACGACGAATGAGTGTCCGCAATGCCGGGCACGCGACTCAGGGCGAACCCCATTGCTGCTTGAGTCTGTGCCGACAACCCGATTGCCAGGCCTTCCCAGCGCGCCGTCGACCACAGCTGCTGCCAGTCATCAGCGACTGAGCTTTGCTCAAGGCAATGATCAGGCAGCGCTTTCAGCAGTTGTTTAATCGGTATCAACGCGGCGCTTTTTGGTTCTTCCTGTGAGAAACCGCCGTCAGGGTTTGTCAGCTCTTTCAGCGCATGTTCGAGGACGGTCGGCATCGACTCTTGCAGCCCCGTCATTTTCAGCAACCATACATTTCCAGAGGCGCTGAAAGAGAAGTCGACGCCTGCCTGTCGGGCATCCTCGCGCAGCGGCTGCAGGCGATTTTCCAGACCCTGCTGATGGCGGGGTTGAGGTCTGGACTCTAATCGCCAGCGCAGATAAATCGCGCCTTCAGCGGTGTTGTCCGGCAGGGCTTGGCTGAATTGCATCGGCGAGTTTTCGCGACGGCTGCGCGAGCGGTCCTGGGCAAATGTCCGCAGGCCACGGTGTTTGCTGGTCTGGCCGCGAATCAGGCCGGCATTTGAGGGTGGCGCCTCGGCGCGCAAGAACGGATTCGGTGTCGGCAGTTGCCATTCACCGCTGAAGTTATCCACAGCGCCGATTTTCTTCAGGATGTCCTTGAGCGCTACAACGCCTTGCTCGGATAACCCGGTTTCAAGCTGTTCGCTGTCGAGTCGGGCCAGCTGCATAGCACTGCTGACTTGTTGCTGGCGCTGAAGCACGGCAGCGTACTCCTCACGCAGAAGGGTCCAATCTTGTTGAGCAGCAAAAAAGCCCAGCCAATCCAGGAGCTTCTCGCTCAGGATGCTCGCCGATGCGGTCGTTGTGAATTCAACGTGCAGCACGGCTTGTCCGGCAAATTGATACAGCGGCTTGGCATTCAGATGCTCAGCCAAACCACATTCGCGCAATACAGTCAGCAGCCCGCCGGGTTTCGCGGCGTTCAACCAATGGCACAGAAACGCCAATGCTTCGGTCGACGCATTGTGTAGTGATTCGAAGGTAAACAGCAGATCCTGCCGACGCTCGCCAGCCTGTTGATAACTTGCGACTGAAGACTCCATCAGCGGCACAGGAGCCTGTTGCGGGAGGTTTTTTCCCTCGGAAATCACCGCGCCGAACTTCAGCGCCATTTGCTTCAGCTCTTCGATACTTTGCGGGCCGGCCAGGCCCAGCGTCATCTGTCCGGTCTGATAAAACCGCTGATGGAAATCCTGCAGCGCTTGCTGAAACTCCGGTTGCTGCACGGGCAGGCTGTCGCGGTTGCCGGCATGAAAGCCGCGCAACGGATGAGTCGGCGAAAGCCCATCGAACAACGCCAGTTGTTGCTGTGTCGTAGGATCCTGCGACCAGGCGACAAACTCCGCGTGCAGCACTTCCCGTTCCCGCAACTGATCGTCCAGATTCATACGCGGATGAGCGAGCATGTCTGACAGACGCTGCAGTCCTCCGTTGAAAACTTGAGGCGGCAATTCGAAAAAGAAGTCGGTGGTGCGCTCGCTGGTCCGTGCATTCACCTGCCCGCCATGGCCTTGTACGTAGGCCATCAGCCCTTGTTCCGCAGGAAAACGCTCGGTACCGAGAAACAGCAGGTGCTCAAGAAAATGCGCCAGGCCTGGCCATGCCAATGGCACGTCATGACTGCCCGCAGCGACCCGCAACGCGGCCGCACAACGCTTCAGATTCGGGGCATGACGCAGCGTCACCCGCAGGCCGTTGGCCAGGGTTTCAGTGTGAGGGCGAGGGGGATTCAGCGCAGGCATGAGCACTTCCAGAACAGGGAAGCGCTAATGCTAGCGGATTACTGGGTGTCAGCGCTTGCTCAGCTCGCCGTAAAGCTCGGGGCGGCGATCGAGGAAGTAACGATTGGCGGCGCGGGAATCGATCATCAACTGGCGATCCAGCTCACCGACAATCAGCGCTTCATCGAGGCCCGCCTGAGCGATGCGGTTGCCATCCGGTGCGGCGATGCTGCTCTGGCCGCAGTAGTGGATGTCGCCTTCGTTGCCGCAGTAATTGGCATACGCCACGTAACACTGGTTTTCGAAGGCGCGGGCGCGGACGGTGACGTCGGCGATGAAGTCGTAAGGAATCATGTTCGCTGTCGGCACCAGAATCAGCTCGGCGCCGGCCAGGGCCAGACGCCGCGCGTTCTCCGGGAACTCCATGTCGTAGCAAATCAGGAAACCGAGCTTCCAGCCGTTGAGCTCCACCAGCGGAAAATCATCCTGGCCGGCGCTGAACATCGAGTGATCGAGGTCGCCGAACAGGTGAGTCTTGCGGTAGTTGCACAGGCGTTCGCCATTGGCGTCGATCAGTTGCACGGCGTTGTAGATCTGCCCGTCCTCGGTGCGCTCGGGATAGCCATACAAAATGGCGATCCCCGCGGTCTTGGCAATGCGCGCGATCTGCTGCGCCGACTCTCCGTTGTGCACCTCCGCCAGGACGCTGACAGCATCGACGCCGATGTTGTAACCGGTCAGGAACATCTCCGGCAGCACCAGCAAATCGGCGCCTTTGGCCTCCAGCGCCAGTTGATGCAGGCGTTGCAAATTGCCGGCGACGTCCAGAGGCAGCGGTGGACATTGGTAAAGGGCTACGCGCATTTCGAACTCCTTTTACTCGGGCAGGGCGATCGGACCGATCTCGTTGAACACATCTCCTGGACCCGGGTTCTCGGCGTGAGTTTCACCGCCGAAGTGTTTCATGATGCCCCACACCGCATTGAGCGAGGTCTGCACCGCGCCTTCGACCCACGCCGGTGTCCACGAAACGTCGTCGCCAGCGATGAAAATCCCGCGTTGTTCGGCCGGCATATCAGCTTGCATGAAGTGCGCATACATGCGCTGGTTGTAACGGTAGTGACCGGGCAATGCGCCTTTGAACGCGCCAAGGAAATGCGGGTCGGCTTCCCACGATACGGTGATCGGATCGCCGATGATTCGCGCGGCGATGTCGACTTTCGGGTAGATCTTTTTCAGCGCGTTCAACGCCAGTTCGACGCGTTTTTCCACCGGGTGTGGAAGCATTTTCAACGCATCGCTCATCCACGAGTACGACAGGCAAATCACGCCCGGCTTGTCGTCGCCGTTGTCGAACAGATAGGTGCCGCGGGTCAGGCGATCGGTGAGGGTCATGCTCATCAAGTCGCGGCCGGTTTCCGGATCCTTGTCCTTCCAGAACGGGCGGTCGACCATCACGAAGGTTTTGGAAGATTGCATGTAGCGGGTGCGGTCGAGGGCCATCCACATCTTTTGCGAGAACAGGGTTTCGTCGCACTCGATCTGGGTGGTCAGCAGCCAGCTCTGGCAGGTGGTCAGCACTGCCGCGTACTCGCGGGTATCGCCGTTGTTATCGGTGACCGCAAAACGACCGTCCGCGGCGTGAGCGATTTTTTTGACCCCGGAGCGTGGCGCGCCTCTGTGCAGCGACTTGAGGCTGGTGCCTTCGGGCCAGTGCACGCAACGTTCCGGCGCATGGCGCCAGATGCCTTGCGGCACTTGTTCGACACCGCCGACGACCAGGTGTTGGTGATCGTCGCAGTTAGTCATCACTACGCGGAAGATTTCCAGCATCGAATTCGGGAAGTCCGAGTCCCAGCCGCCGGTGCCGAAACCGACCTGGCCGAACACTTCGCGGTGATGGAACGACAGCTTGGCGAATGCTTCTGAGGTGGCGACAAAGTCGTAGAAGGTGCGGTCGTCCCACAGCGGAACCAGGGTGTTCCACAACTCTTTGAGGCGTGGCACGTCGCGGTCGCGGATCGCTTGCTGGATATCGGAGAACTGTGAGCCGGCTTCCAGTGCGTCCGCCCACGCGTCAGCCACTTCCTGGAACAGTGCCGGAAGATCCGCCAGTTTCTGTGCGTAATGGGTTTTGCCTTCCAGGTCGATGACGGTGCTGCCAGAGGCAGGGGTCAGCGGATTGGGAAAGGGTTTGGTCTGGAGGCCGAGCTTGTCGACGTAGTGGTAAAACGCGGTGGACGACACCGGGAAGCGCATGCCGCCCAGTTCGGCGACGATGCCATCGGTCCCGTTGAACGCCTGCGAGCGCAGACGGCCGCCCAATTTCGAGGCTTCATAGACGACGGGCTTGAGGCCCAGTTTCATCAGTTCGTAGGCCGCGACCAAACCGGCGATACCGGCGCCGACAATCGCTACTTCGGCGCCGTGGTTGTGCGCAGGAATGCTGCCGAGGCCGGCCGGGTGTTCGATCCAGTCGTCGAAGGCGAAAGGAAAGTCCGGGCCAAAAATGGTGACTGGTTTTTTACCGTCTGCAGGATGGCGATTGTTCTTGTTCATGGCTGACCTTGCTGGCGACCGGACGCGGGGTGCGCGTCTGAGTATAGGAAAAGATGGCAGCCATTCTAGAGAGCGTAGAACACGTTAATAAGACGCAATGTGTCGTCGTTTTGCTAATTAATTGAACAAAGTGACGAGCTATTACTACACACCGTCCAGTGTGGGAGCGAGCCTGCTCGCGATGACGGAGTGTCAGTCGACATTGATAGTGATGGGTAAATCGATTCGCCGGCAAGCCGGTCTCGCTCCCACCTTGGTCGGCGTTAAACCGGCTGGCCGCGATCTATCTTGCTGCTGAGAATGATCGACGTGGTCGTCTTCTCCACCCCGTCCACACTTCCGATCTGATCCAGCAACTGATCCAGTTGCTCCGGCGAATCAGTGCGCAACCAGGCCACATAATCAAATTCGCCACTCACCGCACACAACTGCTGAACCTGAGCCATCGCACTCAAGCGCCGCAACACTTCCTTGCCAGAGCGCGGTTGCACCGTGATCCCGACGTACGCCTGCAATCCGCCGTCCACCACACGCTGGCCCAAGCGCACGCCGTAACCGGTGATGACCCTGGCCTTTTCCAGGCGCGACAGCCGCGACGTTACAGTGGTGCGGGCGATGCCCAATTGCCGGGCGAGCATGGCCACGCTTTCACGGGCATTGATTTGCAGGGCCGCGATCAATTGGCGGTCGATTTCGTCAAGAACGGGCGGGCGAGTGTCAGGCAATGGTCGTCTCCAGCAACACAAATCAATGGCTCAACATGTTACAGCACCGCTCGCATACCGGATGTTTGATCTAGCCTCAGTACCGTTCATGCCATTTTTACCTGCGACAATTTGCCATAAGTAACTAGGTAGTACATTATTCCGCGCTTGTCACAAATGGGGAAAATTACCGACATGAATAATTCTGGGGCTGCCGGCGGCGGCAAATGGTTGCTGTCGGGGCTGGGTGTCCTGATTGCGTTGATCGGACTCGGCCTGGCCGGTGGCGGCGGTTATCTGGTCTCGCTGGGCGGCAGCTGGTATTTCCTGCTGATGGGCCTGGCGATGCTGGTGTCCGGGCTGATGATCGCCCGTCGCAAGCCGCAAGGTGCGTGGCTGTATGGCGTGGCGCTGATGCTTACCGCGATCTGGGCCGTATGGGACACCGGTTTCGAATACTGGCCACTGGTCTCGCGCGTGCTGACCTTCGCCGTGATCGGCGTGGTCGTTGCGCTGATCTATCCGACGCTGGTCCGTGCTTCAGGCGCGACTGCCGGCCGTGGCGCTTATGGCCTCGCCGGTATCCTGGGCGTCGGCGTTGTCGCAACGATGGCCTACATGTTCGTGCCGACCCATGTGGTCAAGGCCAGCATTGAACCGGCTGTTACGCCGGTTGCTCCGGGTACCGAACAGAAAGACTGGGCCCATTGGGGCAACACCACCGCTGGCAACCGCTTTGCCGCGCTGGACCAGATCAACAAAGGCAACATCGACAAGTTGCAGGTGGCGTGGACCTTCCGCACCGGCGACATCCCGCAAAGCACCGGCGCTGGCGCTGAAGACCAGAACACCCCGCTGCAAATCGGCGACACGGTCTACACCTGCACCGCTTACGGCAAAGTCTTCGCGCTGGACGTCGACACCGGCGCCCAACGCTGGAAGTTCGACCCGCAAGGTACTGCGCCAAACTGGCAGCGTTGCCGTGGCTTGGGTTACTCCGAAACCCCTGCGTCTTCGGACATCCAGCCGACTGCCTGTACGAAACGTCTGTTTCTGCCGACCGGCGATGCCCGTCTGATCGCGATCAATGCCGAGACCGGCAAGCCGTGTGAAGAGTTTGGCAACAAAGGCACGGTCGATCTGACCACCGACATGGGTGAAGTGAAGCCCGGTTACTACCAGCAAACCTCGACCCCGCTGGTCGCAGGTGACGTGGTAATCGTCGGTGGCCGTGTGGCCGATAACTACTCCACCGGCGAGCCGCCAGGTGTGGTCCGCGCTTACGATGTACGCAGCGGTGAACTGGTGTGGGCGTGGGATCCGGGCAATCCGAACACCACCAAACGTCCACCGGCTGGTGAGACCTACACCCGTGGCACACCAAACGTCTGGTCGGCCATGTCCTACGACGCCAAACTCGGTCTGGTCTACTTGCCCACCGGCAACGCCACGCCAGACTTCTTCGGCGGCCAACGCACGGCATTCGATGACAAGTGGAGCTCGTCCATCGTCGCCATCGACGTGAAGACCGGTCAGGTGCGCTGGCACTTCCAGACCACCCATCACGACCTGTGGGACTTCGACCTGCCGGCCCAACCGTTGCTGTACGATGTGCCGGACGACAAGGGCGGCCTGCAGCCAGCCTTGGCGCAAGTCACCAAACAAGGCGAGATCTTCCTGCTCAACCGCGAAACCGGCGTGCCAATCGCGCGCGTCGAAGAGCGCCCGGTTCCGCAAGGTAGTGTGCCCGGCGAACGCTATTCGCCCACCCAGCCGTTCTCGGTGGACATGCCGTCCATCGGCAACAAGACCCTGACCGAAGCCGACATGTGGGGCGCCACGCCGTTTGACCAGTTGATGTGCCGCATCCAGTTCAAAGGCATGCGCCACGAAGGCGTCTACACCCCACCGGGCATGGACCGCGCGCTGCAATTCCCGGGCTCGTTGGGCGGCATGAACTGGGGCAGCGTCTCGGTAGATCCAAACACGAACTACATGTTCGTCAACGACATGCGCCTGGGCCTGGCCAACTACATGATCCCGCGCAACAAGATCGCCGCCGGGGCCAGCGGTATCGAAATGGGCGTCGTGCCACAGGAAGGCACACCGTTCGGGGCGATGCGCGAACGCTTCCTCTCGGCGGTGGGCATTCCGTGCCAGAAGCCGCCGTTCGGCACGATGTCCGCCATCGACCTCAAGACCCACAAACTGATGTGGCAAGTCCCGGTCGGCACCGTGCAAGACACCGGCCCGCTGGGTATCCGCATGCATTTGCAGATACCGATTGGCATGCCGACCCTCGGTGCTTCCCTGGCCACCCAGTCCGGCCTGTTGTTCTTCGCCGGCACCCAGGATTTCTACCTGCGGGCGTTCGATACGGGTAACGGGAATGAGATCTGGAAGTCGCGTTTGCCGGTGGGTAGCCAGTCGGGTCCGATGACGTATGTTTCGCCGAAAACCGGTAAGCAGTACATCCTGCTGACGGTGGGCGGTGCGCGTCAGTCAACGGATCGTGGGGATTACGTGATTGCGTATGCCTTGCCTGAGTAAAGGCTGAATCGCACGTACGAAAAAGCCGCGCGATTGCGCGGCTTTTTTTTGTTGAGCGAACCGACCCGAAGCCAGCAACGCACAGGATGGACAGCAATCGCCACTCGTAGTCGAATACTAAGTCGAGGGATGCAAGGAGACGGAGATGACGAAGCAGATGCCTTCAGCCATACGCGATCGTGCGTTGCAGATTGCCCATCACGAAATGGGCCACTACGTCGTGGCCCGCGCATTGGGGTTTGCAACCGGCGGCGTGACCCTGTCCGTGACCATGGACTTGCGGCATCAAGGAGGCGCTGCCATTACCCTGGCGCGCCCGATTTCATCGATGGAAGCAATGAAAGCGCACGTGGAAGCCCGAATAATGGTCCTGATGGCTGGCGCCATGGGGCAGACATTGTCTTCGACACATCGGTCCGGGAATCGCGTCGACAAGACGAAAGCCGTCAGCATCCTGAAAGGTGCGCTGGGGGCGGAACAGGATTATGCAAAAGTAAAAGAGCTTCAGCATTTGCTGCGCAACATCACCTGTCCCGATACGGACCCCACGTCATCTGACCGTATTGCGGCTGAGCTTCAAGCGATGACTGATCGCATGTGGGGCCGGACTCAAGCAATCGTCGAGGACCTGGCGGACACGATTACCGAATTGGGGCGCGTGTTGGTCGACGGCATGGTCATCGTGGAGCAGTGGGGCAGGGCGGCGGATACGTATGAGGTGGTGTTTACGCGTGAAATGCTTGAGCGGTTGCGGCCAGTGCAGGCCATTCCATCGTTGGGTGTTTGGGCGTAAGACAACGCGCCACCGATCATCCTGTGAAAGCCCCGAATTCTCGGGGCTCATTCCACGGTCAATTGGCCGCTATTTTTCGGACTTCGTATTGGCGCGATCAGGTCCGCGCTCCAGCACCTTCATCACATCATCGACCACGGCTTTGCTCATCGACGTCAGGTAATGCGCGGCCCAAGCGTGGCGGTCGGTGTCTTTGGCGTAGGCGTCATCCGATATTGCGCCACCTGAAGTAAACAAAACCAAACGCCAGAAGCCGAACACCCACATCCCGCTCGAAACCGCCCTTAACAATTGCATTGGCAACCAAGGTGGCCGCACGGTCGCTAATGCCTAAAGTTATTCCCTTGAGATCATATTCCTTGGGTGGCATATTGGTATGGGTTGGGAAATTGAATACACCGATGAATTTGAACACTGGTGGGAGAGGTTGGACGCGAAAGAGCAGTCCTCGGTGTCAGCCAGCGTCGATCTGCTTGGGTTACTCGGCCCGGGCCTGCGTTTCCCACATACCAGCGACATTAAAGGTTCACGACTGGGCAACCTCCGAGAGTTGCGGGTCCAGCATGCCGGTCGTCCCATTCGCGTGCTTTATGCGTTTGATCCACGCCGATGCGCGTTACTTTTAATCGGAGGGGATAAAACCGGGCAAAACCGTTGGTATGACGAGCATGTCCCGCTGGCTGAAAAACTGTATGACGACCATTTGGAAACATTGCGTAAAGAGGGCCGCAACGATGGCTAAAAAATTTGCTGAACTTCAAGCTCGTATGACGCCAGAGTCTCGCGCAAACGCAGAGCGGTTGTTCCAGCAGCACCTGAAGGAAATGCCCCTGCACGAGCTGCGTAAGGCCCAGGAGTTGAGCCAGGAAACACTGGCCAAGATGCTGCATGTCAATCAAGCGGCGATTTCCAGGATGGAACGACGTACAGACATGTACATCAGCACGCTGCGCAACTACATACGCGCAATGGGGGGCGAGCTGGAAATCATCGCGACCTTTCCTGAGGGACAGGTAAAGATCGAAAATTTCGCGAACTGAGCGAATTAAAAAATCAGCACTGCAAAAAGCACCCGCACAGACACGAAAAAGCCGCGCATTAAGCGCGGCTTTTTTGTTTGGTGGGCCCACACGGACTTGAACCGTGGACCAAAGGATTATGAGTCCTCTGCTCTAACCAACTGAGCTATAGGCCCTCAGTAGGCCGCGGATTATAGCGACGGTTTCTCGGCTGTGCTATCCGAAAAATCCGATACGGCTATACGAAGAAACGTCGCGGCGAATTCGTCCGCCCGCAACGGCAAGCTGACGATGTAGCCCTGAATCTGTTCGCAGCCTTCTTCGGCGAGAAATAGTTGCTGCGCCAGAGTCTCGACACCTTCGGCTATCACGGTGAATTGCATGCTGCGGCCCAGCGCGATGATGGCGCGAACGATTGCCGCATCGTGGGGATCATCCGGCAGGCCGCGGACGAAAGACTGGTCGATCTTGAGAATATCCAGCGGCAGGCGTTTGAGGTAGCTCAGGGAGGAATAGCCGGTGCCGAAGTCGTCGATGGCCAGTTGCACACCCAGGTGTTTGAGTTGATGCAGCACCGCCAGCGCTTCCTCGGCCTGGCTCATGATGAAGTTCTCGGTAATTTCCAGTTGCAATAACCCAGGCTGAAGGCCGTTGTCCTTGAGCAGTTGTTCTATCCGGCCGAGCAGGTTGGGTTGACGCAGTTGTGCGCCTGCGAGGTTGACCGACAGCGGGCCGAGGCATTCATAGGTCTGATTCCATTCGTACATCTGCCGACACGCGGTCTCGAGCACCCAGTCGCCGATTTGCAGGATCATCCCGTTCTCTTCGGCCAGCGGAATGAAGTGCTCTGGCGGCACGGCGCCGAAGGTCGGGTGATGCCAGCGGATCAGCGCTTCGGCGCCGACAAGGCGATGGTCCTCCAGGCTGATTTTGGGCTGGTAACACAGGGACAGCTCATTGCGCTCGATGGCACGGCGCAGCTCGTGCTCCAGTGCGACGCGCTCGCTGGCCTGGGCGGTCAGGTCGCGGGTATAGCTTTCGACCCGGTTGCGGCCCTTGGCCTTGGAGCGATACATCGCTGCGTCGGCGTTTTTGACCAGCGTGGCGACGTCACAGCCGTCTTTGGGATACAGGCTGGTGCCGATGCTGGCGCTGATGAAGAACTCATGCTCGCCCGCCTGGAATGGCGCGCTGAAGCAGTTGAGCAACTTGGTTGCGATATTGTCAGCGTCGGTGGATTGCTGCAGGCCTGGCAGCAGGATGATGAACTCGTCGCCGCCCAGCCGCGCCACGGTGTCGATATCGCGCAACTGCTCCTTCAGACGCACGGCGATGCCCTTGAGCAGCAGGTCGCCGACCGGGTGGCCGAGGCTGTCGTTGATGTGTTTGAAGCGGTCCAGGTCGAGGAACAACACCGCGCCCTGGCCGCCGTTTTCCTGCTGGTTGTTGAGCGCGGTCAGCAGCCGGCTTTCGAACAGTGTGCGGTTGGGCAGGCCGGTGAGCGGGTCGTGGTGCGCCTGATAATCGAGTTTGGCTTGCGCGTGCTTCAGGCTGGAAATGTCCGCAAACACGGCAACAAAGTGGGTGATGAACTTGTCGCGGTTGCGCACGGCGCTGATGGTCAGCCAGCTCGGGTACAACTCGCCGTTTTTGCGCCGGTTGGAAATCTCGCCCTGCCAATGGCCTTCGGCGGTCAGTTGATGCCACATGGCGGCGTAGAAGGCGCTGTCATGCAGGCCTGAGGCAAGCAGGCGCGGGGTGTGGCCCAGTGCTTCGCTTTCGCTGTAGCCGGTAATTTCGGTAAACGCGCGGTTGACCGCGCTGATGTGTTGCTGCGTGTCGGTGATCAAAACCCCCTCGGCGGTGCTCTCGAACACCGTCGCGGCTTGTTGCAGTTTTTCCTGCATCAGGTGTCGCTCGGTGATGTCCCGGGCGATGGTCAGCATGCAGTCTTCATCGCCGATCGGCAGCGGTCGGCTGGACACCTCGCAGAGGCGGATCTGCCCGTCGCTGCGGCGGATATGGCAACTGAAGTCACGGACGAAACCATCCCGGTGCAGCAGGTCGAGCATCTGTTTGCGTTCGTTGAGGTTGACCCAGATCCCCAGTTCTAGCGCCGAACGATCCACCGACATCGCACTGTTGAAACCGGTAATGCGGCTGAAGCCTTCGTTGACCTCCAGCAGCAAGCCATCGCTTTGCCGGGACAGCAGCAAACCGTCGGGGGACGCGTGGAAGGCTTTGGCGAATTTCTCTTCGGACGTTTGCAGCTGTTGCTGGGTTTCCTTGAGCTTACTGATATCGCGCACAACCACCACCAACGCCGGGGTCGTGTCGAGGTCGAAAGGTTCGGCGGAGATCAGGCCGGTAAACACTTGGCCATTGCTGCGGCGAAAGGGCATCTCCAGGTTACGGATGCTGCCGGCCTGCAAGCGTTGCAACAGACCTGGCCCAACGCCGGGTATGCCCCAGATGTTCAGGTCGGTGGCGGTCTGACCGATGACTTCCTCGGCTTTGAGGCCAATCTGCTCCTCGAACGCTTCGTTGACCTCCAGCAGGCAGCCATCCGACAACCGCGCAATGACCAGAATGTCCGGGCATTGCTGGAACACCGAGGCAAACTTCTGCTCCGACAGGCGCAATGCCTCTTCGGTGCGCTTGGTTTCGCTGATGTCGATCATCAGCCCGCGCATCACCGGCTCATGACCGTGCTCGATCAGGCTGACGATGTCGCGCACCCACAGGCAACGGCCGTCGGCGGTGATGACCCGGTAGTCGAGGCTGTGATCGCGCCCGGCCAGGACTTCGTGATCGCAGAAGGTCTGGGCGCGGGTCAGGTCGGCGGGGTGGATGATGTTGCGCCAGAACCCCGGAATCAGCCAATGGGACAGGGGATAACCAAGCAATTCTTCGGCGTGGGGCGACACATAGCTGTAGGTGAAATCGGTGATCCGCGCTTCCCAGGCAATGGCCGAAAGGCTCTCCACCAGCCCGCGATAATGGTATTCGCTGCTGCGCAGTTCCTGTTCCAGATCGACGCGGCGGGAGATTTCCGAACTCAGTCGGCGATTGATCCGGATGACCACCGCCAGCACGGTGATCAGCAACAGCAACCCCGGCAGGCCGTAAACGATCAGATCGGACCAAAAGGTTCGATGATCGAGGACGTTACCGACCCAATGTTCCTGGATGGCGCTGATTTCTGCCGGTGTCATGTCTGCCAGGACTTTGTCGAGGATGCCGACCAGAATCTTCTTGTTCTGAGGCACGCCCATGGCCAGTTGATAGCGATAGGGTGTCTCGCCGCTGACATAGAGCCCATCGAGCTTGAGTTGGCGCAGGCTCCAGACGCTGGAAGCGAGATCGCCGACCACCGCGTCCACTTCATCGGTCGCCAGTGCCTGCAAGGCCGAACTGACATTGGGCATGCCCACCAGATTCAGGTCAGGGTGGTGAGTGCGCAGCAGTTCATGAGGCGCGTAGTTTTCCACCACGGCGATTTTCAGGCCGTACAACTCTTCAAGCTTGTGCGGTTGAGCGCCTCCGACGTGGGCAAGGATGACGATCGGAAAGTCGAGGTAGGGGCGCGTAAACGCCAGGTATTTCTGACGCTCCGGGGTCGACATGATGCCCGGCAACAGGTCCAGTTTCGCTTGTTTGGCCTGCTCAAGCACAGCCGTCCAGCTCACAGGCTCGATGGGCGTGAGCTTGATGGCCAGGCGTTGGCGAATCAGGTCGATGTAATCCGCCGCAAGGCCCTGATAGCGGCCCTGATCGTCACGAAACTCAAAGGGTGGCCATGACGCATCGACACCCAAGCGTAAGTCAGGGTGGGCCGTCAACCAGCTACGTTCTTCGTCGGTCAGAGTCAGCGCGCCAGCCGTTGCGGTCCAGGTCATCAGCGACAGCAAAAAAAGCACGGTCGGCAGTCTGGGCATAACGGTCTCGTTATGGCTCGGGGGAATGTTTCGAGTGTAGACGGGCAATTCGGCGGGAGGGAAGTGCGGGGGATTTAATCTGCATAAAGCAAAACCCCCGGCCTGGGCCGGGGGTTTTGTGATCACTCGTCGAGGAAGGAGCGCAGATGCTCGCTTCTCGTCGGGTGGCGCAGCTTGCGCAGCGCCTTGGCTTCGATCTGACGAATCCGTTCACGGGTCACGTCGAACTGCTTACCAACCTCTTCAAGCGTGTGGTCGGTATTCATGTCGATACCGAAGCGCATGCGCAGAACCTTGGCTTCACGGGCAGTGAGGCCGGACAGGACTTCGCGAGTCGCTTCTTTAAGGCTCTCAACGGTAGCAACATCGATTGGCGACTGCATGGTCGAGTCTTCGATGAAGTCACCCAGATGGGAGTCTTCGTCATCACCGATCGGGGTTTCCATGGAGATCGGCTCTTTAGCGATCTTCAATACCTTGCGGATCTTGTCCTCAGGCATTTCCATGCGTTCGCCCAGCTCTTCCGGGGTCGGTTCGCGACCCATTTCCTGCAACATCTGCCGGGAAATACGGTTGAGCTTGTTGATCGTCTCGATCATGTGCACCGGAATACGGATGGTGCGGGCCTGGTCGGCGATCGAGCGAGTGATCGCCTGACGGATCCACCAGGTGGCATAAGTCGAGAATTTGTAGCCGCGGCGGTATTCGAACTTGTCTACCGCTTTCATCAAACCGATGTTGCCTTCCTGGATCAGATCGAGGAATTGCAGGCCACGGTTGGTGTACTTCTTGGCGATGGAGATCACCAGACGCAAGTTCGCTTCGACCATCTCTTTCTTCGCGCGGCGGGCCTTGGCCTCACCGATCGACATGCGACGGTTGATGTCCTTGATCTCGGCGATCGTCAAACCTGTTTCGGTTTCCAGCGCGGTCAGCTTCTGCTGGCAACGAATGATGTCCGGCTGCAGGCGACCAATGGCTTCAGCATATTTGCTTTTGCCTTTGGCCAGAGCGTCGCTCCAGCTTTCGTCAACTTCATTGCCCGGGAACTGGCGCAGGAAGTCGGCACGCGGCATACGGGCATCACGCACGCACAATTGCATGATCGCGCGCTCTTGCTGACGCAGACGATCCAGGGCGCTGCGAACACGCTCGACCAGGCCTTCGAATTGCTTCGGCACCAGTTTGATCGGCATGAACAGCTCAGCCAGGGCCAACAGTTCAGCGATAGCTGCCTTGTTGTTGCGACCGTGCTTTTTCAGAGCCTTGCGGGTGATTTCCATCTGATCAGCGACAGCGCCAAAACGCTGTGCGGCGATGATCGGATCCGGACCGCTTTCGGCTTCTTCTTCGTCATCCGAAGCTTCGGCGTCATCGTCGTCGGTATCGTCGTCCGCTTTCACGGCTTTCGGATCGACTGGCGGCGGCACTTCTGCAGCAGGCGGCGCAATGCCGTCGTCCGGGTCGATATAACCGCTCAGGACGTCGGACAGGCGGCCACCTTCGGTGGTGACGCGAGTGTATTCGGAGAGAATATGGTCAACCGTGCCAGGGAAGTGCGCGATTGCGCCCATCACTTCGCGGATGCCTTCTTCAATACGTTTGGCGATTTCGATTTCGCCTTCACGTGTCAGGAGCTCTACCGTACCCATTTCGCGCATGTACATGCGCACCGGGTCGGTGGTGCGACCGATGTCGGTTTCGACCGCTGCCAACGCTGCTGCTGCCTCTTCGGCCGCGGCTTCGTCGGTATCGGCGTCGGCCAGCATAAGGGAATCCTTATCTGGCGCAACCTCGAATACGTTGATCCCCATGTCATTGATCATGCGGATGATGTCTTCCACCTGTTCCGGATCTGAAATATCCTCCGGCAGGTGGTCGTTGACCTCCGCGTAAGTCAGGTAGCCCTGCTCACGACCAAGTGTGATCAACTCTTTGATACGAGACTGCTGTTGCGCTTTTCCGGACATAACACCCTATCCACTGAAGGTCTTGGCGGGCAAAAAACAAGCCGAGGATTATACCTGAGCTATGACCTCACGCGCCAGTTGAGGTCGGGTTTGGTACAGTCATATTGCGTTTTAATAGGTCGCGCATCTGATTTGCGATCTGATTTGCTTCCTCTGCGGTCAATCCCGGCTGTCTTGCTTTTCTGATAAGTGCTTCCAGGCTATCGGTGTGTTGACCGGCTGATAGCCTAGTAATGGTGTCTAAAAACTGTTGTTCAAGGTTGCCGCCTTCAATCAGCCATTCCTTTTCCGCCAATGCTTTGAGAAGACGTCCCTGCTCCGTCCCGTGCCAGCGGGCCATTAACTGAATTGAGTTTAGCTTAGGATTTTTTTGCACGGCCTCGATAAGGGCCACCAGCAATTGCGCGTAGGTGTTGCTCTCATTGGCGAAGTGATCGGCGGTTTCTACCCTGCCAGCCAGTTCCGGATGATGAATGAGCGTGCGAAGCGCAATCAGGGTCGGGGCTTCCACGGCAATCGGTGTGCGCGGGGCGCTTTGTTGATCGCGATCACCGCCACGCTTGCCATTTTTATCCCACGGTTTCTTGTCCCATTTCTTGCCGCCGGCGCCGGGTTTCTTCGGTGTCCATTCCTGCTGCGGCACGTACATCTCTTGTGCCTGCGGCTGATGGTAATCGCCGTAATCCGGCATCGCGTCGTAATCGATGCCCGGATCGTAAGCGGGCGGCGCGTCCTGAGGTGCGCTTTGCACCAGCTGGGTCACCGCTTCGCCACTGAGCCCGGTAATTTCGGACAGGCGCTTGCGCATGAGGATCCGCAGGTTCGCGCCCGGAACCTTGTCGATCAGCGGCGCCGCGAGGGTGGCCATGTGGGCCTTGCCTTCGAGCGAGCGCGGGTCCGATTCCTCGGTCAGTTGCTGAAAGAAGTAGTCTGCCAATGGCTGCGCGTGCTGGTTGATCCGCGCGCGGAAAGCATCGGTGCCTTCAGAGCGGACCAGCGTATCCGGGTCTTCGCCCTCGGGTAGAAACAGAAAGCGCGCCCGTCGCCCGTCTTGCAGGCAGGGCAGGGTGGCTTCCAGTGCTCGCCATGCGGCGTTGCGGCCAGCCTGGTCGCCGTCGAAGCAGAACAAAACGTTGGGCACGACGCGAAACAGACGCTTCAAGTGCTCTTCGCTGGTGGCGGTGCCAAGTGTGGCGACGGCGTTGCGCAGGCCTTGCTGGGCGAGGGCGATGACGTCCATGTAGCCTTCGACGACGATGATTTCGTCGAGGTTGCGGTTGTTTTTGCGTGCTTCATAAAGGCCGTAGAGTTCCTGGCCTTTATGGAATACCGGGGTTTCCGGTGAGTTCAGGTATTTCGGTTTGTCATCGCCCAATACCCGGCCACCGAAAGCGATGATGCGCCCGCGGCTGTCGCGGATCGGAAACATCACGCGATCGCGAAAGCGGTCATAACGCTTGCCGGTTTCGGCGTTTTCGATCAGCAGGCCGGCATCGACCATGGCTTTCTGTTGCAGGGTGTCACTGCTCAAGTGCTTGAACAGGTTGTCCCAGCCGGGCGGAGCGAAGCCGAGGCCGAAGTCCCGGGCGATCTCGCCCGTCAACCCGCGACCCTTCAAGTAATCCACCGCGGCTTTGCGCGACGGATGGCTTTTCAGTGCCTGGCGATAGAAATCGGCGGCGGCAGTGAGCAGCGGGTACAGCGGCGAGTCGGTTGGCTGCCGCGGTTTGTGCGGCCGGCCGCTTTCTTCGCGGGGGATTTCCATGCCGGCGGCTTTGGCCAGTTCTTCGACAGCCTGGATGAAGTCCAGGTTGTCGTGGTCCATCATGAAGCCGAGGGCGTTACCGCCAGCACCGCAGCCGAAGCAGTAATAGAACTGCTTGTCGGGGCTGACGCTGAAAGAAGGGGTTTTTTCTTTGTGGAACGGGCAGCAGGCAGTGTAGTTCTTGCCGGCCTTTTTCAGTTGCAGGCGCGAGCTGACCACATCGACGATGTCGGTGCGGTTCAGAAGGTCGTCAATGAAGCTCTGGGGAATTAGCCCGGCCATGGCGGTCTCGTCATCTGCGCTGAAATGGACCCAAAACGAAGGGCCGGCGAACGCGGGTCATTGCTTGAGGCGCGCAAAGTGTGCGGCTCGACCAGTGTCGTCTGCGTAATCGCTGTCGGGAAGTGTATCTGCCGAAAATCCACTGACGTTAATACCAATCAGTATTCGACTATTTGAAAGTGTTTCGCTGAATCCGCTGCGGCCAGTCGATGGCCTCGGATAGCTCATAAGCGGGCACGCAAGAAGGTGCCTTGGGCTGATCGTCGTGAGAGGAATCAGTGGGTGTGCTCGTCAGTAGCCTTGGAAGGCTCGTCAGAAAAGACGTGCACCGCTGGCAAAAGAGCCAGGTCTGACGCTGTGAAGCAGGTTTGTCTCGGTCGCGTCTGCGGCTTTGACGGTGAAGCATCAAGCGTTGTCCGCAAATGCCATTAGCCCGGCTGAGGGCCGGGCTTGGCAGAAGCTTGCTACGAACGTCTGTGTATTAGTACAGACGAACGGCGCGGCGCTGTTCGCGCTGAACTTTCTTGGCGTGACGCTTAACAGCGGCTGCTGCTTTGCGCTTACGCTCAGAAGTTGGCTTCTCGTAAAATTCGCGGCTACGAACTTCAGCCAGTACACCGGCTTTTTCGCAGGAGCGCTTGAAACGACGCAGAGCTACGTCGAAGGGTTCGTTCTCTTTTACTTTGACGGCTGGCATCCAGAGCTACCTTCATTCATTACCGGGGTCAACATCCTCGCGGCAAAAGAGCACTTGAAGACGTCGGTTTTTAAGGGTTGCGGATGTTAACCCCTCATCGCTCGGAATGCAAAGCCTCTGATCGAAAACCGCTAGTCGGGGCATCACATGGCGACTATTATGCGCGCCTTCGAATTCAGCCTAAACAAGGCGCAAACCCATGCTAGTACTGGGATTAGAAACCTCCTGCGACGAAACCGGTGTCGCATTATATGACAGTGAACGCGGCTTGCTGGCCGACGCGCTGTTCAGCCAGATCGACCTGCATCGCGCCTATGGTGGCGTGGTGCCGGAGCTGGCTTCGCGTGACCACGTCAAACGCATGCTGCCCTTGATTCGTCAGGTGTTGGCCGAGGCGGGCTGCGTGCCCACCGAGATCGACGCGATCGCCTACACCGCGGGTCCGGGGCTGGTCGGGGCGCTGCTGGTCGGTGCTTCCTGCGCTCAGGCGCTGGCCTTTGCCTGGGGCATTCCGGCGCTCGGCGTGCACCACATGGAAGGCCATTTGCTGGCGCCGATGCTGGAGTCGCAACCGCCGGAATTCCCGTTCGTCGCTTTGTTGGTGTCGGGCGGTCATACGCAGCTGGTTCAGGTCGACGGGATCGGTCAATACACGCTCTTGGGCGAAACCCTCGACGATGCTGCCGGTGAAGCCTTCGACAAGACCGCGAAGATGATGGGGCTGAATTATCCGGGCGGTCCGGAAATCGCTCGTCTGGCGGAGCAAGGCGTTGCAGGACGTTTCACTTTTCCGCGTCCGATGTGCGACCGCCCGGGCCTGGCTTTCAGCTTCAGTGGCCTGAAAACCTTCGCCCTCAACACCTGGCAGCAGAGCGTCAGCGCCGGGGACGACAGCGAGCAAGCCCGTTGCGACATCGCGCTGGCGTTCCAGCAGGCCGTGGTGGAGACTTTGACCATCAAGTGCAAGCGCGCCCTGAAACAGGCGGGCATGAAGTGTCTGGTCATCGCAGGGGGCGTCAGCGCCAACAAGGCGCTGCGCTCTTCACTGGAAAAAATGCTCGGAGACATGAAGGGCGACGTGTTTTACGCCCGTCCGGAGTTCTGCACCGACAACGGCGCAATGATTGCGTTTGCCGGCTGCCAGCGCTTGCAGGCCGGTCAGCACGAAAGTCTGGCGATCAGCGTGCAGGCACGCTGGCCGATGGAGCAATTGTCGGGGCTGTGATGAGCGGCGCTCACGTCCGGTATTTAAAAATGCCGTTCGCGCCCGGCAAACAGGTCGCGTAGATTGCCCCGATGACGCCAGACGATCATGCCCGTGAGCGCGCTCATGGGCAGCAAGGCCGCCGGTTCCTGCCAGGCCAGCAGCGGCAGGGTCAGCGGTGTGGCGATCAGCGCGGCGAGTGAGCTGGTGCGGGTCAGGTAGAACGTCAGCAGCCAGGCACAGACCGCCAGCAGGGCTGCTGGCGGGTAAAGCCCCAGTAACATGCCGGCAGCAGTGGCGACACCTTTGCCACCGCGAAAGCGAAAATACAGCGGGAACAGGTGACCGATGACGGCACAAACGCCGATCCAGGCCTGTTCTTGCAGCGAAAGACCCGCAACACCGGCGATCAGCACCGGCAACAGCCCTTTGCAGAGGTCGCCGATCAAGGTCAGGATGGCGAGTTTCTTGCCGGCCAGACGCAACATGTTGGTGGCACCGGCATTGCCCGAGCCACTCATTCGCGGATCGGGGTTACCGGTCAGGCGGCTGAGCAAAATGGCGAAGGACAGAGAGCCGAGCAGGTAGGCGAGAGTCGCCAGTAACCAAAACATGCTAACTATTCCGGGCGAGGACGCCCTGATTCTAACGGCGCATTGCGCCCTTGTCGTGCAGCGGAGAAAAGTGCTTGGACAGAGTGTTTATCGAGGGCCTGGAAGTCGACACCGTGATCGGTGCCTACGACTGGGAGCGAGGCATCCGACAGTGCTTGCGTCTTGATCTGAGCTTCGCCTGGGACAATCGCCCGGCCGCGGCGGGTGATGACCTGACCCTGGCGCTCGATTACGCGAGCGTTTCGTCGCGCATCCAGGCCTTTGCCGAGCAAGCGCAGTTCCAGTTGGTCGAGACCTTTGCCGAGCGCCTGGTTGAAGTGCTGATGAGCGAGTTCAACATTACCTGGATGCGTCTCAAACTGACCAAGCCAGGTGCCGTCCCGGCGGCTACCGGTGGTGTGGGCGTGGAGATCGAGCGCGGATGTCGCTGACTCAGGTGTACCTCGGGCTCGGTAGCAATATCGAGCGCGAAACCCATTTGCAGGCTGGCCTGGAAGCCCTGGCGGGTTTTCTGGTGGATATAAGATGCTCGGCGGTGTTTGAAAGCCAGCCGGTGGGGATCAAGAGCGGGCCGTTCTTCAATTTCGTGGTCTCGGCTTACACCGATTTGCCACTGATAGAGCTGGACCGCCGACTGAAATTCATCGAGGCAGACAACGGCCGCTATGCACCGGACCGCAAGGGTTTGCCACTGGATATCGACGTGTTGTTGTTCGGTGATCTGGTGGGCAACTTCGACGGATTGATTCTGCCGCGGGCAGAGATCCTGAAAAATGCCTTCGTATTGTGGCCGTTGTCGCTCATTGCGCCGGATCGTGTGCATCCGGGTGTAGGCAAAAGCTTTGCGACGTTGTGGGGCGAAGCGCAGATTGATCAGGTGTTGGCGCCGGTGGCGTTTGAATGGCGTGGGGAGCCGTTGACTCCATTGCATCTCCTGTGAAGCTGATGACGCCATCGCGAGCAGGCTCGCTCCCACAAGGGTTGCGCTAAACCTGTGGGAGCGAGCCTGCTCGCGATGCTTTTCAGGCAGACGCCCCGTCTTTGTAGGCTTTCAAGGCCTTGAGCCGCTCACGCTTGATCGCCTCTCCCAATTCAGGCCCCTTGAATCCCTTCTCCAGCAGCGGTTGTACCGCCACGCTGCGGGCTGCATTCGCCGCCCCGCGCAAATAATCCGCCTGTGGATAACTTCTCTGCTCCAGCCCTTTGCGCCCGCGCGCGTCCATTTCACACGCCGCAATAAACTCCTCAAACCGCTGCGGACGACGATAGACGTCAAAACTTTGCAGCAGCTCCAGCAGCGTCGAGGGCTTTAGCTCCAGGGCGCGATGGCCATGGGTGTGATATTGCCCCACCAGCAAAGCCAGTTCCTGGCAGTCCTTCGGTGCCTTGAAGCGTTCATTGACCGCTTTGATCAGCTTCAGGCCGGTGTGTTCGTGGGCGATGTGCCGCGGCCAGTCTTCTTTCGGCGTCAGTCCTTTGCCCAGGTCATGCAGCAGGCAAGCCCAGCGCACAGTCAGTGGTTGTTTGTGCAACGCTGATTGCTCAAGCACGCTCAAGGTGTGTACGCCCGTGTCGATTTCCGGGTGATGAGCTTCCGGTTGCGGTACGCCGAACAGGGCATCGACTTCTGGCATCAGCACCTTGAGAGCGCCGCACTCGCGCAGCACTTCGATAAATACCTGCGGTTGATCTTCCAGCAGTGCGCGGGAAATTTCTTTCCAGCTACGTTCGGCGGTCAATGCCTCCAGTTCGCCCGACTCGCTGAGTTGGCGCATCAGCTCCAGCGTTTCCGGTGCGACGGTGAAGCCCAACTCCGCATAACGAGCGGCAAAGCGCGCAACGCGCAGAACACGGAGCGGATCTTCGGCGAATGCGGGGGAAACGTGACGCAGAACGCGAGCTTCGAGATCGCGTTGGCCATGGTACGGGTCGGTCAAATTCTGTTGATCGTCTTCAGCCATGGCGTTGATCGTCAGGTCGCGACGAATCAGGTCTTCTTCGAGGGTGACTTCAGGGCTGGCGTGAAAGGTAAAGCCGCCGTAACCGCGTCCGCTTTTGCGTTCAGTCCGGGCGAGGGCATATTCCTCACCACTTTTTGGATGAAGAAACACCGGGAAGTCCGCGCCCACCGGGCGATAGCCCTTGGCGAGCATTTCTTCGGTGGTGGCGCCGACCACGACCCAGTCGATATCGGTGACAGGTTTGCCCAGCAGGCGATCGCGTACCGCACCGCCGACTTTATAAATCCGCATAAAAAACCTCCGTTAGCCCGACAGAATAACCGTTGCGTCGAGCTTGCGGAGGCACGAACAGGATCAAAGATGAATGACGGCCAGGTCCAGCCGGCCGTATTCGCCTTCGCTGTGCTCGCTTCTGGGCGGTACGTGGTGGGTTTTCATCACCTGATCCCCTTGCAGGGTTTCCAGGTGAATGTCGAAGCCCCAGAGGCGGTGCAAGTGTTTAAGCACTTCCTCGGTGGACTCGCCCAGCGGTTTGCGGTCGTGTTGCTGGTGACGCAGGGTCAGGGAGCGGTCTCCGCGGCGGTCGATGCTGTAGATCTGGATGTTGGGTTCGCGATTGCCCAGGTTGTACTGCGCGGCCAGGGTTTCCCGGATGGTGCGGTAGCCATCTTCGTCGTGGATGGCCGGTACCAGCAGGTCGTCCTTCTGATCATCATCGAGAATGCTGAACAATTTCAGGTCGCGGATCACCTTCGGCGACAGGTACTGCAGGATGAAGCTTTCATCCTTGAAGCTGCTCATGGCGAACTTGATGGTGGATAGCCAGTCGGTGCCGGCGATTTCCGGGAACCAGCGATAATCTTCCTCGGTGGGGGTTTCACACATACGCCGGATATCACGGTACATGGCAAAGCCCAGGGTGTAGGGGTTTATTCCGTTGTAGTACGGGCTGTCGAAGCCCGGCTGGAAGACCACGCTGGTGTGGGACGTCAGGAACTCCATCATGAAGCCGTCGGTGACCAGGCCTTCGTCGTACAGGTCGTTCATCAGGGTGTAATGCCAGAACGTGGCCCAGCCTTCGTTCATCACCTGAGTCTGGCGTTGCGGGTAAAAATACTGGGCGATCTTACGCACGATCCGCACGATCTCCCGCTGCCAGGGCTCCAGCAGCGGCGCGTGTTTTTCGATGAAATACAGGATGTTTTCCTGCGGTTCGGCGGGGAAGCGTGCGTTGTCCCGGTCGCTGTACTTGTCCGCGCCTTTCGGAATGGTGCGCCACAGATCGTTGATCTGTTTCTGCAAATGCTCCTCCCGGTCCTTTTGCCGACGACGTTCTTCCTCGGCGGAAATCGGGTAAGGGCGTTTGTAGCGGTCAACCCCGTAATTCATCAACGCATGGCAGGAGTCCAGCAGGTCCTCGACCGCGTCGATGCCGTGGCGCTCTTCGCACTGCATGATGTACTGCTTGGCGAACACCAGGTAATCGATGATCGAGCTGGCGTCGGTCCAGGTGCGAAACAGGTAGTTGCCCTTGAAGAAGCTGTTGTGCCCGTAGCAGGCGTGAGCCACCACCAGCGCTTGCATGCAGATGGTGTTTTCTTCCATCAGGTAGGCGATGCAGGGGTCCGAGTTGATCACGATTTCGTAGGCCAGCCCCATCTGCCCGCGAGTGTAGGATTTTTCGGTGCTGAGGAAGTGTTTGCCGTACGACCAATGGTGATAACCCAGCGGCATACCGACGGAGGCATACGCGTCCATCATCTGCTCGGCCGTGATCACTTCGATCTGGTTGGGGTAGGTGTCGAGCGCATAACGAGCCGCGATACGACTGATTTCGCGGTCGTAGGCCTGGATCAGCTCGAACGTCCATTCGGAGCCGGTGGAAATGGGTTGGCGCTTCTGCTCTTTGGCGGTCATGTCACTAACCTGCGCTGGAAGAGTTCACGGAAGACCGGATAGATATCCCCGGCCGAGACCAGTTGTTGCTGGGCAAAGGTGTCTGAAAAGGCTTCGGCGATGCGCTCGTACTCGAACCACAGGGCCTGATGTTCGCGCGGGGTGATCTCAACGTAAGTGTAGTACTGCACGAACGGCATGATCTGGTTGATCAGAATGTCGCGGCAGATCGGCGAGTCGTCATTCCAGTTATCGCCGTCGGAAGCCTGGGCGGCGTAGATGTTCCACTCGTTGCTCGGATAGCGTTCGGCCATGATCTCCTGCATCAGTTTCAACGCGCTGGAAACGATGGTGCCGCCGGTTTCGCGGGAATAGAAGAATTCTTCCTCATCCACTTCCCGGGCACTGGTGTGGTGGCGGATGAAAACTACGTCAATCTTGTCGTAATTACGTTTGAGGAACAGGTACAGCAGGATAAAGAAACGCTTGGCGATGTCCTTGGTCGCCTGGGTCATGGAGCCGGACACGTCCATCAGGCAGAACATCACCGCCTTCGAACTGGGGTTGGGTTGCTTGACCAGCAGGTTGTACTTGAGGTCGAAGGTGTCGAGGAACGGTATGCGATGAATGCGCGCACTGAGTTTTTCTATTTCCGCCTCGATTTCCTGAATATCGCCGAAGTTGTCCGGTTCTTCCTGCCTGAGTCGCAGCAATTCCTCTTTGGCTTCGCGCAGTTTCGCCCGGCTGCTGCCGGACAGGGCGATTCGTCGGGCGTGGGCCGAGCGCAAGGTGCGGATGATGTTGATCCGCGACGGGTTGCCTTCGTTGCTGATGCCTGCACGAACGGTTTTGAAGGTATCGGTGCCGGTCAGGTTGCGCTTGACCAGATTGGGCAGTTCCAGGTCCTCGAACATGAACTCGAGGAACTCTTCCTGGGTGATCTGGAAGACGAACTCGTCCATGCCTTCACCCGAGTTGCCAGCCTTGCCGGGCCCTCTGCCGCCGCCACCTCCGGGCGGACGGGCGATGTGTTCGCCGCTGGTGAACTCTTTGTTGCCGGGATGCACGACGGTCTGTTTGCCCCCGCGACCGTGGTGAAGCACCGGCTCGTCGATGTCGCGGCCGGGAATGCTGATCTGTTCGCCGTGTTCCATGTCGGTGATGGAGCGCCGGCTGACCGCCTCTTCGACAGCCTTTTTGATGTGATCACGGTAACGCCGCAGAAACCGCTGACGGTTCACCGTGCTCTTGTTCTTGCCATTGAGACGTCGGTCGATCACATAGCTCATGACTGCTCCTTAGAAGCTGTCCTGAAAGGGGCGAGCGGTGATGCAGCATCGGACCGAAGGCCAAGGGATATTCAACGCTCCCCCAAGCGCTTTGGATGCTGCCTGAACTCGCTACCGACTTTCGAACACCTTCCAGAGGCCTGTGTAACAGAAAATGCGTACACAGGCCTCTGGCTGACGACAACCGGTCTGACCGGCAGCGGGTTATTGTGATTTTCTGACCCGCAGGTACCACTCGGACAGCAGTCGTACCTGTTTGTCGGTGTAGCCCCGCTCGACCATCCGTGTGACGAAGTCGTTGTGTTTCTGCTGGTCCTCTTTGCTCGCCTTGGCGTTGAAGCTGATGACGGGCAGGAGGTCCTCGGTGTTGGAGAACATTTTCTTCTCGATGACCACCCGCAGTTTTTCGTAGCTGAGCCAGGTCGGGTTTTTGCCGTTGTTGTTGGCACGGGCGCGCAGCACGAAGTTGACGATTTCGTTGCGGAAATCCTTCGGATTGCTGATGCCGGCCGGTTTTTCGATTTTCTCCAGTTCTTCGTTCAGCGCCACGCGATTGAGGATTTCGCCGGTTTCCGGGTCGCGGTATTCCTGGTCCTGGATCCAGAAGTCGGCGTACAACACGTAGCGATCGAAGATGTTCTGGCCGTACTCGCTGTACGACTCGAGGTAGGCGGTCTGGATTTCCTTGCCGATGAACTCGATGTAACGCGGTGCCAGGTACTCCTTGAGGAAGCGCAGGTAGCGTTCGCGGGTTTCAGCCTGGAATTGTTCCTGTTCGATCTGTTGTTCCAGCACGTAGAGCAAATGCACCGGGTTGGCGGCGATTTCGTGCGGATCGAAGTTGAAGACCTTCGACAGAATCTTGAACGCGAAACGGGTCGACAGACCGTTCATGCCTTCGTCGACACCGGCATTGTCGCGGTATTCCTGGATCGACTTGGCCTTCGGATCGGTGTCCTTGAGGTTTTCACCGTCGTAGACCCGCATCTTGGAGTAGATATTCGAGTTTTCCGGCTCCTTGAGGCGCGAAAGCACGGTGAACTGGGCGAGCATCTTCAGCGTGTCCGGTGCGCAGTGCGCCTTCGCCAGGGAGCTGTTGAACAAGAGCTTGTCGTAGATCTTCACTTCGTCGCTGACCCGCAGGCAGTACGGCACTTTGACGATGTAGATCCGGTCGATGAAGGCTTCGTTGTTCTTGTTGTTGCGGAAGGTGTGCCATTCCGATTCGTTGGAGTGGGCCAACAGGATCCCGGTAAACGGAATCGCCCCCAGACCTTCGGTGCTGTTGTAGTTGCCTTCCTGGGTGGCGGTCAGCAATGGGTGCAGCACCTTGATCGGTGCCTTGAACATTTCGACGAATTCCATCAGGCCCTGGTTGG
Source organism: Pseudomonas sp. FW300-N2A2 (assembly GCF_017351735.1). Lineage (NCBI taxonomy): Bacteria > Pseudomonadati > Pseudomonadota > Gammaproteobacteria > Pseudomonadales > Pseudomonadaceae > Pseudomonas > Pseudomonas sp. FW300-N2A2. Next base: position 41,407 of record NZ_JACNDU010000003.1, on the reverse strand, counting down.
CCCGGCACAGTGCGCCCGAGTAGCTGTAGGCGTCGGCGTCGTTTTGCGGGAATTCTTCCAGTTTGCGGATATCGACCTTGCCCACCAGTGCCGAGATGTCCTGGTTGTTTTCGTCTCCCGGCTCGGTTTTGGCCACGGCGATCTGGTTGAGGATCGACGGATAGAGCTTCACCACGCGGAACTGGCTGATGTCGCCGCCGAACTCGGCCAGACGTTTGGTGGCCCATGGCGACATGATGGTGTTGAGATAGCGCCGCGGAATGCCGAAGTCTTCTTCGAGGATCGCGCCATCTTCGGTGGCGTTGAACAGACCCAAAGGAGATTCGAAAACCGGCGAGCCTTTGATCGCGTAGAAAGGCACCTTCTCGATAAGCTGTTTCAGCTTCTCGGCCAGGGACGATTTACCGCCGCCGACGGGGCCGAGCAGATAGAGGATTTGTTTTTTCTCTTCCAGGCCCTGAGCGGCATGGCGGAAATACGAGACGATCTGGTCGATGCATTCTTCCATCCCGTGGAAGTCTTCAAAGGCCGGATAGCGGCGGATCACCTTGTTGGAAAAGATTCGCGAAAGCCTCGAGTTGGTCGAGGTGTCGAGCAGCTCCGGTTCTCCGATGGCCAGCAACAGACGCTCGGCGGCGGAAACGTAGGCGCTGCGGTCCTTTTTGCACAGCTCCAGGTACTCTTGCAGTGAGAGTTCTTCCTGGCGTGTGGACTCGAAGCGTTGTTGGAAGTGGCTAAAGATACTCATGACGTCACCTCGCTCGATACGTGGAGCCGACGCCGGATCAGTCAGTCGATGCTGGCAGCGACCGGATATGCAGTCGCTGTTTACCCCCCAGAACCCTTTCAAAGCGTACCGCCCCGAAAGCTACTCCCGATGACCCGCGCGCCGGTGTACCGGCTCTCCCCTGTTTTGGATGGCCTGCGCTTAAGGATAGTTGCTTATTCGGGAGGTAAAGGCGAGATACGTAATTAGTTGTGGCAGACCGTTCGTCTGCCACCGCGCGAGCCCGCGGCAGCCGGGGCTTGCACGTTACAAAAAAATTATTCAGAAGTGCCTTGCGCGGTTTCCGAAGGATAAGTCGTACGCCACAGCTCAAAACCGCCGTCCATGCTGTAGACATCGGAGAAGCCCTGGCTGATCAGGTAGGCCGCTGCGCCCTGGCTGGAATTGCCGTGATAGCAGACCACCACCGTCGGTGCGTCCAGGTCCGCGCCCTGAATGAAAGCATGCAGGGAATGGTTGTCCAGATGCTTCGAGCCGCTGATGTGCAGCGCGGCAAATGTTGCCGGGTCTCGAACATCGACCACCACTGCGCCTTGTTCGCGCAGGGCCTGGGCCTGATCTGGGGGGATACGTTTGAATTCGCTCATGGCGGGCTCCTGTGGCTCGGCTGAAAGCGCAGTCTAGCGCCGGGCGCTGGCTGGCGTTTGTTCGGAAATAGGGGAGGCGACTGACGGCAGGAAGGTGTGGCCATGCTCGTCGCATTTGCACTGCAGTCGCTCAAGGGTGTCGACGTTCATCAAGGTCATCGACCCGCCCCAGACGCAACCGGTGTCGAGGGCGAAAATGCCCGGTTCGTTGCACTGGCCTTCGAGCGCTGCCCAGTGGCCGAAGATGATCTTCACGTCCCTGGTCTTGCGCTCCTTGTAAGTGAACCACGGCGCATAACCTGGCGGCGCGGTGTCGACGCCTTCCTTGCCCTTGAGGTCGAGTTTGCCTTCGCTGGTGCAGAAACGCATGCGGGTGAAATAGTTGGTGATCACACGCAGGCGGGTTACGCCTTTGAGATCGCTGTCCCATTTCAGCGGTTCGTTGCCGTACATGCCGTCGAGGTAAGGCGCGAAGCGATTGTCGTCGCGCAGGGCCTCTTCGACTTCGGCGGCGCACTTCAGGGCTTTGCGCAGCGACCATTGCGGGGGGATGCCGGCGTGGACCAGGGCGATGTTGCGCTGCTCGTCGTAATGCATGAGCTTTTGCTGGCGCACCCATTCCAGCAGTTCCACACGATCCGGTGCTTCGAGAATCTCGCGCAGGGTGTCGGCTTTCTTCAGGCGTTCGATGTTATGCCCGGCGGCCAGCAGATGAAGATCGTGGTTGCCGAGCACGCACACCAGTGATTCGCGAATGCTATAGAGGAAGCGCAAGGTTTCCAGCGACTGCGGGCCACGGTTGACCAGATCGCCCACCAGCCACAGTTTGTCCTGGGCAGGGTCGAAGGCGACTTGCTTGAGCAGGCATTTCAACGGTTCGAGGCAACCTTGCAGGTCGCCAACGGCGTACGTCGCCATCAGTGCAGGGCTCCGGGCACCGCCAGGCGGAATGGAGCGATGATGGCGTCGAAGTGTTTGCCGTCTTCGGCAATCATTTGATAGCTGCCTTGCATGTTGCCGACCTTGGTCGTCATCACCGTGCCGCTGCTATAGGTATGGCTCTCGCCTGCCTTGATCAACGGCTGCTGGCCAACCACGCCGGCACCGCGAACCTCCTCGACATGCCCGTCACCATCGGTGATCACCCAGTGCCGAGACAACAGCTTGGCCGGTAATTCGCCATTGTTGTGCACGGTGATGGTGTAAGCGAAGGCAAAGCGGTTTTGCTCGGGTTGCGATTGTTCTGCCAGATAGCGGGTGACGACGCTGACGTCGACCTGATAACGAGGATCGGACATTCAAGAGGCCTTAAAAACGAAGCGGGACGCGGGGCGTAGCTGATGGAACTCAGTCTAGGCCAAGTATCGGGTAGTAAACCAGACATGATGGCTGGTGTCCTACCCGATAACGCTTGTTGCCTGTCAGTCGGCGGCGGGTTTCTGTAGGACTTGTTCGCTGAGTTTGTCGGCCAAGCGTACGAAGGCGGCCAGATCGAGCTGCTCCGGGCGCAGGCTGCCGTCGACACCGGCGGCGGTGATTTCGTCGTTGCTCAGCAGCAACTTGAGGGTGTTGCGCAGGGTCTTGCGGCGCTGGTTGAAGGCTTCGCGCACGACGCGCTCCAGCAAGCGGTGATCCTTGGCCGGGTGCGGCAGTACGGCGTGAGGCACCAGGCGCACGATGGCAGAATCGACTTTCGGCGGTGGGTTGAATGCGCCGGGGCCAACGTTGAACAGGTGCTCTACACGACAATGGTACTGAACCATGATCGACAGACGACCCCAGTCACCGCCGCCAGGGCCTGCCGCCAGACGCTCGACCACTTCTTTCTGCAGCATGAAGTGCATGTCGCGAATGATGCCCGCGTTGTGCAGCAGGTGGAAAATCAGCGGCGTGGAGATGTTGTACGGCAGGTTGCCCACCACGCGCAGGCTGTTCGGCGCGGCGTTCAGGCTGTTGAAGTCGAACTTCAGCGCATCGCCCTGGTGCAGGTTGAAATTGCTCTTGCCGGCGAACTGCTGGTTGAGGATCGGGATCAGGTCTTTATCCAGCTCTACTACGTCCAGCTGGGCACCGCTGTTCAGCAGGCCCTGAGTCAGCGCACCCTGGCCCGGACCGATTTCCAGCAGGCGGTCTTCGGGCTTGGCATGGATGGAGCGCAGGATGCGGTCGATAACGCCGGCATCGTGCAGGAAGTTCTGGCCAAAGCGTTTGCGCGCCTTGTGTTGGTAATGCTCGGTCATAAACGGGTCTCGGCCATCTGGTAGGCGGTTTCCAGGGCGACTTGCAGGCTGCCGGTGTCGATTTTGCCGCTGCCGGCCAGGTCCAGGGCAGTGCCGTGGTCGACCGACGTGCGGATGATCGGCAAGCCGAGGGTCACGTTGACTGCTGCGCCGAAGCCTTTGTATTTCAGCACAGGCAAGCCCTGGTCGTGGTACATCGCCAGCACCGCGTCGCAGTGCTCCAGATATTTGGGGGTAAACAGAGTGTCGGCGGGCAGGGGGCCGCGAAGGTCCATGCCTTCGCCACGCAGGCGCTCTAATGTAGGTTCGATGATGTCGATTTCTTCATGGCCCAGGTGTCCGCCTTCGCCGGCATGGGGGTTGAGCCCGCACACCAGGATACGCGGCTGGGCGATGCCGAATTTTTGTTGCAGGTCGGCATGCAGAATCCGCGTGACCCGCTCCAGACGCTCCGGTGTGATTGCATCGGCAATCTCGCGAAGGGGCAGGTGAGTGGTGACCAGCGCCACGCGCAATCCGCGGGTCGCAAGCATCATCACCACTTGCGCGGTCTGCGTCAGGTCGGCGAGAAATTCTGTATGCCCGGAAAAGGCGATACCCGATTCGTTGATCACGCCCTTGTGCACAGGGGCGGTGATCATGCCGGCGAAATGCCCGTCCAGGCAGCCTTGACCAGCGCGGGTCAGGGTTTCCAGAACGAAAGCGGCATTGGCTTTGTCCAGTTGACCGGCAGTCACCGGCGCATTGAGCGGTGTATCCCAGACATACAGGCTGTTGGCTGGCGCGGGGACATCCGGCCAGCTGTCCGGGGTCACCGGCAGCAAATCAACGACCACGCCCAGCTGCGCGGCCCGCTCAAGGAGCAGGTCGCGGCTGGTAATGGCAATCAGGGGATGTGGCTGGGCTTGCGAGGCAACCAGCAGGCACAGGTCAGGACCTATGCCGGCCGGTTCGCCGGGTGTCAGCGCGAAACGTTGGGGTTTCACTGCGCTGCCTGGTCTGCACCAGGGAGTTTGATCTCTACGTACGCTTCGTCACGGATCTGACGCAGCCAGGTTTGCAGCTCTTCGTCGTATTTGCGGTTACGCAGTACGGTCATTGCTTGCTGCTCACGGGCCTGGGTGGTGCTGTCCGTGGCGCGGCGGCCAAGGACTTCCAGGACGTGCCAGCCATATTGGGTCTGGAACGGCTTGGACAGCTGACCTTGCGGGGTCTTGGCCATCACTTCGCGGAACTCGGGCACCAATGCATTCGGGTCGATCCAGTTCAGGTCGCCGCCGTTGAGGGCGGAACCCGGGTCTTCCGAGAAGCTTTTCGCCAGTTCGCCGAAATCTTCGCCCGCTTCGATACGGGTGTAGAGCGATTGGGCCAGGGCCTTGGTTTTTGCTTCGTCGCGGATCGGGCTAGGTTTGACCAGGATATGACGCACGTGTACTTCGTCACGGGTCTGGGTCTCGCCGCCACGCTTGTCGAGGATCTTCAGGATGATGAAGCCACCCGGCGTGCGCATCGGTTGGGTGACATCGCCGACCGACATGGTGCTCAGCATGCGATCGAACGGAGGTGGCAATTGAGCGGCTTTACGCCAGCCCATGTCGCCGCCTTCCAGTGCGGTTTCGCTGGCGGATTTGGCGATTGCCAACTGAGCGAAGTCAGCGCCTTGCTTGAGCTGCTGGTAAACCGCGTCGGCCTGTTTGGCAGCACTCTGAATCGCATCGGAGTTAGCACTTTCCGGTGTAGGAATCAGGATGTTGGCCAGGCGGAACTCTTCGGACAGCTGCATTTTGCCAAGGTCGGAAGCGAGGAAGTTCTTCACTTCCTGCTCGGACACTTGAATGCGCTCAGCCACACGGCGTTGACGCACGCGGCTGATGATCATTTCACGACGAATCTGCTCGCGAGCGTCTTCATAAGACAGGCCATCACGAGTCAGGGCCGCGCGGAATTGATCGATCGACATGTTATTGCGCTGGGCAATGGTGCCGACCGCCTGATTCAGCTCTTCATCGGTGATGCGAATGCCGGAGCGTTCGCCGATCTGCAGTTGCAGGTTTTCGACGATCAGGCGCTCAAGCACCTGCTGATCCAGCACGCTGGCCGGCGGCGCAGCAGAACCGCGTTTGGCGATGGTTTGCTGAACTTCATGAACACGTTGGTCCAGCTGGCTCTGCATGACCACATCGTTGTCGACAATGGCCACCACTTTATCGATGGACTGTACCGCGGCATTCGCCGCAGTACCCAGGAACAGCGCGCCCAGCATCAGCGGGCGCAGACAATCAGAAAGCTTGGTCTTCACGTTCACGATAACCTTGGATGCCTTTGTCGAGGAAGCTCTCTACTTTTTGGCCAACAACGCCGCCGAGACCTTTCAGAACGATTTGGAGGAAGATGCCATGGTCGCCTTTTTCGTTTTGCGGAGCTTCCTGACTGAATTCGTCATAGGAAACCCAGTAACGGTTGATCAGGCGCAGTTTCCAGCAGCAGTTGTCGTACTCGAAACCACCGAAGGCTTCCAGGGTACGGTTCTGGTTGTAGTCATACTGCCAGCGGCTGATGGCGTTCCATTGCGGCACGATCGGCCAGATCACCGAGAAGTCGTGCTGCTGGATCTTGTAGTAGTCCTTCACGTAACCCGGGGTGCCTGGCGTGCCGTAGTCACCACCACCCACCGACCATTGACCGGTGTTCTGGTCGTAACGGACCTGGTCATTGCGATAGCGATAGCCGGCGTTGATGACCTTGTTCGGGTTGTCTTCAGGCTGGTAGTGGAACATCGCACTGCCCGAGCGAGGGCTGTGGCTGTCCGGATCCCAGTTGTAATCGGCAGTCGTGCGCCAATCGCGGTTCCAGCGGTATTCGTATTCCAGCGCATACGGAGAAACGTTGGCCTGCGCATCTTCGCGGGTTTTTGCGTCGATACCCGGCAACTGGACTTCGCGATCCTTGAAGTACAAGGCCTGGCCGACGCTGATGCGTTGACGTTCAAAGCCGTTTTCTTCGATCCAGCGGCTGGTCACGCCCAGCGACAGTTTGTTCTCGTCGCCGACGCGGTCGGAGCCCGAGAAGCGGTTGTCGCGGAACAGCGACGCATAGTTGAAGGTGTACTCGCCGGTGTCGAAAACCGGAATGTCCTTCTGGTCTTCTTCAGGGACATACAGGTAGAACAGGCGCGGTTCCAGGGTCTGGCGATAGTTCTTGCCGAACCAGGTGGTGTTGCGATCGAAATACAGGCCGCTGTCGACGCTGGCGATCGGGACGCCGCGGTTTTGCGAGCTGCTGAAGGACTCGCCAAGCGCCGAAGCGTTATTGCGGTTCGTCAGGAGATCGTTTTTACCGGTGCCATCGAGATCCAGGTCGTACTGGGTGTATTGATATTTGAGCGATGGCTTGACGAAGCCATACGTCCAGTCCAGCGGCAGGCTCACGCCTGGCTTGAGGTTCAGACGATTACCGTTGGCACGAGCTAGGCCCGCTACGTTGGTGTCCAGACGAGGCGACAGGTTGCCGTCTTCATCGGAGAACGAGCCCGTTTGCAGGTCTCGCTCGAATCGCACGATTTCTGTTTCGTAGTCGAAATTCAAACCGTTCGGGTGCGTTGGCAACTGACCGTTGAAGGTGAGCTGTGGCAGGCGGTCGTACGGTGTGATGTTCGATACGGTCGCCAGCTGATAGGCCTGGGCATTGAGGCGTGCAACGTAGCTGTCGCCACGATAGCTGACAGAGCCCTGCTGGTTCACGTAATCGGACGACTTCACGCCAAGCTGGTCGGTCTGCAGATCCTGGAAGTAATACGGATCGCTGATCTTGGTGTAGTCGACCTGCGTGAATACCCGCGAGTCGAGACCGCCCTTGTGCTGCCAGTTGTACATGTAGCGGGTTTTTTCGTAATCCGTTTGAAGCTTGCGATCGTCGTCCTCGTCGTTGAGGTACGCGGCGCCGAACTGACCTTCGGTGGACTTGGTCAGGTAACGGAACTCGCCTTCCATCAACAGGCCGCGCTTGCTCATGTAGCGCGGGTACAACGTGGCATCGTAGTTCGGCGCCAGGTTGAAGTAGTACGGGGTGACCAACAGGAAGCCAGTGTCGCTGCCGCTGCCAAGGGTTGGCGGCAGGAAGCCGGACTGACGACGGTCGTCGATCGGGAAGTAGATGTACGGCGTGTACAGAACCGGAATGTCCTTGACCCGCAGCGTCACGTTGGTCGCGGTACCGAAACCGGTCGCCGGGTTCAAGGTGATGTTGTTGCCCTTGAGCTGCCAGGCGTTGCTGTTCGGTTCGCACGTGGTGTACGTACCATCCTTGAGGCGGATGATCGCGTTTTCGGCACGCTTGGCGTACAGCGCGTTACCGCGGATACGGGATTTGTGCATCACGTATTCGGCGTTGTCGACCTTGGCTTCGCCGGTGTCGAGCTGCACTTCGGCGTGGTCGCCGACGATCAGCGCGCCGTTGTCGCGAATGCGCACGTTGCCGTCCAGCTCGCCACGGCTCTCGGCCTGGTAGAGGTTCGCTTCGTCGGCTTCGGCCTGCATGCTGCCCTGACGCAGGACCACGTCACCGGCCAGGGTAGCGATCTGTTCATCCTGCTTGTAGCGAGAAGCCTTGGCACCGACAAACGTCGGGGCGTCACTTTTATTCGTCTTGTCATTCATGCCAGGACGAATTGGTTCGATATAGGAACCAGAGCAGTAAGGACCGGTTTCGGCCAATTGCGCTGCAGTGAGATTCTCGCGCGGAACCCAGTCGAGGTGACTGTAGTCTGCGCTACGGGACTTGAGGGCGCGGCCTTTGGATTCGGTGACCAGCACAGGCTTGGTGCCGGTGTCTTCACTGGCGCCGCTCTCGGTAGGTGCTTCACCGGTTGCGGAGACTGCGCTGCCCTCATGGATGGGACGCGGTGGCAATGCAGCCGCCGACGTCTTGGGCGCACAGTTCCAGGCACCCGAAGCAGAGACTGAGCAGTCATACTGTTCCGCGGCGACCACGAACGAAGTGGCTAGAGGTTGCAGGGCCAGCAGACTGCCAGTGACCAACAACGGAAATTTTTTACGAAACGCGGGGGATTTCAATGCCATCTTATTAGTCCGGGCTTCCTGCGTGCCATCTGCCCGCGGTGTGGGCCGCACGCCTCTCGATGGTCTGAAAAAGATGCTGGATAATAAAGCATGACCCGCTTGACGGCTAGCGCCGTCGGAGACCCTTGCAATGCCTGACCAAGATGTACGTTTGCAACACCTGAAAGTTTGGCTCGATGAGCAGTTGGCGACCCTCTTTGCAGAGCAGAGTTGGGGCGCCGTACCCCCGGCCACGTTGACCGCGGCCAGCAGTGATGCGAGTTTTCGGCGCTATTTCCGTTGGGAAGGCGGCGGCAAAAGTTTCGTCGTAATGGACGCGCCGCCGCCCCAGGAAAACTGCAAACCCTTCGTGGATATCGCTTTTTTGCTGGCGAAATCCGGAATAAATGTGCCGAAAATTTATGCCGAAGACCTCGAGCGCGGTTTTCTTTTGCTCAATGACCTGGGCAACAAGACCTATCTGGACGTTATCGACAGCGAAAATGCCGACGATTTGTTCAAGGATGCCTTGCAGGCTCTGTTGGCTTTTCAGCAGTTGCCGATGGTTGCTCCGCTGCCGAGTTATGACGTGGCGCTGTTGCGTCGCGAGCTGGAATTGTTCCCCGAGTGGTTTGTGAAGCGTGAGTTGGGCATCGAGTTCGACCCTGCGCAGCAAATGCTCTGGCAGAACGTGTCGCAGCTGCTGATCGACAGCGCCCTGGCGCAACCGAAAGTCCTGGTGCATCGCGACTACATGCCGCGCAACCTGATGCTCAGCGAGCCGAATCCCGGCGTGCTGGATTTCCAGGATGCGGTTTATGGCCCGGTGACCTATGACGTGACCTGCCTGTTCAAGGACGCGTTCCTGAGCTGGCCCGAGGAGCGAGTGCACGGTTGGCTGCAAGATTACTGGCAGCAGGCAGGCGCCCTCGGCATTCCCGTCCAGCCAGACTTCGAAGACTTCTTGCGCGCCAGCGACCTGATGGGCGTGCAGCGTCACCTGAAAGTCATTGGTATCTTCGCCCGCATCTGCCACCGCGATGGCAAGCCGCGTTACCTCGCCGACGTGCCGCGCTTCTTTGCTTATATAGAAGCAGTGATCGCCCGCCGTCCTGAACTGGCGGAACTGGATGTGTTGCTGCTGAGTCTGCGTGCTGGAGTGAATGCATGAAGGCAATGATTCTGGCTGCGGGAAAAGGCGAGCGCATGCGCCCGCTGACCCTGACCACGCCAAAACCGCTGGTCCGCGCTGGCGGGGTGCCGCTGATCGAGTATCACCTGCGCGCGCTGGCCGCTGCCGGGTTTACCGAAATCGTGATCAACCATGCCTGGCTGGGACAGCAGATCGAAGACTATCTGGGTGATGGTTCGCGTTATGGCGTGAGTATCCAGTACTCGCCCGAAGGTGAACCGCTGGAGACCGGTGGCGGGATTTTTCGTGCATTGCCATTGTTGGGTGATGAGGCGTTTGTGGTGGTCAACGGTGATATCTGGACCGACTATGACTTCAGCGTCTTGCATCAACCCATCAGCGGCCTGGCGCATCTGGTGTTGGCGGATAACCCGAGCCACCACCCGGCAGGCGATTTCACGCTGGTCGACGGGCAAGTGCGCGACGGCCAGGCAGATTCGCCGACCCTGACTTACAGCGGCATTGCAGTGTTGCATCCGCAGCTGTTCGACGGGCACACCGCCGGGGCGTTCAAGCTTGCACCGCTGCTGCGCACGGCCATGGCCGATGGGCAAGTCTCGGGTGAGCGGCTGAGCGGACGGTGGGTGGATGTCGGAACTCACGAGCGTCTGGCGGAAGTTGAAACTCTGATTGAAGCGAGTCGCTGAGATGCTGTGGCCAGGGACTCTGATTGGAGCCGGAGCGGGCTTTGCCATTGCCAGCATTCCGGGGGCCTTGCTCGGCGCTTTATTGGGGCAGGCGCTGGATCGGCACCTGCAATTGCATTCGTGGGGACATTTGCGTGAAAAGCTCGGTGGCAGGCCGGTGCTGCGCAACGATGAGCTGCTGTTCGTATTGCTGGGACGGCTGGCCAAATGCGATGGGCGAGTGGTAGACGGACATATCCAGCAGGCGCGCCTGGAAATGCAGGCACTGGACATGTCCGAGTCGGCCAAGCGTCGGGCAATTGCCGCGTTCAACCGCGGCAAGTCGGGCCGTGACCGGTTGCGCGGTTATCTGCGACGCTTGAGTGAGCAACCCCATGCGGCGGAAGGCGTATTGCGCGCCTGTTGGCGAATGGTCTGGGCCGATGGTCGTGCCGGGCATGCCGAGCGCGAACTGATTCGCCAATGGGGTAAATGGCTGGGCTGGACGTCGTATCAGGTGCAGGCGCTGGCGTCTGACTATGAGCCGCACAAGCAATCGTCGGCCGGCACCGCCATCACTTATCAGGAAGCGTTGTCGCTGTTGGGTGTGTCCGCCACCACCGAACCGGCGCAGATCAAGCGCGCCTATCGGCGCCTGCTGAGTCGTCATCATCCGGACAAAATTGCCGGCAGCGGTGCGACGGCGTTGCAGGTGCGCGAGGCAACGGACAAGACGCGCGAATTGCATAACGCCTATACGTTGATTCGTCAGCGGCGGGATTTCAAGTGATGCGTCGTCAGTGATGACGCCTTCGCGGGCAAGCCTCGCTCCTACAGGTACGATGAAGTCCTGTAGGAGCGAGGCTTGCCCGCGAAGGGCGCGCCTCGGTCTATCAGTCCGCCGCAGCCTGAGGATTCAACCAGCCCCGCACCCGGCGAACCAACTGCTCTTGCTCTGCTTTCGAGTCACCCGGCAACGCCTTGAGCGATACCTGACTGAACGCCGAACCCTTCAAGCGTTTGCTGGCCTGCAAGCGTTCCAGAGCCGCATTGCGGTCCAGCGGCTTGTCCTTATAGAAGATGTCGGCGGTGGGCAGTTTTAGTGTCGGCGTCAGTTCAGCCAGGCCAGGTTTCGCTGCCACGGGCGTCTGCGCGGCGACCATCGCGAACTTCTCGACTTGCGAGGGCTGCCTCTCGCTCAGATAACGCGCGGCCCAGTAAGCGCCGGTGCCATGACCCAGCACCACGATGCTGCGAGCGCTCTGCTGTTCGGCGTAGGCAACAGCCGCATCGATGCGTGCAAAAATTCGTTCGGCGTCGGCTTTGACCTGTTCATCGCTGGTTTCAGCAATGGCCTTGTCGGCCACCTCCGCTTCACCGCCCGCCGCCTGCTCGATGGGCGCCGCCGTGGTCGAGTCCTTGCTGCCGGCATCAGGTGCTTTGGGCGATGGCGTTACTTCAACAATACGTGGCGCAATGGCATCGCTTTGCACGTCTGGCAAGGTGATACTCAGGCTGCTCCACTCGGCGTCCGGCAATTGGCGCCGCAACGGGCCGATTGCCTGCGGCCAGTCAACGGTTTCGCCCGCGCCCGGGATGATAATCACCGCACCCTTGGGGTCAGCGGTATTGGCCGGTTTCCACAAGGCCAGAAACGTGTCGCTGCCGGCTTGGAGTTGTTGCTGTTCCTGAGCGGGGATTTTTCGCTCAAGTGCTGCCGCTTCTTCCTGACTACGCTCAAGCAGCGGCTGACGTTCAACCGGTTTTTCTTCTGCGGGTTTTTCCGCGGCGGCCGGTGCCGGGTCTGCGGCCTCGACGGAAAAGGCGCAAGGCAGGATCAGCGACAGGCACAATGCTGGCAGTGCCAGGCGGTAGACAGGGGGCATCGGATATTCCAGGCCAGAAGTGGTTCCGGCAGCCTAATGGGTTGGTCAGTATTTGTCAGTGTGTGAGATTTCAATGATGCGTTTTTGCTGTCTGTGGGTTATCGGCTGTTTGTGGTTTCCCTTGATGGGCTGGGCGGCGCCTGCGCCACCGGAGCACATCGCGCAGTTGTCTGCGAGCCAACAGCAATGGCTCGCGCAACATAATGAATTACGCGTCGGACTGGTGTTGCAAGTGCCCTATGCGCAATACGATCGCCGTTTGCAGCGGTTGTCCGGGGTTAACGTCGAGCTGATGAAATGGCTGGCAAAAGCGCTCAAGGTCGAGCTGAGCTGGCGTAACTATCCCGACCTTGCGCAACTGGAAGCCGCCGCACGCGAAGGTGAAATCGACATCGCCCCAGGGTTGGCGCAAACCCCCGGCGGCCTGCGCCTGTGGCAGTTTTCCGATCCATACATGCGGGTGCCGCAACTGGTGGTCAGCGACCAGAAGGGCGCCGGCGTGGTCGAGCTGGAAAAACTCGACAGCCAGACCCGCGTCGCCGTACGCATGCCCAGCGCCACCGCCGATTACCTGCGCAGCAATTACCCGCACCTGAATCTCCAGGGCGTGCCGATCGAGCGTCAGGCACTGCAACTGTTGTTGAGTCAGCAGGCCAGTTATGCCGTGGTCGACGAAGCGCAATTCGGGCGTTTGTCTGTCGAACCGGAGTTTGCCGGCTTGGTGGTGGTCGGTGATATTGGCCTGCCGCAACTGCTGCGCGTGGCTACACGGCGGGACTGGCCGGAACTCGCCGGCATCATCGAAAGCGCGCTGCGGGCGATCCCCGCCAAGGACCTGGAACAACTGCACAACCAATGGCTGCAAGCCAAATACCCGCGACTGACCGAGTCGCCGGGTTTCTGGCAGAACCTCTGCCTGCTGTTGGCGGTGTTGATGCTGAGCTGCATGGCGATCGTGGTCTGGCAGCGTCGGCAGCAACACAGTCTTGAGCAGCGGTTGCTGGTAGCACGGGAAGACATTGCCTTGCGTGCCGCCAGCGAAGAAGCGCTGCGCCTCACCCAGTTTTCTATCGACCAGAGCACCGTCGGCATTCTCTGGGTCAACTGGGACAGCCATGTGCGCTACGCCAACCGCGCCGCGGAAACCATGCTCGGCTATCCGTCGGGTGGCATCATCGATCGGCCGTTGATCGACTTTGAACCGGGTCTGCACATGGACCGCTGGCTGAACCTGTGGAAACGCGCCCGTGCCAGTGAAGAAGGGCCACTCAGCTTTGAAACCAATTGCCTGCGAGCCGATGGCAGCATTCTGCCGACGGATGTGTCGTTGAGCTTCCTGCGTTTTCGCGATGGTGAATATCTGGTGGTCTACCTCAACGACGTTACCGAGCGTCGTCGTGCGCTGGCCGCGTTGCAGGAAAGCGAGGCGCGTCTGCAAGGGATCGCTGCCAACGTACCGGGATTGGTCTTTCGCCTGGAGCGGGCTCCGGTGACAGGGCAGATCGACTTTGCCTACATCAGCGAGGGCAGCGAGAGCCTGGTCGGTTACTCGCCGGCGACCCTGGCCCACCGCGACAAAGGCCTGCGCAGCCTGGTGCATCCGGACGACAAGGCCAGTTACCACCAGACGCAGGATCATGCGCTGGACACTGACAGTGACTGGTCGTGGCAAGGGCGGATTCTCACGCGCCAGGGCGATCAGCGTTGGGCCGAGATCAAGGCCATCACGCGTCGCCTCGATGACGGCACCTATGTCTGGGACGGCATCGTCTGGGACATCAGCGAGAGCAAGCGCATCGAGCTGGAACTGGCCAGCTCCCGTGAGCAATTGCGTGAATTGTCCGCACACCTGGAGAGCGTGCGAGAAGAGGAAAAGGCGCGCATCGCCAGGGAAGTTCACGACGAGTTGGGTCAGATGTTGACCGTGCTGAAACTGGAAACGTCCATGTGCGAACTGGCCTACGCCCAGCTCGACCCAGGTCTGAATGAACGTTTGAACAGCATGAAGCGCTTGATCGCTCAGCTGTTCCAACTGGTGCGCGATGTGGCCACGGCGTTGCGGCCGCCAATTCTCGATGCCGGTATTGCTTCGGCCATCGAATGGCAGGCCCGGCGTTTCGAGGCGCGCACGCAGATTCCGTGTCTGGTGCAAGTGCCGGAGAACTTGCCGGTGCTCAGCGATGCCAAGGCGATCGGCTTGTTCCGGATCCTTCAGGAAGCACTGACCAATGTCATGCGGCATGCCCAGGCGCATACTGTTGAACTGACATTGACGCTTGAGGGCGACGAGTTGTGCCTGACTGTCAGCGATGATGGCGTAGGATTTGTCGCCGCTACTGGCCGGCCAACATCCTTCGGGGTTGTGGGCATGCGCGAGCGGGTGTTGATCATGGGCGGGGAGCTGTCGCTTGAAAGTGAGCCGGGGGAGGGCACGACGTTGAGTGTGCGCGTACCTTTGGATGAGGCCTGAAGAATTTGTGTTGATGGTACTTACGCCTTCGCGAGCAAGCCCGCTCCCACACGGATTGTGTGAACGCCACAGATCCAAATGTGGGAGCGAGCCTGCTCGCGATAGATCTTGAATCTGGAGAAAGACCGTGATCCGTGTACTGGTAGCCGAAGACCACACCATCGTTCGCGAAGGCATTAAACAACTGATCGGCCTGGCCAAGGACTTGCTGGTGGTGGGCGAGGCGAGCAATGGCGAGCAGTTGCTCGAAACCTTGCGTCATGTGCCTTGCGAAGTGGTGTTGCTGGACATCTCGATGCCGGGCGTCAATGGCCTGGAAGCGATTCCGCGGATTCGCGCACTGAACAATCCACCGGCGATCCTGGTGTTGTCGATGCACGACGAAGCGCAAATGGCCGCCCGGGCGTTGAAGGTCGGCGCGGCGGGTTATGCAACCAAGGACAGCGACCCGGCGCTGCTGCTGACGGCGATCCGCAAGGTCGCGGCGGGCGGTCGATACATCGACCCGGACCTGGCCGACCGCATGGTTTTCGAAGTCGGCCTGACCGATTCGCGGCCGCTGCATTCGTTGCTCTCGGAGCGCGAATTCTCGGTGTTCGAACGCCTGGCCCAGGGCGCCAACGTCAACGACATCGCCCAGCAACTGGCCCTGAGCAGCAAAACCATCAGCACCCACAAGGCGCGGCTGATGCAGAAACTCAACATCACATCCCTGGCTGAACTGGTGAAGTACGCCATGGAACACAAACTGCTCTAGCGCCAAACCACTGGTTCACTGCAATCCCCTGTGGGAGCGAGCCTGCTCGCGATAGCAGTGGATCAGCCAAGGACATGTCGACTGACGCTCCGCTATCGCGAGCAGGCTCGCTCCCACAGGGTTAGTGGTCGCATATCCATTTGCGACATGCCTTTAAAACCGCTATCGCCGCTCCGTAAGGCTCGCAGCTCACCACCTGCCCCCATCCCGAAACGACATACCCATTCCCGCCATCCTTGTAGGGCAATCCCTACCCCCAACCTTCCATCCGGCTGAGGCGATTCTCTCCTGCGCCCCGATTTGCGTGCTCCCCAGCGTCCACTAGGCTTAGTCCACAGCAGTCATCAATAACAAAGGTGTGGGTATGAGCCAGGTCGATTCAAGCGCAGGGGCCAATGACATTCTGGTCAGCTTTCGTGGAGTGCAAAAGAGCTACGACGGCGAGAACCTGATCGTCAAAGACCTCAACCTGGACATTCGCAAAGGCGAGTTCCTCACGTTGCTCGGGCCATCCGGTTCCGGCAAAACCACCAGCCTGATGATGCTCGCCGGTTTCGAAACCCCGACCGCCGGTGAAATCCTCCTGGCCGGGCGCGCCATCAACAACGTGCCGCCGCACAAGCGCGACATCGGCATGGTGTTCCAGAACTATGCATTGTTCCCGCACATGACCGTCGCCGAGAACCTCGCGTTCCCGCTGACCGTGCGCGGCTTGAACAAGAGCGATGTCAGCGACCGGGTCAAACGTGTCCTGAGCATGGTTCAGCTCGAGACCTTCGCCCAGCGTTATCCGGCGCAACTGTCCGGTGGTCAGCAACAGCGTGTGGCCCTGGCCCGTGCATTGGTGTTCGAACCGCAACTGGTGCTGATGGACGAACCCCTCGGCGCACTCGACAAACAACTGCGCGAACACATGCAGATGGAGATCAAGCATCTGCACCAGCGCCTCGGCGTGACCGTGGTCTACGTGACCCACGACCAGGGCGAAGCCCTGACCATGTCCGACCGCGTGGCGGTGTTCCATCAGGGCGAAATCCAGCAGATCGCCCCTCCACGCAGCCTCTACGAAGAACCGAAAAACACCTTCGTCGCCAACTTCATCGGCGAGAACAACCGTCTCAACGGCCGCCTGCACAGCCAGACCGGCGATCGTTGCATCGTCGAACTCGGTCGCGGTGAAAAGGTTGAAGCGCTGGCGGTCAATGTCGGCAAGACCGGCGAACCCGTCACGCTGTCAATTCGTCCGGAACGCGTGAGCCTCAATGGTTCGAGCGAGTCCTGTGTCAACCGCTTCTCAGGGAGGGTGGCGGAATTCATCTATCTGGGCGACCACGTCCGGGTTCGCCTGGAAGTCTGCGGCAAGACCGACTTCTTCGTGAAACAACCGATTGCCGAGCTCGATCCCGGGCTTGCTGTCGGCGACGTGGTACCGCTTGGCTGGGAGGTCGAACACGTTCGCGCGCTCGACCCACTTCTAGAGGCGAACTGATCGCCCCCTGCTTCAACCAACCCTGCACGTGGAGAGAACAATAAATGTTGAGATCCCTGAAATTCACCGCCCTGGTCATGGGCATGATCGGTGCGGCACACGCGATGGCGGCGGGCCCGGACCTGACCGTGGTGTCCTTTGGCGGGGCGAACAAGGCCGCGCAGGTCAAAGCCTTCTACGCACCGTGGGAAGCGGCGGGTAACGGCAAGATCGTGGCGGGCGAGTACAACGGCGAGATGGCCAAGGTCAAAGCCATGGTCGACACCAAGAGCGTGTCCTGGGATCTGGTGGAAGTTGAGTCGCCAGAACTGTCCCGCGGTTGCGACGAAGACATGTTCGAGCAACTCGACCCGGCGCTGTTCGGCAAGACCGAAGACTACGTCAAAGGCGCTATCCAGCCTTGCGGCGTCGGTTTCTTCGTGTGGTCGACCGTGTTGGCCTACAACGCTGACAAGCTGGCCTCCGCACCCACCAGCTGGGTGGATTTCTGGGACACCAAGAAATTCCCGGGTAAGCGCGGCCTGCGTAAAGGCGCCAAGTACACCCTGGAATTCGCACTGATGGCCGACGGCGTTGCGCCGAAAGACGTCTACAAAGTGCTGGCCGGCAAAGACGGTCAGGACCGCGCGTTCAAGAAGCTTGATGAGCTGAAACCAAACATCCAGTGGTGGGAAGCCGGCGCACAACCGCCGCAGTACCTCGCTTCCGGTGACGTGGTCATGAGCTCGGCCTACAACGGCCGGATCGCTGCCGTGCAGAAAGAAAGCAACCTGAAAGTCGTGTGGAACGGCGGTATCTACGACTTCGACGCATGGGCCATTCCAAAAGGCCTGGACAAGGCACGTGCTGAAGCGGCGAAGAAATTCATCGCGTACTCGGTGGCGCCGCAGCAGCAGAAGACCTACTCGGAAAACATCGCCTACGGCCCGGCCAACACCCAAGCCGTACCGCTGTTGTCCAAGGATGTCCTGAAAGACATGCCGACCACCCCGGAAAACATCGCCAACCAAGTGCAGATCGACGTCAGCTTCTGGGCTGACAACGGCGAGCAACTGGAGCAGCGCTTCAATTCCTGGGCTGCGAAATAAGACCACCCCGTGGGCTTATCGACTCCCGTAGGAGCGAGGCTCGCCCGCGAAGACGTCAGCACATTCAACATCAATGTTGACTGACACGCTGCCTTCGCGAGCAAGCTTCGCTCCTACGGGGGGTGATGTGTAGTTATCAAGAACAGAGGCGGCCTCGCGGTCAATGGATGCCGCCTCTGTAACGATCAAAGATTTCCGGAGTACGCCATGGCCACCGCCATTCCCCTGAACGCGGGCACTGACCCCACCTTGAAGCAGCGGCTCAAGCACGCCGAGCGGATCAACCGCTGGAAGGCCCAGGCCTTGATCGCGCCATTGGTGCTGTTTCTGTTGCTGGTGTTCCTGGTGCCCATCGTGGCGCTGCTCTACAAAAGCGTTGGTAACCCGGAAGTGGTCGGCGGCATGCCGCGCACCGTGGCGGCCATCGCCAGCTGGGACGGCCGTGGGCTGCCCGCTGAACCGGTTTACAAAGCGGCCAGCGAAGACCTCGCTGAAGCGCGCAAGAATCAGACCCTGGGCGACCTGTCCAAGCGCTTGAACATGGAATTGGCCGGCTATCGCAGCCTGCTGACCAAAACCGCCCGCGCCTTGCCGTTCGCTACCGAACCGGCCTCTTATAAAGACGCGCTGGAAGGGCTCGACGAGCGTTGGGGCGACCCGGCCTACTGGCAAGCGGTGCGCCGCAACACCAGCAACATCACGCCGTACTACTTGCTGGCAGCGGTCGATCACCGCATCGATGACCTTGGCGAAATCGCCCCGGCCACGCCCGATCAGGCGATTTACCTCGACATCTTCGCCCGCACCTTCTGGATGGGCCTGATCATCACCGCCATTTGCCTGGTACTCGCCTATCCGTTGGCTTACCTGCTGGCGAATCTGCCGTCGCGTCAAAGCAACCTGCTGATGATCCTGGTGCTGCTGCCGTTCTGGACCTCGATTCTGGTGCGCGTCGCCGCGTGGATCGTATTGCTGCAATCGGGCGGACTGATCAACAGCGGCCTGATGGCCATGGGCATCATCGATAAGCCGCTGGAACTGGTGTTCAACCGCACCGGGGTCTACATCTCGATGGTGCACATCCTGCTGCCGTTCATGATCCTGCCGATCTACAGCGTGATGAAAGGTATCTCGCCGACCTACATGCGCGCCGCGATTTCCCTCGGCTGCCACCCGTTCGCCAGTTTCTGGCGGGTGTACTTCCCGCAGACCTATGCCGGTGTCGGCGCTGGTTGCCTGTTGGTGTTCATCCTCGCCATCGGCTACTACATCACCCCGGCCTTGCTGGGCAGCCCGAACGATCAGATGGTCAGTTACTTCGTCGCCTTCTACACCAACACCAGCATCAACTGGGGCATGGCGACCGCACTCGGTGGGCTGCTGCTGTTGGCGACCGTGGTGCTTTATCTGATTTACAGCTGGCTGGTGGGCGCCAGTCGCCTGCGCCTGAGCTAAGGGGAGAATCGAAATGCTGAGTCCTTACATGTCGCCCATCGAACGGGTGTGGTTCTACAGCTTGCGGATTCTCTGCGGCTTGATTTTGCTGTTCCTGATTCTGCCGGTGTTGGTGATCATCCCGTTGTCGTTCAACTCGGGCAGTTTCCTGGTGTATCCGCTGCAAGGTTTTTCGCTGCACTGGTATCAGGACTTCTTCGCCTCGGCGGAATGGATGCGTGCACTGAAGAACAGCATCATCGTCGCCCCGGCGGCGACCGTGCTGGCGATGGTGTTCGGTACGCTGGCGGCGATTGGCCTGACTCGGGGCGACTTCCCGGGCAAGGCGCTGGTGATGGCGTTGGTGATTTCGCCGATGGTGGTGCCGGTGGTGATCATCGGCGTCGCGAGTTACCTGTTCTTTGCACCGCTGGGCCTGGGCAACAGCTTCTTCTCGTTGATCGTGGTGCACGCGGTGTTGGGTGTGCCGTTTGTGATCATCACGGTGTCGGCAACGTTGCAGGGGTTTAACCACAACCTGGTGCGCGCCGCTGCCAGCCTCGGTGCTTCGCCGCTGACCGCGTTCCGCCGCGTGACCTTGCCGCTGATTGCGCCAGGTGTGATCTCCGGTGCACTGTTTGCCTTCGCGACCTCGTTCGATGAAGTGGTGGTGACGTTGTTCCTCGCCGGTCCCGAGCAAGCGACCTTGCCACGGCAGATGTTCAGCGGTATCCGCGAAAACCTCAGCCCGACGATTGCCGCCGCGGCAACGCTGCTGATCGCCTTCTCGGTGATCCTGCTGCTGACCCTGGAATGGCTGCGTGGCCGCAGCGAAAAACTGCGCACCGCCCAAGCCTGATCAGCTTTTGATTTTGTAGGAGCGAAGCTTGCTCGCGAAGAGGCCGGAACATTCAGCATCGATGTTGACTGACATGGCCCCTTCGCGAGCAAGCTTCGCTCCTACATTAGATTTGTGTTGTTCCCATGTTTGGTCATTCACGCGCTGAATAGCAGACAAACCCCAATCCCCAGCTACTATTGTGCCCAGCTCCCCTATCTATAAGAGGCTGCGCACGATGAGTCTTTCCTCTTTCAAAATCGCACACAAACTGATCACCGGCGCAGCTGCCATCGAGCAACTGTCCGCCGAGCTCACGCGCCTGGACATCGACAACCCGCTGATCGTCACCGACGCCGCGCTGGTCAAGTCCGGCACGGTGGAGCTGGCGCTCGCGCAGTTGGGGGACCGTAGCTACGAGATTTTCGACCGAGTACTGCCAGACCCGGAAATCGCCATCGTCGAAGACTGCATGCGCGTTTACCGCGAAGGCGGGCACGACGGGCTGATCGGCCTGGGCGGCGGCAGCGCGATCGACATCGCCAAAAGTGTTGCCGCGTATGCCGGTTATCACGGCGCGCTGGAGGATCTGTTCGGCATCGACCAGGTGCCGCGCAAGGGCCCGCCGCTGATCGCCATCCCGACCACCGCCGGCACCGGCTCGGAAGTGACCAACGTCGCGATCCTCTCCGACAAGGTCGCGCAACTGAAAAAGGGCATCATCAGCGACTATCTGTTGCCGGACGTGGCGCTGGTCAGCCCGCAAATGACCCTGACCTGCCCGCGCAGTGTCACCGCCGCCAGTGGCGTCGATGCGCTGGTGCACGCCATCGAATCCTATTTGTCCCTCAATGCTTCAGCGATTACCGACGCGCTGGCCATCGGCGCGATCAAGTTGATCACCCAGGCGCTACCCAAGGCCTACGCCAATCCCTCCAATCTGCAGGCGCGTGAAGACATGGCCACCGCCAGCCTGATGGCCGGCATGGCGTTCGGCAATGCCGGGGTCGGTGCGGTGCATGCGCTGGCGTATCCGCTGGGCGGACGTTTCAACATCGCCCACGGCGTCAGCAACGCCTTGTTGCTGCCGTACGTCATGACCTGGAACAAGATGGCCTGCGTCGAGCGCATGCAGGATATTGCCGAAGCCATGGGCGTGAAGACCGCTCATCTGAGCGCCAATGACGCCGCGGACAAAGCCGTCGAGGCGATGGCCGCGTTGTGCGCAGCGGTAGAAATCCCGTCGGGCCTGCGCAGTTTCGGTGTTCCAGAGGATGCGATTCCGGCCTTGGCCCTGGAAGCAGCGGGTATCGAGCGCTTGATGCGCAACAATCCACGCAAACTGAGTGCGATTGATATCGAGAAGATCTACCGCGCGGCCTACTGATCATCGTCCTTACGGTGCGCGCGTCAAAGCATGAGGTATACAATGCGCGCCATCGTGATTCTGCTCAGAAAAGGTGCGTCATGCAGCCCTTCGTAATTGCTCCGTCGATTCTCTCCGCCGACTTCGCCCGCCTGGGTGAAGAAGTGGACAACGTTCTGGCCGCCGGCGCCGACTTCGTGCACTTCGATGTCATGGACAACCACTACGTGCCGAACCTGACCATCGGCCCGATGGTCTGTGCCGCGCTGCGCAAGTACGGCGTAACCGCGCCGATCGACGCGCACCTGATGGTCAGCCCGGTTGACCGCATCGTTGGCGACTTCATCGAGGCCGGCGCGACGTACATCACCTTCCACCCGGAAGCCACGCAGCACGTCGACCGCTCCCTGCAACTGATCCGCGAAGGCGGCTGCAAGTCGGGCCTGGTGTTCAACCCGGCGACCCCGCTGGACGTGCTCAAGTACGTGATGGACAAGGTCGACATGATCCTGCTGATGAGCGTCAACCCAGGCTTCGGCGGGCAGAAGTTCATCCCCGGCACCCTCGACAAGCTGCGTGAAGCACGCGCCTTGATCGATGCCTCGGGCCGTGACATCCGCCTGGAAATCGACGGCGGCGTGAACGTGAACAACATTCGTGAAATCGCAGCGGCTGGCGCCGATACCTTCGTGGCCGGCTCGGCGATCTTCAACGCGCCGAACTACCAGGAAGTGATCGAGAAGATGCGTTCCGAACTGGCGCTGGCCCGTCCATGAGTGGCTTTGAGCAGCTGTTCCCGGGGCGTCTGCCACGGCTGGTGATGTTCGATCTGGACGGCACGCTGGTCGATTCGGTCCCTGACCTCGCCGCGGCGGTGGATAACATGCTGCTCAAACTCGGGCGCCAGCCTGTCGGCATCGAATCGGTGCGTGACTGGGTCGGCAACGGCGTGCACATGCTGGTGCGCCGGGCCCTGGCCAATCACATCGACGCCGAAGGTGTCGATGATGTCGAGGCTGAACATGCCCTGGAATTGTTCAACGGCTTTTACGAGGACGGTCACGACCTGACGGTGGTTTACCCCGGCGTGCGTGACACCCTCAAGTGGCTGAACAAGCAAGGCGTGGAGATGGCGCTGATCACCAACAAGCCGGAGCGCTTCGTCGCGCCGTTGCTGGATCAGATGAAAATCGGCCGCTATTTCAAATGGATCATCGGCGGCGATACCCTGCCGCAGAAGAAACCCGACCCGGCTGCGCTGTTTTTCGTGATGAAAATGGCCAACATCCCGGCGTCGCAATCGCTGTTTGTCGGCGATTCGCGCAGCGATGTGCTGGCGGCAAAAGCGGCGGGGGTCAAGTGCGTGGCCCTCAGTTATGGCTATAACCACGGTCGGCCGATTGCCGAAGAGTCGCCGGCGCTGGTCATCGACGACCTGCGCAAGCTAATTCCCGGTTGCCTGGATCCGGCCGCTGAGATAACGTTGGCCGACGCTGTTCAACCCCCTTCTGGAAACGCCATCGTGGTGGTCACCCGCAAACTCTGGATGAAAGTCATCAAGGCCCTGGCCCGCTGGCGTTGGCGCGCCTGACTTGTTCCTGGCCGGTCTACCGGCGCGTTTGCATACCTGACTGTTAGCACCTCAAGCCACGAGGCTACCCCATGATCCGCGAAGAATTCCTGCGTTTGGCCGCTGCCGGCTATAACCGCATCCCGCTTGCCTGCGAAACCCTGGCCGACTTCGACACGCCGCTGTCGATCTACCTGAAACTGGCCGACGAGCCCAATTCCTACCTGCTCGAATCCGTGCAGGGCGGGGAGAAGTGGGGCCGTTACTCGATCATCGGCCTGCCGTGCCGCACCGTGCTGCGAGTTCATGACCATCACATCAGCGTGACCCATGACGGCGTCGAGATCGAAAGCCATGAAGCGGAAGACCCGCTGGCGTTCGTCGAAGAATTCAAAGCCCGTTACAACGTACCGACCATCCCCGGCCTGCCACGCTTCAACGGCGGCCTGGTGGGTTATTTCGGTTACGACTGCGTGCGTTATGTGGAAAAGCGTCTGGGCAAGTGCCCGAACCCCGATCCGCTGGGCGTGCCGGACATTCTGCTGATGGTGTCCGATGCGGTGGTGGTGTTCGACAACCTCGCCGGCAAAATGCACGCAATTGTCCTGGCCGACCCGTCGCAGGACGATGCCTTCGAGCAAGGTCAGGCGCGCCTGCAAGAGCTGCTGGAAAAACTCCGTCAGCCAATCACTCCGCGCCGAGGCCTGGACTTCAGCAAGCAACAATCGGCTGATCCGGTGTTCCGCTCCAGTTTCACCCAGGACGATTACGAAAAAGCCGTCGACACCATCAAGGAATACATCCTGGCCGGTGACTGCATGCAGGTCGTGCCGTCCCAGCGCATGTCGATCGACTTCAAGGCGGCGCCGATTGATCTGTATCGGGCGCTGCGTTGCTTCAACCCGACGCCTTATATGTACTTCTTCAACTTCGGCGACTTCCACGTCGTCGGCAGTTCACCGGAAGTGCTGGTGCGGGTCGAAGACAATCTGATCACCGTTCGCCCGATTGCCGGCACCCGTCCGCGTGGGGCCAACGAAGAGGCAGACCTGGCGCTGGAGAAAGACTTGCTCTCCGACCACAAGGAAATCGCCGAACACCTGATGCTGATCGACCTGGGTCGTAACGACACCGGTCGCGTATCGGAAATCGGCTCGGTGAAGCTCACCGAGAAAATGGTTATCGAGCGTTACTCCAACGTGATGCACATTGTTTCCAACGTCACCGGGCAACTGAAAGCCGGGCTGACGGCAATGGACGCATTGCGGGCGATCCTGCCGGCGGGCACCTTGTCCGGCGCACCGAAGATTCGCGCGATGGAAATCATCGACGAACTGGAGCCGGTCAAGCGTGGTGTCTATGGCGGCGCGGTCGGTTACTTTGCCTGGAACGGCAACATGGACACGGCGATTGCGATCCGCACCGCCGTGATCAAGAACGGCGAACTGCACGTGCAGGCCGGTGGCGGCATCGTTGCCGACTCGGTGCCGGCGCTGGAATGGGAAGAAACCCTGAACAAGCGTCGTGCCATGTTCCGCGCAGTCGCCCTGGCTGAACAAACCCCGGAAAGCTGACCGATGAACGTGACCCGTATGCCATGTCGCTTTGGCTGACAAAGCGCTGCGGGTCGCTCATTCGAAGGCAGCCTTTATAGTCCGTGAATTCAAGAGGTTCTCAAGCCATGTTGCTGATGATCGATAACTACGACTCTTTTACCTACAACGTTGTGCAATACCTCGGTGAGCTAGGCTCCCAGGTCAAAGTCGTGCGCAACGATGAACTGACCGTTGCCGAAATCGAAGCCCTCAACCCTGAGCGCATCGTTGTGTCGCCCGGTCCTTGCACGCCGACTGAAGCGGGCGTCTCGATTGACGTCATCAAGCATTTCGCCGGCAAACTGCCGATTCTCGGCGTGTGCCTGGGTCATCAATCCATCGGCCAGGCCTTCGGCGGCGATGTGGTTCGTGCCCGCCAGGTGATGCACGGCAAGACCAGCCCGGTGTTCCACGAAGACAAAGGTGTCTTCGAAGGCCTGAACCATCCGCTGACCGTCACGCGTTATCACTCGTTGATCGTCAAGCGCGAAACCTTGCCGGACTGCCTGGAGCTGACCGCCTGGACTCAGCTTGAAGACGGTTCGGTCGACGAGATCATGGGCCTGCGCCACAAGACGCTGAACATCGAAGGTGTGCAGTTCCACCCTGAGTCTATCCTGACCGAGCAGGGCCACGAGCTGTTCGCCAACTTCCTCAAACAAACCGGCGGCACGCGCTAAGGACTTCCCATGAATATCAAGACAGCCCTCAGCCGTATCGTCGATCAACTCGACCTCAGCACCGATGAAATGCGCGATGTGATGCGCGAGATCATGACCGGGCAATGCACGGACGCGCAGATCGGCGCGTTCATGATGGCCATGCGCATGAAGAGCGAAAGCATCGACGAGATCGTCGGCGCCGTGTCGGTCATGCGCGAGCTGGCGGACAAGGTCGAACTGAAGACCCTCGACGGCGTGGTTGATGTGGTCGGCACCGGCGGCGATGGGGCGAACATTTTCAACGTCTCGACGGCTTCTTCCTTTGTGGTGGCAGCCGCCGGGTGCACCGTGGCCAAACACGGTAACCGTGCGGTCTCGGGTAAAAGCGGCAGCGCCGATCTGCTGGAGGCGGCGGGCATCTATCTGAACCTGACGCCGGTTCAGGTAGCGCGTTGCATCGACAACGTCGGCATCGGTTTCATGTTTGCCCAGACTCATCACAAAGCCATGAAATACGCCGCCGGCCCGCGCAAGGATCTTGGTCTGCGTACCCTGTTCAATATGCTCGGCCCGCTTACGAATCCGGCCGGCGTGAAACATCAGGTGGTGGGCGTGTTCAGCCAGGCGCTGTGCCGGCCATTGGCCGAAGTCTTGCAGCGTCTGGGCAGCAAGCATGTGCTGGTGGTGAACTCGAAAGACGGCCTGGACGAATTCAGTCTGGCTGCGCCGACTTACGTGGCGGAATTGAAGAATGACCAGATCACCGAGTATTGGGTCGAGCCGGAAGATTTGGGCATGAAGAGTCAGAGCCTGCACGGCCTGGCGGTGGAAAGCCCGGCCGCTTCGCTTGAGCTGATTCGCGATGCCCTGGGCAAGCGCAAGACCGAGAGCGGTCAGAAAGCTGCCGAGATGATCGTGCTCAATGCCGGTGCTGCACTCTATGCCGCCGACCTGGCGACCAGTTTGAAAGAAGGCGTTGCCCTGGCGCACGATGCGCTGCACACAGGCCTCGCTCGGGAAAAACTTGAGGAGTTGGGTGCATTTACCGCGGTATTCAAAGTGGAGAATGAGGGATGAGTGTACCGACGGTTCTGGAAAACATTCTGGCGCGCAAAGTCCAGGAAGTCGCCGAGCGTAGCGCTCGTGTGAGCCTGGCCGAGCTGGAAAGTCTGGCCAAGGCGGCCGATGCACCCCGTGGTTTTGCCAAGGCATTGCTGGCGCAGGCCAAGCTGAAGCAGCCAGCGGTCATTGCTGAAATCAAGAAAGCTTCGCCGAGCAAAGGCGTGATTCGCGAGAACTTCGTTCCTGCCGATATCGCCAGGAGCTACGAGAAGGGCGGCGCGACCTGCCTGTCGGTGCTCACCGATATCGATTATTTCCAGGGCGCAGATGCGTATCTGCAACAGGCCCGGGCGGCGTGCAAACTGCCGGTGATCCGCAAGGATTTCATGATCGATCCGTATCAGATCGTCGAGGCCCGTGCATTGGGCGCGGACTGCGTGCTGTTGATCGTCTCCGCGCTGGACGACGTGAAAATGGCCGAGCTGGCGGCGGTGGCAAAAAGCGTTGGCCTCGACGTGCTGGTGGAAGTCCATGACGGCGACGAACTGGAGCGGGCCTTGAAAACCCTCGACACGCCGCTGGTCGGCGTGAACAACCGCAACCTGCACACCTTCGAAGTCAGTCTGGAAACCACGCTGGATTTGTTGCCGCGGATTCCGCGTGACCGGTTGGTGATCACTGAAAGCGGCATCCTCAATCGGGCCGATGTCGAGCTGATGGAAATCAGCGACGTGTATGCGTTCCTGGTCGGCGAAGCGTTCATGCGCGCCGAAAGCCCGGGCACTGAGCTTCAGCGTCTGTTCTTCCCGGAGCGTGGTGTTCCGGTGAGTGGTTCGACACTCGACTGATAACCTGCAGACCGAATCGACGCCATCGCGAGCAGGCTCGCTCCCACAAGGGTTTTGCTAACGGCAAAGATCCAATGTGGGAGCGAGCCTGCTCGCGATGGCGGCATAAGAAGCACCACAGACTGACCGTCCTATGGAAGACCTTATGACCTCTCCTGTTTCCTTGACCATCGAAGCCGGCCTGCAAGCCGAACAGGATTTGCTGGCGTCGGTCTGTGCAGGCGATTCAGAGTTTGGCCTGTTGTTCTGGCAGCCAAGCGATCGGGCTCTGGTCATGCCGCGCCGTTTGAATCGCCTGCCCGGTTTCGATCACGCTTGCGAAGTATCGGCGGCAGCCGGCTGGCCAGTCCTTTTGCGTGAAACCGGCGGTGAGCCCGTGCCGCAGTCGGCTTCCACCATCAACATCGCTTTGGTCTACGCGCCGCCGCGTAGCGAGGGCGACCAGAACCGCATCGAAACCGCCTATCGCCGACTTTGCGATCCGATCTGTCAGTTACTGGATGAACTGGGCGGCGTTTCGTCCCTGGGCGAAATCGACGGCGCATTTTGCGATGGCCGTTTCAACGTCAATCTCGACGGTCGCAAGATGGTCGGCACCGCCCAGCGCTGGCGCCAGAGCAAGGGCAGCACGCGCCCGGTCGGGTTGGTGCACGGTGCGTTGTTGCTGGATAACGAGCGCGAATCAATGGTCGCGGCGGTCAATCGCTTCAATGAAGCGTGCGGCCTGGAGCAACGGGTCCGCGCCGAAAGCCACATCGCGCTCCATGAGAAGTTCGCCGCACCTGACGCATTGGCACGGCTCGATGCACTCTATCGCCAGTTGCTGGCAGACATGTTCAAGGCTTAGCGCGTCCCGAAGACCACCATGGTCTTGCCTTTGACGTCCACCAGGTTGCGTTCTTCCAGATCTTTAAGAACGCGACCGACCATCTCCCGGGAACACCCGACAATCCGCCCGATTTCCTGACGGGTCACCTTGATCTGCATGCCATCGGGGTGGGTCATCGCATCGGGCTGTTTGCACAATTCCAGCAGGCAACGGGCAACGCGGCCTGTCACGTCGAAGAATGCGAGGTCACCGACCTTGCGTGTGGTGTTGCGCAGGCGTTGTGCGATTTGTCCGCTAAGTACGTAAAGAATGTCCGGGTCTTGCTGGGACAGCTCGCGGAATTTGGTGTAGCTGATTTCCGCGACTTCGCACTCGATCTTGGCGCGCACCCAGGCGCTGCGTTCCTGTTCCAGGCCAGCCTGTTCAAACAGACCCAACTCGCCGAAGAAGTCTCCGGAGTTCAGGTAGGCAATGATCATTTCACGGCCGTCATCATCCTCGATCAGGATGGTGACCGAGCCTTTGATGATGAAGAACAGCGTCTCCGAGCGGTCGCCGGCGCAAATGATATTGCTCTTGGCCGCATAGCGACGGCGCTGGCAATGCATCAACAGTTTGTCGAGGTTCTTGATCTTGGGTGTAGGGGCAATAGCAACCATGGTTGTATCCCGGAAAGACTGCACGGTGTGTTTGGTTTTTTTATGAGGCACTGAGGTTGCTACAAAGCTGGCAATGCGCCAGCGAATTGGCGCCAGCTTAACAGACACTTCCTGCAATATTCGAGATTTTACCTACAAAGCAAAAGGTTCTGTCCTAGGACGGCGAACGCTGTCAATCCAGGGCCCTGTGCTAAGCTGGCGACCCTTTTTTATACAGTGGAGTCTTGGCGATGAAGGCACGCATCCAATGGGCTGGCGAAGCCATGTTCCTCGGCGAATCCGGTAGCGGTCATGTCGTGGTCATGGACGGTCCGCCCGATGCCGGTGGTCGTAACCTGGGTGTCCGGCCGATGGAAATGCTCCTGCTGGGTGTCGGCGGTTGCAGCAATTTCGACGTGGTCAGCATTCTCAAGAAGTCCCGTCAGGCTGTCGAAAGCTGCGAAGCCTTCCTCGAAGCCGAGCGCGCGACCGAGGACCCGAAGGTCTTCACCAAGATCCACATGCACTTCGTGGTCAAGGGTCGCGGGCTGAAAGAAGCCCAGGTCAAGCGCGCCATCGAGCTGTCTGCCGAGAAGTATTGCTCGGCCTCGATCATGCTCGGCGCGGCGGGTGTCGCGATTACCCACGACTACGAAATCATCGAACTCGGTTGATTCGACATTCAACTATCATAAAAGCGGTGCAGACTCTGGCGATCCCAAGCTGACGTCTGCATAATGCGCCACTTTTTTCAGGGTCGTGGTCCGTCAACCGACAGACCGCTCACCCGAACAGACAACCAAAATCGCCATCGCGAAGAGGTGTTAACCGTCCTACGCAGGTGCGTCGTACGCATCTGACGGGCATGCTTGATCACGCGGCCCGGGCCGCAATACATAGAGAGTTTTTAACGGTGAAAAGCAAACTCAAGCTCCACGGGTTCAATAACCTGACAAAGACCTTGAGCTTCAACATCTATGACATCTGCTACGCGGAAACCCCGCAAGACCAGCAGGCTTACGTCGAGTACATCAATGAAGAGTACAACGCGAAACGCCTGACGCAGATCCTCACGGAAGTTGTCGATATCATTGGTGCCAACATCCTGAACATTGCCAGTCAGGACTACGACCCACAAGGCGCCAGCGTCACGATTCTGATCTCTGAAGAGCCGGTGACCCCGACCGACAGCCAGATCGAAGAGTCTCCGGGCCCGTTGCCCGAAATCATCCTGGCCCACCTCGACAAGAGCCACATCACGGTGCACACCTACCCGGAAATCCATCCGGACGACGGTATTGCGACCTTCCGTGTGGACATTGACGTGTCGACCTGTGGCGTCATTTCACCGCTTAAAGCGCTCAACTTCCTGATTCACCAGTTCGATTCGGACATCGTGACCGTGGATTACCGTGTGCGCGGTTTCACCCGTGACGTCGAAGGCAACAAGCACTTCATCGATCACGAGATCAACTCGATCCAGAACTACCTGTCCGAAGACACCCGCGACGCGTACCAGATGACCGACGTGAACGTGTACCAGGAAAACCTGTTCCACACCAAAATGCTGTTGAAGAACTTCGAACTGGATAACTACCTGTTCGGCGACGCGACCAACAACCTGTCCCCTGAGCAACGCGCCCAAGTGACGGATCGTGTGAAACACGAAATGCTCGAAATCTTCTACGCGCGCAACATGCCGACCTAAGATTCTCGCGAGCACAAAAAAAGGCGACTCCCTCACGGCAGTCGCCTTTTTTGTGTCTTGCCCTTGTAGGAGCAAGCTTGCTCGCGATGGACGTTAACGATAACGCGTGTTTTCTGGATAAACGCGTTGCCCTCAGGTTTATCGCGAGCAGGCTCGCTCCTACAAAAAATCTGAAATCAGATCCGATATGTACTCTTGGTCATCACCTTGGCCATCAAGCTCATCCCGAACTTCACCGGCGCCGGAAAACGAAAGCCCCCAGCCTCCAGCGCACTTTCGGCATGTTGCTCTTCATCAACACGCATCTGCTCAAGAATCGCCCGGGACTTTTCGTCCTCGGCCGGCAGTTGCTCAAGGTGTTCGTTCAAGTGCTTGCACACCTGATGCTCGGTAGCCGCAACGAAACCCAGGCTGACCTTGTCGCTGATCAAGCCGGCCACCGCGCCAATCCCGAATGACATGCCGTAGAACAGCGGGTTGAGAATGCTGGTATGGCTGCCCAACTGCTTGATGCGTTGCTCGCACCAGACCAGATGGTCGATCTCTTCTTCAGCAGCATGTTCCATGGCGGCGCGCACCTGCGGCAACTTGGCGGTCAGGGCCTGCCCTTGATACAGCGCCTGGGCGCAGACTTCGCCGGTATGGTTGATGCGCATCAGACCGGCGACGTGCCGGGTGTCTTCGTCGCTCATTTGCGTTTCCGGCTGCACGATCGCAGGGGACGGACGGTACGGCTGGCCGCTGAAGGGCAGCAGGGTACGCATCGCGGCATCGGCTTGCAGCAGAAGACGGTCAATGGGCGAGTAGTGACGTTGGGTAGTCATGCTGATCTCCGGGAGGAATCTCGGCGGCCAGTTTAACCCAATCGGCCGGGGAAGGTTTGCGCTGGGTCATTGCGACGCAGGCTGCAACTGTAGGAGCCGGCTTGCCGGCGATGGCGTCGTTTCAGGCGATAGATGCGTCGACTGATCCATCGCTATCGCCAGCAAGCCGGCTCCTACGAGGGCGAGGTGGCAATCAACCCGGCGGCCAGTGCATCTGACGCTGACCCAGCACATGCATATGAATGTGGTAGACAGTTTGCCCACCTTCTTCATTGCAGTTCATGACAACGCGAAAACCTTTTTCGCAGCCCAGTTCCAGTGCCAGGCGCTGGGCAGTGAACAGAATATGCCCGGCCAATGCCTTGTCGTCCTCGGTGAGGTCGTTCAAGGTGCGCACCGGTTTCTTCGGGATCACCAGAAAATGCACCGGTGCCTGCGGGGCGATGTCGTGGAAGGCCAGTACCTGGTCGTCCTCGTAAATGATCTTCGCCGGGATTTCCCGGTTGATGATCTTGGTGAACAGAGTATCCACAGCTGTTTTCTCCGTTGTTTGGGCTGGCCTGAGTGTACTCATGGGTGATCCCCGAGCACAGCCTTTTGCCTTGAGGCCAGGTCAGCGCGGGCAATAGGCCTTGTTGACCATGCCTGTGATGGTCCTGATCAGCCAGCGTGAGCCGAGCCGTGGCAGGAAAGCGAACCAGCGGTTCAGCCGGCCCGGAATAATAATGGCGCGATTCTTATCCAGAGCCCGCACGGTATAGAGCGCGACTTCCTCCGGACTCATCAGCAGTTTGCTGTCGACCAGTTTGTCGCTGTTCAGTTGTGCGGTGCGGAAAAACGCGGTGCGGGTCGGGCCGGGGCAGAGTACGGAAACCTTGACTGCGCATTTCTTCAGCTCGACGCGCAGCCCTTCGGAAAAGTGCAGTACATAGGCTTTGCTGGCGTAGTAAGTGCTCATCCACGGGCCGGGATGGAACGCTGCAACCGAGGCGACGTTCAAGATCTGCCCACCGCCCTGCAAGGCCATGCTGTTGCCGATGGCATGGCACAGGCGAGTGAGGGCCAGAATGTTCACCTCGATCAGGTCTTGTTCGGTCATCCAGTCCTGCGCCAGAAACGGGCCGCAGGTGCCGATGCCGGCGCAGTTCACCAGCAAGTCGATCTGCCGGTCGCCTTCTTCCAGTTCCAGCAGAAACCCGGACAGGCGCAGCGGCTCGCCGAGGTCGCAGGCGCGGAACAACACCTCCACGCCAAAACGTTGGGTCAGTTCAATTGCAATACTTTCCAGCTGATCACGCTGTCGGGCCACCAGAATCAGGCTGCGGCCACGGCGGGCCAGCGCTTCGGCCATCGCCAGGCCGATGCCGCTGGAAGCGCCAGTGATCAGAGCGTAACGGGTCATGCAGTTCTCCATCGCAACAGCTCCGCGCCTGCGACGCAGGTGTCACGGGCGGGGAGCGCTGTTCATTCTTTCGCAGAGTCTACAGGGGCCGGGGCTTATTGGGCTTCCTCGTCTGCGCTATCCGGCACTTCTTCAGCCTCAGCGGCGGGCTCGACTTCCACTTCTTCGGTGGTTAGCGAGCTGCTGTCATAGCTGAGTCCGGCAGCGTCTTCGTACTCTTGCTGGATCGCACTGAAAGCGCCGGCCAATACACCGACAAAGACGAGGGCAATGAATACCACCCACAGCGAAGACAACACTTTGACTGCGGTGGTGTTTGGCGGTGGTGGTGGGCCGTAGCGATTGGCGATGGTGTTGCCCGGCACGCACATGAGCACAAACGGAAAGAAGCTGCCTATGAACGGCACTAGATTGAGCAGCCAGAGCCAGCCGGACCAGCCGATGTCGTGCAGGCGCTGAACGCTGATCTGAACGGTGACGACCGCGATGGCGATGCACAGGAGCACCACCACCAGGCCGCCGACAATCAGGCCTGCGGTCGAATCGCTGGCGATCAGGGCGATGGCGAAAATGGCGACGACCGACCCGACGCCGAGCATGACCAGCGTCGCCACCATGGTCCAGGCCAGATAGCGCAAACGGCCGATTCGCCCTTCGACGCCAAAAGGCTTGAGCGTGCCGAACGGCGGCAGGTTTTCGCCGACCCTGGCCTGAGGTGGTGCGTACGGCGACTCTGGTTCTGCGAACGCGGGTTTACTGCTGGCGGGGGCGTGGTGGTGAGCGTCGGCCAGGTTCAGTTCAATCGAGGGCTCGGCTTCGATGCGGGCTTCGATGCCGGTTTTCGTCAGCGCCTGAAGGTAGGTTTGCGCGTCAGTCTGCGACAGGCCTTGCTTGAGCGTAACAGGCTGTCCGTTGAACAGTCGTTCGACGGCTGCCACTTCGCTTTTGTACAACGCCGCCAGATTGAGTTTGGCGGTGGTGAGGTCGATCCCTGGCAGCAGAGCGCCGTCGAATACGATCTTGAAACGGTTGTCGCTCATTGCGAAGCATCCTTGTCGCGGGTGTTTGAATAGTTAGAGAGTTGCGAGCCCGGAGTGTAAGGCCAGTCGAGGATGACTGGCCAAATTTCCTGCTAACGCGGCCAGCGTTTCGGCAGTTGTGTTGCCAGCTCCAGCGCCTGGCGGTATTCAGCGTCCAGCCGGGCAACCAATTGATCCACACTCGGCAAATCGTCTATCTCTCCGACGCCCTGGCCGGCGGACCACACGGTTTTCCAGGCCTTGGCTTCATCGCTCAACGGCTTGAGCTTGGAGCCGAAGTTGACCTCGCCTTTGTTTTGCAACGCCGCCATGTCGAAACCGGCGGCTTCCAGACTTTGGCGCATGAAACTCGCCGGAACACCCGATACCGCCGGAGTATGGATGATGTCTGCCGCTCTGGATGTCAGCAGCATCTCCTTGTAGGCCTCAGGCGCATGGCTTTCGGTGGTGCCGATAAATCGCGTACCGAAGTAGGCCAGATCCGCACCGAGCAATTGTGCCGCGAGTATCTCGTGACCGTGATTGAGGCAGCCGGCCAGCAACAGCGTCTTGTCGAAGAACTGGCGGATTTCGGCAATCAGCGAAAACGGGCTCCAGGTACCCGCATGTCCACCGGCGCCTGCGGCAACGGCGATCAAGCCATCTACGCCAGCCTCCGCTGCTTTCTCTGCGTGGCGACGAGTCGTTACGTCATGGAATACCAGGCCGCCGTAGCCGTGGACCGCGTCGACCAGTTCTTTAACGGCGCCAAGGCTGGTGATCACGATCGGCACCTTGTGCTCGATGCAGATCTCCAGGTCCGCTTGCAGGCGCGGGTTACTGTTGTGGACGATCAGGTTCACGGCGTAAGGCGCCGGGTTTTCCATTGTCGCCAACCCTGCTTCGATCTCTTCCAGCCAGGCCTTGAAGCCGCTGCTCTCACGCTGGTTCAGCGCGGGGAAGCTGCCGACCACGCCATTACGGCAGCAGGCGAGTACCAGTTGCGGGTTGGAAATCAGGAACATCGGCGCTGCCACCACGGGCAGGCGCAAACGTTGTTCGAGCAAAGCGGGCAGCGACATTGGAAGTACCCCGGTGAGTGGTGCCGATTGAAGTTAGAACGGCCGAACGACGACCAGAATTACGATAGCCAGCAATATCAGAACCGGCACTTCATTGAACCAGCGATAAAAGACATGGCTGCGGGTGTTCTCGCCACGGGCAAATCGCTTCACCTGCGCGCCGCACATGTGGTGGTAGCCGATCAGGATCACCACCAGCGTCAATTTGGCGTGAATCCAGGCACCTTGGCTGAATATGCCTGGGTTCAGCCCGATCAGCGCAATGCCGAAAACCAGCGTGGCGATCATCGCCGGGCCCATGATGCCGCGATACAGCTTGCGCTCCATCAGGCTGAAGCGTTCCTTGCTGACGGTGTCTTCGCTTTGGGCGTGATAGACGAACAGGCGCGGCAAGTAAAACAGGCCGGCAAACCAGCAGACCATGCTGATGATATGAAGCGCTTTGAGCCACAGATAAAGCATTTTTGGTTATTCCCAGGTTCACGGTAGCGAAGATAGTAGAGGGTAGAGCGTCCGCACGTCACCTTGACGGTTGTCGCAGGGCGATACGGGCCCTATTATCGACGGCTTTCCAGTGGGTTCGTTGAGGGCAGGTTTATGGTCAAGGTCGGTATCGTCGGCGGCACGGGTTACACCGGTGTCGAACTGCTGCGTCTGTTGGCACAGCATCCGCAGGCAGAAGTGGTGGTGATCACTTCCCGATCCGAGGCCGGTCTGGCCGTGGCTGATATGTATCCGAACCTGCGCGGCCATTACGACGGCCTGGCGTTCAGCGTTCCGGACATCAAGACCCTGGGCGCCTGCGACGTGGTGTTCTTCGCCACGCCTCACGGTGTTGCCCACGCGCTGGCCGGTGAACTGCTGGCGGCCGGAACCAAGGTCATCGACTTGTCAGCGGACTTCCGTCTGCAAGATGCCGATGAGTGGGCCAAGTGGTACGGACAGCCGCACGGTGCGCCGCAGCTGCTGGAAGAAGCGGTCTACGGCTTGCCGGAAGTCAATCGCGAGCAGATCAAGCAGGCTCGCCTGATCGCCGTACCGGGTTGCTATCCAACGGCTACGCAATTGGGTTTCCTGCCATTGCTCGAAGCCGGTCTGGCCGATACCACGCGCTTGATCGCTGACTGCAAATCCGGTGTCAGCGGTGCCGGTCGTGGCGCGGCTGTAGGTTCGTTGTACTCCGAGACGTCGGAAAGCATGAAGGCCTACGCTGTGAAAGGTCACCGTCACTTGCCGGAAATTCGCCAGGGTCTGCGCCGTGCTGCAGGAAAGGATGTCGGCCTGACCTTCGTTCCGCACCTGACGCCGATGATTCGCGGCATTCACTCGACGCTCTACGCGACGGTCGTGGATCGTTCGGTGGATCTGCAGGCACTGTTTGAAAAGCGCTATGCCAACGAGCCGTTCGTTGATGTGATGCCAGCAGGCAGCCACCCGGAAACCCGCAGCGTGCGCGGCGCCAACGTCTGCCGTATCGCCGTGCATCGTCCTCAGGACGGTGACCTGGTGGTGGTGTTGTCGGTCATCGATAACCTGGTAAAAGGTGCGTCGGGTCAGGCGGTGCAGAACCTGAACATCCTGTTCGGTCTGGATGAGCGTCTGGGCTTGTCGCACGCTGGCATGTTGCCGTAAGGCTTTAGCCCGCTCAGCAAAAAGGCCCGTTGAACGGGCCTTTTTGCGTTTCGAACCGGCAATCGGGTTTATTGATATACCGTAACAATAGTTGACCGCTTTTCTAGGAGAAGCGGATAATGCGCGTCATCACGCATTATGGCGGCGTAACGCCGGGAGATAGTCAGCATGAGCGTCGAATCCTTCACCCCCACGGCTTTGCAATTCACCCACGGTGCCGCGCACAAGGTGAAGAGCCTGGTCGATGAAGAGGGGAATGATCGCTTGAAGCTGCGCGTATTCGTTACGGGCGGCGGTTGTTCAGGTTTTCAGTACGGCTTCACCTTCGATGAAGAAGTGGCCGATGACGACACCATCGTCGAACGTGAGGGCGTGAGCCTGGTCGTCGATCCGATGAGCTTCCAGTACCTGGCAGGTGCCGAGGTGGATTATCAGGAAGGTCTGGAAGGTTCGCGTTTCGTGATCAAGAACCCGAACGCCAGCACCACGTGTGGCTGCGGCTCTTCGTTCTCGATCTGATCGCGATTCACCGCATTACAAACGCCGCATGGCCTCAGGGCTCTGCGGCGTTTTGCTGTCTGGCGTTCAGGCCGGGTAGATGGCGCCGAGTACGCGCAGGCCGCGAGCGCCGGTGACGCTTGGACGATTGGCCGCGATACCTTCCAGGCAGCAATGAGCCAGCCAGGCGAAGGCCATGGCTTCGACCCAGTCCGGGTCAACGCCATGAGTGGCGGTGCTGCTGACGTTCGCGTTTGGCAGCAGGGCGGCCAGGCGCTTCATCAACGTGGCGTTGTGCGCACCGCCGCCGCAGACCAGCAACTCTCGGGTATCCGCCTGTGCGCTTTGCAATGATTCGACGATGGTCAGCGCGGTCAGCTCAAGCAGCGTTGCTTGCACGTCTTCGGCGGCGAAGGTCGGCAATTGCGAAAGATGCTGTGTCAGCCATGGCAGATTGAACACTTCACGGCCGGTGCTCTTCGGGCCTTTGGTCACGAAGAACGGATCACTGAGTAGCGCTTTCAACAGAACAGGTTCGACTTGGCCGCTGGCTGCCCATTGGCCGTCACGATCAAAGTTTTCGCCGCGTTGCTGATGAATCCACGCGTCCAGCAGTACGTTCCCGGGGCCGCAGTCGAAACCGGCTACGGGTTGGCCGGGTTCGATCAGGCTGAGGTTGCTGAAACCGCCGACGTTCAATACCGCGCGGTTACCCGCTTGCTCTTCAAACAGCGCTTCGTGAAATGCTGGAACCAGTGGTGCGCCTTGTCCGCCGGCCGCAACGTCGCGACTGCGGAAGTCACTGACCACGGTGATGCCGGTCAATTCGGTCAGCAGGGCAGGGTTGCCGATCTGTACCGTGAAGCCGCGTGCCGGTTCGTGGCGAATGGTCTGGCCATGGCTGCCAATCGCGCGGATGTCTTCGGGTTTCAGGTTTTGTTGGTCAAGAAGGGTGCGAATGCCCTGCGCCGCCAGAGTCACCCAGTTTTGCTGGGCGATGGCGGAGCGGGCAATCTCGTCCGGGCCGCTGGCGCACAAGCCAAGCAGCTCGGTGCGCAGGGAATCAGGCATGGGAATGTAGTGCGTGGCGACCAGTCTGATCGCCGGGTTCAACTCAACCAGCGCGATGTCCAGGCCATCGAGACTGGTTCCGGACATCACACCTATATAGCGCGTCATGGCTTAGCGCTTGCTCGAAGCCAGTTGGGTGGATTTTTCTTGATCCATACGCGCCATCAGAGGCTGACTCTGCGCGAGGAAACGTGCCCGTTCTGCTTTGGAAATTGGATCGGCCATCGCCACTTTTTGACCTAGTGGATCGACGTGCACACCATTGACCTGGAACTCGTAGTGCAGATGCGGTCCGGTGGACAGGCCGGTAGTGCCGATATAGCCAATCACTTGACCCTGCTTGACGGAGCTGCCGGTCTGCACACCTTTCGCAAAGCCCTGCATATGGCCGTACAGCGTGCGATAAGTGTTGCCGTGCTGGATGATCACGGTATTGCCATAACCGCCGCGACGGCCGGCCAACAACACCTTGCCATCACCGGCCGCCTTGATTGGCGTACCGCGCGGAGCTGCGTAGTCGACGCCTTTGTGAGCGCGGATCTTGTTCAGGATCGGGTGTTTGCGGCCCATGGAGAATTTCGAGCTGATGCGGGCAAAGTCTACCGGGGTGCGGATAAACGCCTTGCGCATGCTGTTGCCGTCAGCAGTGTAGTAGCTGCTGTTGCCTTGTTTGTTGGTGTAACGCACGGCGGTGTAG
Organism: Pseudomonas sp. FW300-N2A2; assembly: GCF_017351735.1. Lineage (NCBI taxonomy): Bacteria > Pseudomonadati > Pseudomonadota > Gammaproteobacteria > Pseudomonadales > Pseudomonadaceae > Pseudomonas > Pseudomonas sp. FW300-N2A2. The sequence goes on along the minus strand of NZ_JACNDU010000003.1, from coordinate 2,453 downwards.
GTCTTGCCGCGGTTGGTGAAGCGTGCGGAAAGGATCGGGCCATTGCCGACAGCCTTGCCGTTGACGACTTTCTGTTCGTAGATCACGTCGAACTCGTCACCCTGGCGAATATCCTGGGCGAAGTCGACGTCATAGCCAAACACGCTGGCCATGTCCATGGTCAGGCTGTGGGACAGGCCGGCGCGAGCGGCGGACTGCGACAACGAGCTGTTGATCACGCCGTGAACGTAGGCGGAGCGCACGGTAGGCTTGGCGGTGATGCGGTTGAACACATAACCCTTGTCATTCTTGGTCAGGGTGATGCTTTCGAGGTCGCTGACCTTGCTGTGCAGGTTGGTCAGCTGGCCTTCGGGGTTCAGTTCGAATTCGAGTTTCTGGCCATGTTTGAGTTGGCTGAATTGCTTGGCCTGCTTGTCGCTGGCCAATACTTCATGCACCGAAGTGGCCGGAAGGCCGACTTTCTCGAACAGCGTGGAGAGCGTATCGCCTTTGGCGACGATCACTTCCCTGTGATTGGGACCCTTCTTTTCTTCGACAACCGGCGCGGGTTTGGTCTGGGCAGTTTGCTGGGGCTCTTCGGTGCTGTCTTCGATCTGCGCGAAAGGGGAAGTTACCGGCTCATTTGTGGCTTGGGCGGCGTCGGCAGCGTCTTGATCTTGTGTCAGTTGTTCAGCAGGGCTTTCCAGTTCAAGACTCAGTGTCGTCTTTTTGGCTTCTACATCACTGGAAGGAAATACCAGAAGCGCCAGGCTCAGAAGGGCGGCGATACCACTTGCTGCGAGCAGGTGGGTCTTCGGGTAAAGCGGAGGCGCTTTAGACGATTCTTTGGTCATAGGTAATTTTGACTTTGAAAAAGATGAATTGGAAAAGATGAATGACATGATGAAGATGAAATAACTGTATAAAATATAACCAAATCATCTCTGAAGCAAGTCCGTGGTCACTCTGTCAGCGGATTGGCGTCATTGCGCCGGCCAAACTTTGTATTTGACGCGTGATCTTGTATGGTTGGTTCCCTTTGAATTCGAGCCTTGCGGGTCTGTTATGAAGTCGGTTGAAGAGCAGCTAGCGCTGATCAAACGTGGTGCAGAAGAACTGTTGGTCGAGTCCGAGCTGATCGAAAAGCTCAAGCGTGGCCAGCCGCTACGTATTAAGGCAGGCTTCGATCCGACCGCGCCGGATTTGCACCTGGGTCACACGGTGCTTATTAATAAGCTGCGCCAGTTCCAGGAGCTGGGGCATCAGGTGATCTTCCTTATAGGTGACTTCACCGGGATGATCGGTGATCCGAGCGGCAAGAGCGCTACGCGTCCGCCGCTAACCCGTGAGCAGGTTCTCGAGAATGCCGAGACCTACAAGACCCAGGTTTTCAAGATTCTTGATCCGGCCAAAACCGAGGTGGCGTTCAACTCCACCTGGATGGATCAGATGGGGCCGGCCGACTTCATTCGCCTGACTTCGCAGTACACCGTTGCTCGCATGCTCGAGCGCGACGATTTCGACAAGCGCTACACGACCAATCAGCCAATCGCCATCCATGAGTTCCTCTATCCGCTGGTTCAGGGTTACGACTCGGTCGCCTTGCGCGCGGATGTCGAGCTGGGCGGTACCGATCAGAAGTTCAACCTGTTGATGGGGCGTGAGCTGCAGCGCGGTTATGGTCAGGATCCTCAGTGCATTCTGACTATGCCGTTGCTTGAAGGTCTGGATGGCGTGAAGAAGATGTCCAAGTCCTTGGGCAACTACGTCGGTATTCAGGAAGCGCCGGGAGTGATGTACAGCAAGCTGGTTTCGATTCCGGATGCGCTGATGTGGCGTTACTTCGAATTGCTCAGCTTCCGTTCCATGGATGAGATCAATGCGTTCCGCGCCGATGTCGAGGCGGGTGCCAATCCGCGCGACATCAAGATCAAGCTGGCCGAAGAGATCGTTGCGCGCTTCCATGGTGAAGAAGCAGCAGCCAATGCTCATCGTGCAGCGGGCAATCGTATGAAGGATGGCGAGCTGCCGGACGATCTGCCGGAAATCGAATTGAGCGCTACTGAAGATATGCCGATCGCTGCTGTCCTTAATAAGGCAGGCCTGGTGAAGAACTCGGCGGTAGCGCGTGATCTGCTGAATTCCGGCGGTGTACGTATAGATGGTGAGGTTGTGGATCGCACCTTTATATACGTGTTGGGCGCGACCCATGTTTGCCAGGCTGGCAAGAAGGCATTTGCGCGTATTTCGCTCAAATCCGAATAAAGCTGGAATTAGGGGTTGACGGCAGATTCTGGAAGTCTATAATTCGCCCCACTTCCGGCGCAGTCGAAACGGAAAACTCCTTGGCAAACAAAGAGTTACGCAGTTTTCGACAGCGAGTTGCTTCAGGTCATCGAAGCCCAGAAGGAGTTGAAAGAGCGGTGTTGTGTGGCTCTTTTGACGATTCGATCTTCTCGGTCGAAAGCGGAGAA